>CAVPNO010000124.1:0-150484 GCA_963706455.1 uncultured Acidobacteriota bacterium | reverse complement strand
TATAGAATTCCGGGCTCGCGTTTCCGGGCGCCGGTTACGCTGCTAAACACGACGTCTTAAGTAATTGCGCATAGTCGGCGCAAGATATGGTTGGGCTTTGTCCATTCGGCGAACTGACCTTCGACGGCGGAAACGACTCCATCGAGGAATCCGAAGTAACGATTGTGCAGACACAACCGGCGCGTGAGCTTCCAGACCCGTTCGATAGGGTTGAGTTCCGGGCTGTAAGGAGGCAGGAAGTCCAAGCGAAATTGTGGGGCCTGTTGATCACGCCAAGGCAGATGGAATTTGTAGCGACGACAGTGCGTTGTCACTGATGGCGAGTACGCGACGTCCAGAAACAGCACTGACCTCGCGGAACATTTTGAGGAACTCCCAGAAGGACTCTCCGTTGAATCGCCCAGCCTCGCGACGAAACAAAAACTCGCCATCCCGCAAATTCAGGTGAAAATCAAAGTGGTCAATTCTCCCGGCCTGCAGTTTTAGGTTCGCCGATTCAGGCGCAAATCCGTTAGCACTTGCGGTGACGTGGACAGTGCCTGCGCCAAGGCACTGAAGTTCAAAATGCCCGATCCTGTTCGTGGTGGCGCTTATTGAGCCGGATTGCACGAGTGCGCCGGCGATGGCAGCCCCAGTGGGGTCGAACACCGAACCGTCAATCTGATGGCCGGCGCCGCACGTCTGCGCCCAGGCCGAGACCGCACCCGCTAAAACTGCGCAGATTGCAACCCGAGAGATGGATGGCAGCTGGCTCACATTCTCCTCCGCACCCACTTCCAAGTTTCGGAGAAGGTGGCTGCAGTTTCGAGTGTGGAATGTCAGGAATCGTCCATGACAAATGTCATGTCGCAGGGATTGTTCGTCGAGAGCTGAACTGCGCGAGGAACGATGTCGCGGTTCAGACCTGCTCGAGAATGCGAAGACCTGAAATCACAGGCTGCGGAGGGGCGTCTAACTTCGGTTCACAGCCAGCCCTTGGCACGCGCCAGCCGGGCTGCTTCAACACGGTTGACGGCTCCCAGCTTGCTGATCGCCTCCGAAAGATAGTTTCGTACCGTGCCTTCTGACAGATGAAGTTCTGCCGCGATGTCGCTGCTGGTGGTTCCTTCGCCGGCGCGCCACAGGATTTGGCGCTCGCGCTCACTCAGCGGATCTGGACCCGCATCCCAGGCTTCCGCGGACAATTCCGGATCCACCACTTTGAGGCCACGAAAGACTCGGCGCACGGCGTCCGCCAACTCCGCAGCTGGACGGTCTTTGAGAAGGTAACCCTTTGCCCCAGCGTCCAGAGCTCGACGCAGATACCCCGGACGCGCAAAAGTGGTGAGAATAACGACTTTGGTCTGTGGAAACCGGGATTGGACCTCGCCGGCGAGAGTTAGTCCCGACATTTCCGGCATCTCAATGTCTGTCACCAGGACGTCCGGCTTGTGTTTGGCAAGAGCTGCAAGGGCTTCCCGTCCGTTGGCGGCGCTCGCACACACGGCGATGTCCGGCTCGGTCTCGAGCAGGGCCGCCAGCGCGCCCCGGACCATCGCCTGATCTTCAGCCAGAACGACTTGAATCCTCTTCATGATTCCCGTTTCAATTCTTTCCGTGGAATTTCAATCAGAAGGCGCGTTCCATGGCTGGAATCAACCTGGAACTGGCCTCCAAGCGAAGCAACACGTTCTCGCATTCCGCGCAGGCCGTTGCCTTCCTGCAAGATGCCCCCGCGCCCATTATCTTCAATGGCCAGAATCGTTTTCTCGTTGTTTTGCTGAAATTCGATCTTGCAGCGCGACGCACAGGCGTGACGGATAATGTTGGTCACTGCCTCGCGCACTAGAAGAGACATAACCGATTCTTCTGCAGGCGGCAGTTGGGGAATAGTCGGTGCGGATTCGAGGCTTACTTCGGCGGCAATGAGAGCTGTGCGAGCGCGCTCCATCTCGGCGACCAGCCCCTCGGTGCGGTACCCGCGAATCGCTTGCCGGACGTCGCCCAAGGCCGCACGCGCAATCTGCTCTACTTCGCCAATCTCTTGCCTTGCTCGCGCGGCGTTCTGTTCGAACAGCCTGCCAGCGAGTTCGGATTTCAGGACGACGACCGAAAGGGTGTGTCCAAGCACATCGTGGAGATCGCGCGCTATTCGCTCTCGTTCTGCCAACTTGGCCAAACGCGCAATTTCCTCGTGCGCCAGGCCGAGTTCCTGCGCCGCGCGTCTTCGCTGTGCCTGGAGGATGTTTGTCCCGCCCGTGACCAGCGCCAGAAACGTGCAAATGCCCCAACCCCAGGTGTTGAGGTGCATAAAATAGCCCTCTGCCACCATGCTCGTGCAGACGGCCAACAGAAGCAGAACCACGGTCCGGGTCTTCGCAACTACAAACGGAAGAAAAGCGGCAACGTAAACATGAATCCCGACGAATCCCTCGTTGTAAGGCGTATGGAGGTAACCCAGGACTGCCAACCCGATCAGCGCACCCCGGCGCACCCGCAGGGTTCGCCCGAGGACCAGAGCGGAATACAGGCCAAGAAATAGGGTGTAGACGCAACCGAAGACGATCCAGTAGCCCCGTTGATGACGCAGAACAGGACCAATCCAAAAGAAGGCAGAGTAGGCCAGCCAGACAAAATCGAGCCATCTTCGGTCGTGGCCGGAAATGCTCCTCGGCAGAGTCCATGCGTCGCGGACACTGTTCTGATCGGAGGCCCTGCCGGATTGGACATCTTGCGGCGGAGGAGACTCTGGTCCCTCAATCATTTTTCGATCGTGCGCCGCTACCTGTTCACTCACACTACCGCTCCGCCCGTTTGAAATTGGCAAATCCGCAGGTTACTACAGCATTCATTTCCAGGCACCTGCAATCAGCGGTCGTACTTCTTACCTTCCACAATGATGTTCTCCGTCATCCCAGTGGGATGAATTGGAAGTGCCTTTGATGTTTGAAATTGTAAAGCCGCAGCTCTTTCCGGCCGTTCGGCCCACCCTCTTTCCCGGAGGATCCTAATCTCCCATCTTGACAGTTGGAGAACAAGACTCCAAGTGAGATTTGTCACTGACCACGGATGACAAATGTCACCCGAATGGCTGTTGGAAAGCCAACAGAGACCACTCGGGACCCCATGTCGGCCGACCAGCCCTTGCTCAATTGTCGACTCCAGCCCTGCTCGCGCATCCAACGGGAGAGCATCCCAGCAGCTAGTCAGTTGCGCATTGGCGATTTACCGCTCGTTGACGATCTGCAAGAGATCGCAGGGACCGTAGCCAGGACATGACAATGTACCGTTCGTCCGGGCGAGTGACTGCCATTCGGTCTACGACCCTGGAGTCACCGGAGTGCCCATAAAAACCCTCGGATCTCGATTCGCGATAAAGAACGAAACGGCCCACGACAGGATTCTCCGATGCCCAAGCCCACTCCTTCTGCATTCCGGATTTGTCATTTTGAAGGAATGCCAGAAACGCGTGATCCAAGTGCAAATTAGGGGAGTCCAATCCAAGTGAGATCCCCTCATTCGTGATTACGGCCCTTGGCAGTGAGTAAGCCGCGGATGCGGCCTGGAGTGTTTTCCTTCAGTATTCCAGTGAGTTTGGCGCCAATCTCCTGAGTTACCAGGCGTTCCATGGCTGATGATGAAATCGGCTGATCTGGGGGCATCGAACTCTCCCTGCACGTCGTTCCGACAAGATAGTGACACTCGTAGCTGACCGTCAACACCTGGCCCGCTCTCACCAGCGAGAACTCCTGCTCGCGGACCTCGCTGTCGCCGAATCTGAAACAAAGGACCTGTTGCCAACCATAGCTTCAATCCACTGTTCGAGTAAGTAGCTAAGCCCACTATTACTGGTCGAGAGTGAGGGTGTAAGTACCGTCGCTCCCCATGTCGCGGAGCAGCAGCGGGGCGTCGGTGGGTCGAGTCTCATAAAGCGTAGCTCTTCTTCACTTCTTTCCCATCTTTGCCTTCAACTCGTCAACCCAGTTTGTCACCACGATGATCTCGGCATCGGCGCTTCCCGGCCTGAGCGCGACGATCGCATCAACATTTGCCATTACGCTGGGTCGTCCCGTCATGTCTTGCCGACGATTAGGTCGTTCTTCCACAATGCCAGCAAGATGTCCATCTGACCGTTGTGAAGCTTTGCAGGATCATTCTCAACCGCTCGCCATAAGGAACTTGTGGACCAGGTCTGCTTTCCCTCGATCAGCAACTCTGCAGCGCGGACCGCGTAAACCTTGTTGGCGGCCGATGCCGAGTAATGACCGGCAGGAATGCCCTTCACCAATCCCGCTTCGCAAAGTCCCAGAAATGCTCCACGCGGACTGCCCTTCTTCCGTGCAGCGGGGCTGGTGGGGTATACCGTCGCCATTGCATTCTCCCAGCGACGTATAGGGTTGATGTCAGCGGAGGACACCTTACGGGCGGCCAGGAGCGCTGCCTCGCCGTATCTATTCGCCATCGCGTACCTCACCTTGCTCAGACTTGAATTCTACGGGTACACGGTCTGTGGGACAAATCTCGACTTAGACTAGATCTGCACCTCGAAGTCCTCCACGACCGACTCGCTCATGGGGCTCACCGCATAGACTTCACACAGGATGAACGATTCCACTTCCCAACCTCGTACTCCCTCAGAAGAGATCTCTGGGCTCGTGGAACGCGTAACGTTCTTCAACGAGGGAGAGCGGGTTCGCTGCGCTGCGCGTGAGAGTGCGGGGTCAGAGAGACCTCGTTACGGTACTCGGATCGGTGCCATCGGCGATTGCCGGTGAGTGGCTCACCGCCAATGGCTGGTGGGTTCGCGAAAAAGAGCATGGTCTTCAGTTCATGGCGCAAGTTTTGAAGGCGACTTCGCCGACCGCGAGCGACGGTACTGGATGGCATCGGAAACAACCCCGCCGAACTGGAATCTGTCGATGGCATCGGGCCGAAGCGTCGGGAGCGGATACCCTTACGATGATGGTGAGGAGAGGATCGATCGGATGATTGCTCGAATATGGCACGGCATGGTTCCCGTTTCAAAGGGTGATGACTACCTGGAACTCATGCGGAGAATTGCACTTCCCGAGTACCTGTCGACGCGCGGAAATCGTGGCGCATGGTGTTTACGGCGCACGGAAGCAGATGTAACCCATTTCGAGATGCTGACGTTCTGGGAAGACACGGACGCCATCAAACGGTTCGCTGGGGACAACTACAATGCGGCTAAGTACTATGACTTCGACCCTGACTACCTGATTGAATTGGAGGTCCATGTCCGGCATTTTGAGGTGTACTCGGAGACATCACTCCATCAAGTGGCAAGCGAGTAGTGCCACGTTCGCGGATAATTACGAATCTCCGTGACTAAATACTCAGGTACGTTTGCCGTCGGTCCGGTCGGGTGGTGGAACCCCGGAAGTAGCTGTGATCCAGGGTTTGAAGAAGCAATCCCTACCGAGCCTCACGGACCATCCTCACAAGCACCTCTCTTGCTCCCTGCGCGGTAGTTACCTCACGCGGGAAGTTGATACGGGTGCCTTTCATTCCCTCATTGGTCTTCATTCGAAGGTAGAAACCAAGACGGTCGATTGAAGTCATTGTGGCTTCAGACGCATCAAGCTGCGCGTGTGACCGCGCCAGGACGATCATGGAATCGACGTGGTCAGCGTTCATGTGTGCGAGGATGCCGGCGGCAACGTCAGCCAGCGGGTCAGGGGCAGCATTCTCGTATTCTTGTGCCTCGACCCATCCCATTACACCGAAGCCGCCAACATAATAGATATCGATTGGCTGAAGCCGAAAGAAGCTGAAGTCGGGAAAGTCCACCCAATAGCGGCTATTCTCATGACGGGCGAGATACTTCTCTCGAACAGAACTTACCTCATGTTCTCGCACTGGTTCGGCATGGCCGACAAGTGTCGCCCGTGCCGCGCCAAGCGGATCGCCATCGGCACCCGGTTGCCCCACAAAGAGGCTGCATCGCGGATCGGCCTTCAGATTCTGGGTATGCATGGCCATACTGCTGATCAGGAAGATGGGGCGTCCGGAAGCATCAAGAGCGAACGGCATCAGAGAGCCGAATGGAAAACCCGAATGCTTTCTTGAGATTGTGGACAGCGTCGCAACCGAAGTCAGTGAGAGCAGTGTGCGGGTACGCTCAGCGTGGCTGGGTTCGGGCAGTTGCGGCAGTGCCGGTCCGGTGGGCGCGTGTTGGCGAGGTGCACTGGTTTCGTTCGATGACATAGGCTACCCCACATTATCTCCTTTCAGAGTCGTTGCGGTTGCCACTCATTCTGTGCTACCGGTCTACTGGTCTCAGCCCAAGCTCTGGGGTCCTCGATACCGCGGCATTGCCTGTCAGGCGACGAACAGGTGGGGGGCTCGGAATCGATACAATGAGTTGGGACACAATCAAAGTGGGGTAAAAGGATGCTTGTCGCCGGTGTGGATCTGGGTGGAACAGCCGTTAATTATACGTTGCTGAACGATCGGGAAGAGTTTCTCATAGATGGCATGTGTGAGCACCCTGCCCGCTCAACCGAGGGGCCGGCAATTTGCCTTCAGCAGATTGCGAACGGCTTAGAAATTGCGGTGCAGCAGGCGGGGGTTTCCCTTGCGGATGTGGCTGTTGTCGGCCTCGACACACCGGGCCCGGCGAGTGCGACGGGAGTGCTCAGCGCGAAAGGCTCTACGAATTTTGTCCACTCCGATTGGGCAAGTTTCGATATGTGCGGCAATCTCTCCCAGGTCTTGCGTAAACCTGTGGTGTACCTGAACGACGCCAACGCCGCGGCCGTCTGGGGCCATTTTGCACTCTTCGGCACCAGCAAGGGGACCACCTCGATTTCTTGCATCGTCGGCACTGGTCTTGGCGGCGGAATCATCATGGATGGCTCTGTCATAAAGGGTCGGAAAGGGTTCGGCGGGGAACTTGGCCACGTCCTCATTCCGTTTCACATCATTCCCGGCATCGAAGGACTGAAGCCGGAGTGCAACTGCGGTCGCATGGGAGACCTGGAATCGCTGTGTTCTCTCACTTCGATTCGGAGATATCTGCTGCCGCATTTCCTAAAGGAATACCCGGATCACGAACTGGGCAAAATCGAAGACCCCCACAAGGCTGCATATCGCGTGCGCGGGATGGCGGAGAACGGGGATCCGATGTGCAGGGACATCTTCCGCGTCCAGGCGCGGGCGCTGGGACTGTTTTTCGATCAGATGGTCAACACCTTTGATCCCGACGCCTTGATCGTGGGCGGTGGCGCGCTTGAGGTGAGCCCCGAGTTCCAAAGCTGGTTCCTGGATGAGATTCGCATCGGGATGGGGGTTCAGAGAGAAGAGCAGGCCGACATACCGATTCACGTGATGCCAAACGGTGACACCGCGGGCGCTCGTGGTGCAGCTCTGGAAGCGCTGAAATTTGCGCAGGATGCGGACCTTGTACTGGCTGCATCATGAGAACACCGGCACCTATCTATCCGGAAGGCATGATTGCGGAAATGACCACTAAACCAGAATGGGGACCAGGCAAGATTGTCCACATCAGTGGGGATCACCTTCACATCATATTTCGAGACCTTGAAGAAAGCCTTGCAAGGGTATTCCTCACTGGGGCGCCCGCCTTGCGTGTCGCGGCAGTCCAGAGCGATCCCATACTGGATAATTTGCCTCCCTTAGTGGAAGAGAACGGTCATTGGCATCTCCCAGCCTCGCGCATTTCATTTGCTTCTGCCGAGCAGAAATTCTTGCACCATTTTCCGGCCCGCACTTCCTAATGGTCCTTAAGTATTCTCACACAACTTCACGAAAAGCAAGGATGGTTAAGAAAGTCATCCCAAGGCCTGCCCGAACCAGTGACGGTACAGGATAGGCTGTCATATAGTAGCCGTAAGATTCCTTCATCGTCCTGTGAAGAAGTGAAAAGGAAAACCATCCCAATCGGCCGGCCGTCTGTTTTGCGCTTCGCCAATGCCCACGGCATCCTGAAGCTGCTGCGCGAAAGCGGCACCTGTTCGCGGGCGGACCTGGTGCGTGCTTCCAGCCTCAGTGCGCCCACCGTTACCAATGTGGTGAAAGACCTTCTGGCAGCGAACCTGGTCGAGCCATTGGGAGAAGGCGAATCCAGCGGCGGGCGCCCCCCCGACCTGATCCGTTTCAAAGCCGAGCGCGGGTGCCTGCTGGGAGTGGAAATCACCGCTGCCGCTATCTCCTTCCTGCTCACAGATCTGAACGGCAGCGAACTCGCTGTGCGCACGGTCGCGCTTGCAAAGCGCCGCACCTCCCCTGACGCCATCTGCGCCTACATTGGCGAGGAAGTGAAGGCGCTGCTGAAGAAACAGCGAAAGTCCGCGGAGCAACTGCTGACCGCGGTGGTCGGCGTGCCGGCGATCGTGAATGTGGACGAAGGAAGCGTGCTGTCGATCAGCACCATGCAAGGCTGGCGTTCTGTGCCGCTGCGTTCCATGCTGAGCAAGGCTGTGAGTTGCCCGGTCCTGGTTGAAAACGACATGAACCTTGCGGCTCTGGGCGAGCAATTCCGGGGTGCGGCGCGTTCGGAGAGGGACTTCGTGCTGATTCATCTGGGCGCGAACGTGGGCGCAGGAATCTGTCTGGGAGGCAAGATTCACCATGGCGCCCACTGGTCGGCGGGAGAGATTGGCTACCTGCGGCTGCCGTCGATCTCCCGGCGCGCTCCCGCCATTCACGAGTTTGGCGAATTGGAATCGGTGCTGACCAGTTCGGGGATTCTCAAGAGCTGGCGTGAAACTTCCGTCAAAGCGTCGCATGGCGCAAAGCACTCACCACAGCCGGCCGACGCCACCGCTATCTTGAACCTGGCGCGGGCGGGAGACAGTTACGCAGCCAAACTGATTCGTCAGCGCGCCGAGATTGCAGCCGACATCGTAATCAACCTTTCCTTGATTCTGAATCCCCAGCTGATCCTGCTTGGCGGCGAAATCGGCAGCCACCCGGTGATGATCGACTTCGTGCGTGAGCAGCTCGAGGGCAATGAATTCGCCGTCACCAAGATCAAACCCAGCGCAATGGGCGACCGTTCCGCGCTGTGGGGATCGATCGCGCTGGCGCTCGAGGCTTTGCCCGCCATCCTGATCCCGCATCCCTCAGCCTGAGACAGTTTGCGAAGGGGCCACATTTCCTGCTTGGCAGCACCGGGTCTTTGTTATACAAAGTTATAAAGATGCCGCGGGCCCAATCTGCGGTCGCGGAGTCTGAAGGAGGCATATTCCATGCGCGCCCTGTCAATCATCATTCTGACGATGAGCATGGCGGCGGGCGCCTCCTGCCAGACAGACCACCCCATCCTGGCACTCGGCTCTCCGGCGCCGGACTTTGCCCTTCCGGGAGTGGACGGCAAGGTGCACAAGCTGAGCGACTATGCAGCCAGCCCGGTGCTGGCGGTGGTGTTCACCTGCAACCATTGCCCCATTGCGCAGATGTACGAACAGCGCATCGAGCGGCTCTATGAAGAGTACGGCAAGCGCGGCCTGGCCGTCGTGGCCATCCAGGGCAACGATCCCAAGGCACTCACCATCAATGAACTGGACTGCTCCGACATCAGCGACACGCTTCCAGAGATGAAGATCCGCTTCGCGTACAAGCATCTTCACTATCACTACCTCTACGGCGGAGAAACGCAAGCCGTTACGCGCGCTTATGGACCGCAGGCGACTCCCCACATCTTCATCTTCGACAAGGATCGCCGGCTTCGCTACGAGGGCCGCATCGACGACAACTATCGCATCCAGCAGGTGAAAACCCACGAGGCACAGGATGCAATCGAGGCGTTGCTGGCAGGCAAACCGGTGCCCGTTACCCACACAGGGGCATTTGGGTGCTCGACGAAATGGCAGGAAAAAGAGGCGCTTCGGGTTGCCTACGAGCAAAAGCTCGAGGCACAGCCCGTCAGTCTTGAACCTGTGGACGCGGAGGGGCTGAAGAAGCTACGGGCCAACGCCACCGGGCATGTCACCCTGGTGAGCTTTTGGGCTACCTGGTGCGGGTCGTGCGTGGCAGAGTTCGCCGACTTGCAGGATACCTTTCGCATGTACAGCGATCGGGATTTTGAATTGGTGACCGTCTCCGCCAACATGCCCGAAGAGAAAGACGGTGTGTTGCGCTTCCTCGAGAAAAAGCATGCGACCAGCCGCAACCTGGTCTTCGCCTCGGACGACACCGCGGTGCTGCAAGCAGCGTTCGACCCGGCATGGCAGTCGGCTGTCCCTTACACCGTTCTTATTGGCGCCGATGGCAAAGTTCTCTACAGCAGCCTGGGCTCGGTCGATCTGCTGGAATTGCATCGCAAGATCCTGGCGGCTGTCCCCGCCGAATACATCGGCTTCAGCCAGTATTGGTCGTCGAACTAACCCCACACCGGGGTCCTCGGTCTGAATTTCACTACGGGTTCTGCACCTGGTGAGCGGCCCAGAAAATGGAATTCTTGAAAACAGTTGTGAAGGCCGGATTCTGAAAGAGCTCCGGGTGGTGGCCCATGAAGATGTAAATGTTCCGGGCCTGGTAGCGCTCATTCGACCAGATCACGGGATGGTCGCCCATCTTCGTCTTGGTGTCCGGGGAGTAAGTGTTCTCATTCACGCTGGCCAGCACGTGCACGTTGGCGCGCGGGGACTCGCTCCATGTGTACCACTCTTCCTTCTGCACCAGGAAGGGCGTGGCGACCCCCTTCATTGCCGGATGCGAAGGATCTTCCACCTTCACCACCCCGTCTGCAAACCCCGGAATGTAGCCTGTGAAACGTATGCCGCCCATGAAGTCAGAGAACCACGGCCACATCTTGAATCCGTCGAATTCGCCGAGCAGCGTGGCATGATGAAATCCAATCCATCCACCGCGACCCTCCTCGATATAGCGCACAAAGGCGGCCTGCGCGGTGGGCGTCCAGTTGTAGGGCGGATAGTTCAACTGAATGAATAACTGGTAGTGGGAGAGAAATGCATCGTCAATCTTGTCGGTATTCTGGATGTAGTCCAGCGCGAAGTCGTCTTGTTTGGCCAGGGCATTCAACCAATCCGTCGCCGCATCCACAAAGGGCTTGTGAATTCCACCAGCCTCCGCCAGCGCAACCACGCGGAAACGCGGCGCCCTTTCCTGGGCGGATGCCGCGCCCGACTGCCTGCCCAGCCAGAGAAAAGCGCTTTCAAAAAAAAGGTTCTGTTGCGGATTGGCAAAAATCTTGTTGCCGTGTCCCATGTTCGTGTAGAGCATGCGGTACTTCGTATTGGTCCACGTGACCGGAATGTCGGCGCTTTCCAGCGTGTCCTTGAATCCGATGGGGTAGTTTGACGGGGCAAGCGTCATCAGCACCTTCACCCCCGGCGTTTGCCTCGGGTCGGGATCCCAGCTGTACCACTCATTGGCAGGTGATATGAAACTAGCGGGGACACCCTTCACTGCAGGGTGCTGCGGATCGTCCACGGTGAGCGTGGCCGGCAGCGGCGGCCAGCTGTTGCCATAGAACAGGGTGCCCAGAAAATCAGCAAACCACGGCCACGTCTGGCGGCCGTCCATCCAGCCTGCGATATGGAAGCCGAACCATCCACCTCCGTGTTCCATGTACTCTTCAAAGGCCGTGCGCTGGGCGGCGGTCGAAGGCGCATCGTCCAGCCATAGCACCACCTGGTACTGCTTGAGCGCGGCGGGATTCATTTCATTCCAGTCGGAAGTGGCCTTGAACTCGAAGCCATCGCGTTTCGCCATCGCCTCGAAGAACGGAATCGCCTGAAGGGCGAAGTCGACGTGGTCCTGTTCCACATGGGTCGAGTAGAACGCGATGGCGCGGAACGCCGGCTTCTGCCCGAACCCGGTGGAGCCGAGCAGCGCCAACAGCGCCAGAAAACCGAGAGCACGCATGCACCGCATCTCCGAGACCCCTCGCGTCCGGCGGCCAATTCGATGCCGCACTTTATAATGTTTGATAATATAGTAACCTTCATGAGGCTACTCCCAACATGCAACCCCACGAATTTCCTGCTCCTGCGGTTTCCTTGAAGTTGGGCGCCTTTTCCGTGGCCGCCGCGCTCTGCTGCCTGGTCGTCGCCGGGGCCGTTTGCCTGGCGCAGGCCGGGACGAGCGCCCCGCGCGGCCGGCTAATCACCAGCATGGGTGTCGGAGTAAATCCTTCGACTCACAAAGTCTATGCCGTGGACGAACCGAATGGCGGCGTTGTGGTGATGAACTGCATCTCGGGAACGACCCGAACCGTGAAGGTGGGCGCCAACCCGATCTCGCTCGCCATCGACCGGGCGGCCAACAAGATCTATGTCGCGAACACAGGAAGCGGCAACATCAGCGTGATCGACGGCGCCGCTGACGCGGTGGTGGCGACCATCCCGGGCGAAGCCCATCCGTACGCGATCGCCGTGAACGAGGCCACCGCCACCGTCTATGTGACCAACACCTACAGCAATGCCGTCACAGTGATTGATGTTCGGACGGATACGGCGCATCCGCTGAATGTGGGCGGCGCCGATGGAGTTGCGATCGACTCCAGTACCAACACCATCTTCCTGACAACGTACGAGGATCCGGAGATCCGCATCGTGGACGGCGCGACGGGCGCGGTGCGCAAGGTCAAGGTGGGGCCGCATATCTGGGGCATGGTCTTTGACAAAGGCTCCGGCATGCTCTATTTGGGGCATACCGGAACTGCGGAGATCGTCTCATTGAACGAAAAGACGCTGGCCGTACACACGTTCACGGTGGGGCAGATCCCCTGCGCCCTGGCTGTGAATCCGCAGCCCCCAAGGATCTATGTCGTCAATTACGGCGACCAGACGCTGAGCGTCATCGACTTTCGTACCCAGCGGGCCATTGCCACGCTTCCAGTTGGGGAGCATCCACAAGCAGTGGCTCTGGATCCGGAGCGGAACGTGGTCTATGTCGCGAATGTACACGGCAACAGCGTCACGGCTATCGACGGTAACACCAACCGTATAATCGGAACGTTCGCCGCCGGTGAGAACCCGTATGCCGTGACCGTGGATGAGCAGACAGGACAGGTATTTACCGCGAACTATGGAAGTCCTGCCCTGACGCAAGTGAAAATCCCGCGCCGCACCGCGAAAACGCTCTAATGCGGCAAGCTTATTGCGTACAGATACCACGCCGCATGGGGAAGCCACTCTTCGGTCCATCGCCAGTCTTCATCCTTGCCGGTGACCGCGAAGCCCTGGTTGAACGCGATACCGTCTTCGTCATCCAGAGCCGAAGTGATTCCGTTCAGGACGGCGCCCGGAGCGCTCGTGTACTTATACGACTGAAAGAACATATACGCGGCATTGTTGTGTCCGCTGCCCATCAGCATGCTGGTGTCGAACGGGTTGCGGCCCAGAATCCAATGTAACTGGTTCCACGCATAGGTGCGCAGTTCTGCCTGGAACTCCGGCTTGTCAGGAAAAGACGGCACGGCCAGGCGCGCCGCAGCAGCCAGAGAGCCTAGCCGTGCATTCTCCCCCTGCCACCACGGCGCGGCCTCCGTGTCGTGAGGGAAGAAGAACGCCGTACGCAGCTTTCCGTCTTTGGTGCGCACCAGTTGACGTGCGTAGCCAAACGGATTGTTGACTTCCGCCGTCACCGCCAATTCAAAGCGAAGCGAGCGCTCCACCGTCTGCAGCGCCTTCTGCCGCTCTTCCGGTGAGGCGATCGCCGCGTAGTCCAGCAGGCTTACAACGGGAAGGCCCGCGTCCGATGGATGGAAGAATGGACGCGTTCCCAGATCGGCGCGCCAGTAATCACGCCACTTGCCGGAGGTGGTCAGGCGTGCCATCAGGCTCTCGGCGCGCTGCGTGGCCGCAGTGCGGTAGGCCTCCTCGTGGCTGGCTTTGTACAGTTCCGTTGCGGCCATCAGCGCGCAATAATCGTCGAGGATGTTTTCGACTCCGTCGTTCACCACTTCGCGATTGTGCCGGTCGAGAAACTGAAACACCCCTTCGGCCACCATCAGATAGCGTGCGCGCGGGAACTCGCCCTCTTCCGGCATCGTGCTGGCCAATGCCAGCGCCGCAATCGCCATTCCGCCGCCCGCGCGCAAGCTGGCCTCATACGCATGGGGCCCTTCCGCCTGGCCAATCGACTCGGTGGACTCTGATGTGCTGGTCTTGATGCGTGTTCGCCAATTGGGGTTCCCGATCTCGCGATCCTTGGCGAGCTTTTCCCGTCCGGGCGCGGTGATCGACTCGAAGAATGAGCCATCCGGCCGCTTCATCCGTACTAGAAAATCCGCACCGAACAAACCCTCATCCAGCAACCGTCGCTCGTATTCGCTGAAGTTGTCGTTGTTCCGGCTTTTGAGCAGGTTGTAGCTCGACAGCAGGCTCCAAACCACCAGCGGCGCCTGTTGCGGATTGAAATAAGATGTCGGATTCTGATGGGACAGATGAATGCCGTAATCGCCCGTCGCGTCGTACCAGCCGCCGTGAACATCAACGACAGCGCCTTGTGAACCGGGCATTGCGAGATGCCGATCCGCCTGATCGAAGCTCCCGCTCGATCGCTGCCCCTTGAAATAGAAGATGACATTGGAAAGCGTATCGCGCTCCAGAATGTCGTCCTGGATCTCGAACGGGCACGATTGCGCCGTGCCCGATTCCGTCTGCACATGAATGGCGTAATGCCCGGGCTGCCGCCAGCCCGAAAAATCGGCGATCCAGAAGGTGCCGCCCTTCCAGTCAAACACCTGTCCTGCTGGCTTCAGATCGCCGGCATACACCGTTTTGGCGGTATCCGCGTCGACCAACTCGAATTTCCCCACGCGTTCCTGCGCGTTTCCGGCAACAATCGCCTGCTTCGGCGCCGTGGATTCATACCCGACCTGGTCGGCCAGAACATGAACCTGACTGATGGCGCTCTGCACGCAAATCAGAGACACGCAGACAACGAAAACCCTGCACAGAATATGAGTAGCCTTCATCTTCACCCACCGCTTTAAGTCGATCCGCAGCTGTCTGCCGCTACCGTCCACTCGCAAAGCTGGAATAAGCTTAAGAAAATTGCCGGCACTTTGATAGTGTTATTTACAAAGCCTGTGACCCGGCTGCGATCGAACTCTACTCCATTCATCCTTCGTGGAAAGCTGTATGCGTAAACGCGTTCGTACGGCTTTGTGCGGGGGTGATCACGAAGATCGCCCCTGCCGCGACAGTCTGGGTGAGTCAAACCCGGAACCGGCCCGGCAATCACTTCGCATCGGTAAGCGAGGAGCTTTCTGACCGCTCCGCACAGCACGCAAGGATATTGGTTGACGGCGGAGGGGATTGGAAGTCAAATCAAACTGCATGGATAAAGTTCGACCAGTGCGCTCCTCGAAAATGCACGACCGACCGCCCTTGATGATCTGGCACGCCGTTTATGGGGATCCACTCGACCGAAGCCTTGAGCTCGCCGCGGTGTCCCGGTTGAACCATTACGCCGGTGGTCTGGCCTTCCTCTTGCTATTGAGCCAGTTCGTTGCGCCAGGTGCGTTTGCCCAGGACCGGGAATCCCTCGAACGTCCGACCACGATTCGCGGCACCGTGATCAACCGAATCACGCGCGAGCCTATTGGCCGCGCGCTGGTTTACAGTGCTGACAATCGATTCGCGCGACTCACCGATAGCGAGGGACACTTCGAGTATCCAATTCCCAAGGCGGCGCCTGCCGAGCTTGGAAATTCTCCCGGGATTCAAACCCAAGCGCAGGGGGATTTCGCATTCTGTTGTGTCATGGCTCGCAAGCCTGGTTTCGTGGCCGATCCCAATGAGGAACAGGGCGTTGAGATTTCCGCGGACCGCGAGCCCACGATCGCTTTGACCCCCGAGGGCCACATCAAAGGACGAGTCTTGCTGCCGTCTTCCGACGCGGCCACCGGAATCACCGTACAGCTGTTTTCCCGCCAAGTGCAGGATGGGGTGTTCCGATGGATACCGGGCCGCACGGTGCAGGCAAATTCGAATGGAGAGTTCCGGTTCGCGGAACTTCAGCCCGGCGAGTACAAACTGGTGACTCACGAGTTGATGGATACCGATCCGACCACGATGCTGCGCGGAGGTCAACTCTACGGATTTCCGCCGATTTACTTTCCTGCTGCCCCCGACTTCGAAGTGGCCGCGCCGATCGTGTTGAAAGCCGGGCAGACCTTCGAAGCGGATATCTCTCCTGCGCGCCAGCCCTATTATCCCGTGAGGATTCCCGTCTCAGGCGACATTGCGAATGGCATGATCACGGTCTCCATCCAGGGTCATGACAGCCCAGGATATTCGCTTGGTTACAGCGCCGAGAGGCACAGGATCGAAGGCTTTCTACCCAACGGTGCGTATGTGGTATCGATGGAGTCGCGTGAACCCAACGCGGCAAGCGGAACGGTGAGCCTTGCCGTCGTGGGGGCACCGGCCCAGGGTTCTCCGATGGTGCTTGCACCGCATAGTTCGATTCGCCTGAATGTGACAGAAACCTTCATTTCGAAGGAATCGAGCGGCGGCGGCCGTTGGAGTAGCGAATATGGGAGCTTTGAGGTCCACGGGCCGCGACTGGACCTGCAGGGCAGTGTCGAGCCGCTTGATGACCTGGGGTTCCGTGGGCAACGATCCGTCCGTCCTCCTCGGGGGAAGGATGACACTTCGCTGGTGATTTCAGATGTGCCGCCCGGCCGCTACCGGCTGCGCCTCTTCGCGTCGCGGGGGTACGTGAGCTCGGCAACCGCCGGCGGCATGGACTTGCTGCAGGAGCCGCTGGTGGTGTTGCCGGGAACCGATGCCGCGGTCGATATCAAAATGCGCGATGACTTCGCAGAGATTGAAGGCACGCTTTCTCACACCAGCGCGGAGTTGAAGACAGTGACGAACCCGGGCAATGGCGGACGATGGAAGCCGCCGGCCTTCATCTATCTCTTTCCTCTCTCGGGCGAGGCAGGACAGTTCCAGCAGGTTGGGGCGGACAACGAAGGCCATTTCGACATAGGCAATGTTGCGCCTGGCAAATATCTGGTTCTGGCCTTCGAGAAGCAGCAGATGAACCTGCCTTACCGCGATGCAGAAGCTATGCAAAATTACGAGGCCAAGGGCAGGACGGTGCGCCTGATCGCCGGCCAGAAAGAAAAGCTGGAGTTGCCGATCATCTCCGGCACTGAGTAAAGATCATGCCGCGTTGCCCATCCTGGACGAACTCGTTTCCGGCTGTCATGGCATTGTGCTTCATTCCGGGGCTCCGGCTCGGGTTGTGCCAGTCGACCGCAGCCGCGCAAGCGGCCGCTTCCGGTGAATATCGCGTTTCCGGGACCATCGTCAGCAAATCGGATGGGCATCCGCTGGATCATGCGGTTGTCGCTCTTGTCGAGGTCAAGAATCGCAAGAACGTCCAAACGACGATCACCAGGCAAGACGGCAGGTTTTCATTTGATGGATTAGCGGGCGGGAAGTATTCGCTGGTGGGAGAACGCAAAGGGTATATCAACGCAGCCTACGACTCGCATGGGCAGTATTCGACCGCGATTGTCACTGGCGCCGGCCTCGACACGGAGCATCTCACCCTGCGATTGGCCCCGACGGGAATCATCGCCGGCAGAGTTCTGGACGAATCCGGAGAGGCGGTTCGCAACGCCACGGTAATAGGCTACCTTGACGACCACAGTTCCGGGTTTGGCCAAGTGCGGCAGTTCCGTGTCGCGCAGACTGACGATCAGGGAGACTACGAAATAACTTCTCTGCTGCCGGGCACTTACTTCCTGTCAGCATCGGCCACCCCATGGTATGCCGTACATCCCAACCGGCAAATGGATGTCCCTGGTTCGCCCCCGGCTTCCGTCGATCCCTCGCTGGACGTGACTTATCAGCTGACTTACTACGGAGATGAAACCGCGGCGGAGGATGCGACACCCATACCCATTCGCGGCGGCGAGCGGCTGGAGGCGGATATTCACTTGTCCCCCGCGCGCGCACTGACATTGCGGTTTCGTGTGCCCACCAACGAAGAGGGAGGGTTTCGAGTTCCTCAGCTTCAGCAATCGAGCTTTGACGGCGGGATGACTTATCTCCAGACTACAGGCGTCACGATGGTTTCGCCGGGACTGATGGAGATCACCGGTGTTCCGGCGGGCAAGTATAACGTACGCATCAACGGCAACGGATTCACGGCCCAGATGAGCGGACTCGAAGTCGAGAGCGAAGGCCAGGAACTCGACCTATCCAGCGCCGAGGCCCTGAGTAATGTGAAGATATCGGTAAGTATCTCCGGGGAAACGATGTCAACTCATCGCGGCGTGGTGGCTTTGCAGCCTGAGCACAAGGCGATGGTTGCCTGGCAGCGAGTGGACGAAAAAGGAGAGGTGGAACTGCAGCAGGTTCCAGCCGGTGTCTACGACGTAGAGGTGTGGAATTTCGGCAAGGCCTATGCCGTCGATCAGATGACCGTCAACGGTGTTTCGGTAAAGGGACGCAGGGTCAAAATCGTTGCCGGATCCTTACCTTCCATTTCCATCACGCTGGTCCCTGGCGATGCGCAAGTAAACGGTGTGGTCAATCGTGCAGGGAAGGGCGTCGCGGGTGCGATGGTGGTCTTGGTTCCAAAGAATCCTGACCTGCACCGGGACCTCTTCCGGCGCGATCAAAGCGATCTGGATGGAACTTTCAGCCTTCAGGGGGTTGTGCCAGGGTCCTACACCGTCCTCGCAATCGACGATGGTTGGAATCTCGATTGGTCTGAACCTGCTGTAATCGCTGCTTATCTCAAGGGTGGGCGCACGATTAAGATAGGCGGCCAACCTATGCCGTTGGTCGATCTTGGAGCCCCGATCGAAGTTCAGTCCAAATAGTTCGAGCTTTTTCGGCAGAAGATCACAGCCTCTGCGGGAACCGCAGTCAGCGTTGCCTTGGGCGTTTATCAGGACCGATCCTGATCTAGCCACATTTCTGGATATCCAGTTTTACGGCAACTTGCCGAACATGCGCATCAACTTTGAAGAGGTTGAGTGCACTGAAGCCTGTTCGCCAATTGAGAATCGTTGCAACGACTTCGCACTCAGAACAATCCAGTACCCACCTAGGCAATGACGAGATATCGCTCACTGAATGACAGAGTCAATACGGTAAGGTCATCCTCTTGGCCGAATTGCTGGGCAGCCTTGGCGATTTCCTGTGCTGATTGCCTGCTGATCTCGCGGGTTCGGTCGAAGCCGAAGATGCCGCCGGCTTCGCTGCGAGCCTCGACCACGCCATCCGACAAGAACGTTACCTTATCGCGGGGATCAATCTGGACAATCGTTTCGGCGTACTCAACTTCCCGAGTAATCCCCAGCGGCAGGTTGGATAGCAGTTGGACTTCCTCGCCATTGTGATAGGGCGGTGGGTGGCCGGCGTTAGCGAATGCAATCGCTCCTTCACGGCCAACGCGCGCACAAATGCAGGTGATGAACCCGCCGGTTTGTGATGCGGAGATCTCTCGGTTTAGCCGCATGAGCAACAGTCCTGGATGGGGTTCTTGCGAAGCCATCGCGCGGACCGCGCCGATTGCTAGCACTCCTGTCATCGCGGCTTCGAGCCGTTGTTTCGACGGCGTTGCCCTTACGCAGATCCATCCCATAAGAGCCTGCTGAGAGGACCGCCATCGAAGTCTGTTCCGCGCCTTGCCTCACCGCGTAGCGCCCTTGCGGAACCACGGCGCGAAAATGGCCCGGACTTCATTCCCATCCGGCTGCTAAGGCTGCCCGCTATCTTCTCTCTCTCTCTCCGGTACCCGGGGAGTTTACCAAGGACCCCGCTTCAATTCCGGTCCCGCTGATACTCTCGACCGCTCCCCGCAATTCACTTACTGAGAAGTGACCATCAGCAGCCTAAACGGAGCCTGCATCATCGATGCCCGTCCGCGTGTTTGTGAATCACTTAGCATACACCGTGAAGCTTCGCCCCACCGGAGCCGCGGCAGCGTATACGCCGTTGCCCGCCTGCGAGGCCTGAAGGATGCAGGCTCCGGGAATGAGCAGCGAGGCCGTGCTTCCCGAGACCGTGCACACCGTCGGTGTAGTCGATAAGTAGCTGACCGGTAGCCCGGAACTGGCGGTGGCGCCCAGGGCCACTTGCGTCAATGCATACTGGGTGCCGGTAATCGCCGGGAAGGTGATGGTCTGGCCGGCCGCATGCACAGCGACGCTTCGCCCCACCGGAGCCGCGGCAGCGTATACGCTGTTGCCTGCCTGCGAGGCCTGAAGGATGCAGTTTCCGGATATGAGCAGCGAGGCGGTGCTGCCCGAGACCGTGCACACCGTCGGTGTGGTCGATACGTAGCTTACCGGCAGCCCGGAACTGGCGGTGGCCCCCAGGGCCACTTGCGTCAATGCATACTGGTTGCCGGTAATCGCCGGGAAGGTGATGGTCTGGCCGGCCCCATACACCGTGAAACTCCGCCCCACCGGAGCCGCGGCAGCGTAGACGCTGTTGCCTGCCTGCGAGGCCTGAAGGATGCAGTTTCCGGGAATCAGCAGCGAGGCGGTGCTGCCCGAGACAATGCACACCGTCGGAGTGGTCGATATGTAGCTCACCGGCAGCCCGGAACTGGCGGTGGCGGCCAGGGCCACTTGCGTCAATGCATACTGGTTGCCGGTAATGGCCGGGAAGGTGATGGTCTGGCCGGCCGCATACACAGCGACGCTTCGCCCCACCGGAGCCGCGGCAGCGTATACGCTGTTGCCCGCCTGGGAGGCCTGAAGGATGCAGTTTCCGGGAATGAGCAGCGAAGCGGTGCTTCCCGAGACCGTGCACACCGTCGGAGTGGTCGATACGTAGCTCACCGGCAGCCCCGAACTGGCGGTGGCGGCCAGGGTCACTTGTGTCAATGCATACTGGTTGCCGGTGATCGCCGGGAAGGTGATGGTCTGGCCAGCCGCATGCACAGCGACGCTTCGCCCCACCGGAGCCGCGGCAGCGTATTCGCTGTTGCCCGCTTGCGAGGCCTGAAGGATGCAGTTTCCGGATATGAGCAGCGAGGCCGTGCTTCCCGAGACCGTGCACACCGTCGGAGTCGTCGATACGTAGCTCACCGGCAGCCCGGAACTGGCGGTGGCGGCCAGGGTCACTTGTGTCAATGCATACTGGTTGCCTGTAATGGCCGGGAAGGTGATGGTCTGGCCGGCCGCATACACAGCGACGCTCCGCCCCACAGGAGCCGCGGCAGCGTATACGCTGTTGCCCGCCTGGGAGGCCTGAAGGATGCAGTTTCCGGGAATGAGCAGCGAAGCGGTGCTGCCCGAGACCGTGCACACCGTCGGAGTGGTCGATACATAGCTCACCGGCAGCCCGGAACTGGCGGTGGCGGCCAGGATCACTTGTGTCAATGCATACTGGTTGCCGGTAATGGCCGGGAAGGTGATGGTCTGGCCAGCCGCATAAACCGTAAAACTCCGCCCCACCGGAGCTGCGGCAATGTATGCACTGTTGCCCGCCTGGGAGGCCTGAAGGATGCAGGCTCCGGATATGAGCAGCGAGGCAGTGCTGCCCGAGACCGTGCACACCGCCGGCGTGGTCGATATGTAGCTGACCGGCAGCCCGGAACTGACGGTGGCGGCCAGGGTCACTTGCGTCAATGCATACTGGTTGCCGGTAATGGCCGGGAAGGTGATCGACTGCGACGCTTTGCTTATCGTAAGCGTGCCAGGGGTGTTGCTTACGGCGTAGTTGGACAGCCTCAAGTTGGGGTCAATCAGAGTGGCGGTAATGGGATAAGTGCCTACGGCCGAACTCGATGAACCTGTGGTCGAGATTGTCGCTGTGATGTTGTCGCCATTTACCACTCCAGTCAGTGAACCGGTGAGCGCAGGCACCGCGGCTCCATAGGTCATCGACTGATTGTTCGCCGAGACCGACAGCTGAGCTTTGTTGACTACTAACTGCACAGTCTGAGTGGCAGTTGTGTAATCAATTGCATCGGTCGGAGTGAAAGTTACAGAAAGAACATTGCCTCCTGATGAGGGAATGGCTCCTGCCGCCGGATTGTAGACGTAGGTTCCAGGAACAGATGCCGTCGCATTCAACTGAGATGCACTGAGGGGGGAGCCATAGACTATAGCTGACGGAGTGGCCCAGGTGATTCCGGGAGCGGCCTGGTTGACCTGCAGGCTCACCGTCGCCGTGGCCGTGGTATAGGTGCTGCTATCGGTTGGAGTGAATGTGACACTTAGAGTCTGTGATCCGACTGGCAGGACCGTTCCCGTCGCCGGACTGTATGTGAAGCTTCCGGGGACTGTGGAGGTTGCGTTGAGCTGCGACGCGCTCAATGCCGTCCCGTACGCGATCGCTGCCGGTGCAGCCCAGGTGATCCCTGGAGCGGACTGGTTGACCTGCAGGCTCACCGTCGCCGTGGCCGTGGTGTAGTCGACGCTATCGGTTGGAGTGAATGTGACACTTAGAGTCTGTGATCCGACTGGCAATACCGTTCCCGCTGCCGGACTGTATGTGAAGCTTCCGGGAACTGTGGCGGTTGCGTTAAGCTGTGTCGAGCTCAGCGCGGTCCCGTAGGCGACCGCCGCCGGTGCAGTCCAGGCGATCGTGGGGGTGGATGCTGTCACAGTCAAGACCCCATTTGTCGACGTGACTGTGTAATTGCCGAGTTGTCCGTTCGGGTCAACCAGCGTGGGAACGATGGCATAGCTGCCTGGCGGGCTAAGATTACCGGCCGCCGTGGCGTAGGTAGCGGTGATGCCGTCTCCCGCCTTTACTCCAGAAATCGTCCCACTAAACGTAGGGTTCATGGCGGCATATGGACGGGTGGCATTCGCCGCCGTCACCGTCAAACCCATCGGGCAAGAATAGGGGTCTGAACCGATGACCAGGCATGCCTTGTCAATCGAAACCGAACCATTGGTAGCTGCGTGGTCCGCCCAGAGAACAATTTGGGCCACGCTGATATTTGCACTAAAGCAATGCGTTACAGAAACCCATCTCCAATCCCCGAATTGCATCGAGATCGAATAGGCATTGATGTCTCCCGAAACGTTATCGCTCAGCTGCAACTGACCGGATGTCGGTGGCGATCCTGCTGCAACGAACTCATATGCGCTGAGAGTGGCGCATTGACCAGCAACCTCGCTGACGTTGAGGTTGCGCCAGACATAGCCAGGCGTTCCATTGTTGGCCGCGAGATTGACCGAATAGCCGTTCTCATTCACAAAATGCGCACTGTCTTTGGATATTGTCACTCCACCAGCGCCGGTCCAGCCCGTCGGTGCGGATGCGCCTGCCGGATAGTCTTCGAAAGTGCCATTGGTCAACAACTGGGTCCGAGCCGTCCCGAACGTGGATGCTACTTGCGGGCTTGTGGCCCCCGATGCGTTGATATTGAAAAGCTGCGAAACCGTGGTGGCCCACAATTGCGAACCGCTCTCCGCACCTACTTGAGTCGACGGATCGGTGGGATGCTCTCCGTCCGGCGTCAATAACTGCGCGAGCGGAATCCCGGAGTTGAGAAATGCCTGATAGATGTTGGTAAATTCATATCCCCGATCCTGCGCGACCCCCTGGACCACCGCCACTACCTGCGGCGTCATTTGCGCGTATGCAAACGGAGCAATTGTCGGATTTTGACTGATCAGAATTATGCCTGCGTTGGGAAACGCAAGGGTGATACTCTCGGTAAGATCTAACTCGAGATTCGGCCAGCAGTCGGGGCAGTCCACCGCAAAGTTGTGTCCCATCGAAACAATGACTAAATCCGGTGTGGTAGCGGCTATTGCGGATTGAAATCGCCCTGCCAGGAAGTCATAGGTTGTAGCCCCGGGAAATGAGGCGTTGGAAATCCAGAGCGTGTGCGTCCCGGTGCCGGTCTGGATCGTTTCCCATGGGTCGTAAGATGACCCGGGCGGTCCCGCTCCATTGCCATAATTCCATTGCCTGTATTGGACCGTGTAGGATGGAAGGTCTGCAGCCAGCATCCCCGCAAAGATCAGGCACCATCGTTCAGTTGTTACCGTGGGATAAGTAAAGTAGCCATAGGAGTAACAAGTCGAATCGCTCACAATCGTGAGATACAAGTCTGAGGCTCCAAGCGCCGCCTTTGCCATGAATATGTCTGCTTGTGCGTTCGGATCGGGCGTAGTGGTCTGGCAGGACGCCGATTGAGGGATCAATAATTGAAACAGACAAAAGCAAAGCAATGCAGGAACTATTTTGACTCTCACGCTACAAGTACCCCATGGTCAATCATTAGGCAAAGGAGGCTACGCTTTTGCTTCACCCCAGGACGCAAATGTGTTTCTACGTTCAGAATGCGGGGCTATTTATTGGTAGCCATAGCCGTTGACTCTCGCCAGACGGGCTCGGTGAAATTCCTAGTGGCATGAACAACAGTGTTATGCCTAGGCTCGCGACGCTTTCGAAATCGCGTCAAGACCGAACCATTCAATTCGGTTCTGATGGAACTATGGATGATCGTGGCAATTTCAGGGAGGTTAGCGCACGAAGGGCTTTGATTCTCGGAAACGTAGCACATCTGTGGCACTGGCCGCAAGGAAATAAGGCCGCGTTTTCCACGGACGTCAGCTGATCTGCGTGAGGCCGGTCGAGAATTTATCAATCAGCTCTCAATTTGAGCCGACTTGCTGCCCTGAATGCGCGAGCGCCTGTTCCACCGGGGCGTTGTAGAGCGGCGCGAAATAGATCCCATGTCGTGCCGCGATGGTCTCGAATTCTTCCACCCGCTCCGAAGGAATGAGGGCCTCTTTCTTGAGGAACGGCTCGAAGCGGCGCTCCAAAGCGAGGGCCATCCCTTCGAGTAGACATCCGTTAGACATCCGTGAGCCAAGTCGGGGAATGGATGCCGAATGAGGACTCCGCGAAACTCATGCCCCCGGAGACACTCGCAGTTCGTCCAATACCGTCGGGACGACCGCCACCTGATTCCTAGTATGGGTTGTGGAAGAATGGCCTTTTAACCATCAGCGAACTCGCCCACCCACTTCCTGCTCTAGGCTGAGCCCGGCTGTGACGACTCCAAATGGGACTCCCTCGATCCCACTTCCCCCGGGCTGCCGCCAATCCGTTACCGGAATCTGACGGCAGAGAGAAGAATCAACGGCTCCGAACGCGCCGTTCTGGTGTGACCACCCAAAAACGCTGCGGGCGGTATGTCTATACCGCCCGCAGCCAGTTGAAACACTTCGAGGAGAGTAGACCCCGGTCCATTGTGTTCGTACTGATGCCTGAATCCGGATTGGGAAATCTGCGAGCGCCCGTGAACGGTTATTGACCTAGCTCGTTCCAGCGGGGATGGGTCCTTCCGTCCAACGGCAATTCTCCGACCTCTTGAAAGCCGTGGATGGTACAGGGATGAGGCGGAGAAGCGACTGAAAGGACGGTGGGCAACGAGGATGCAAAGTGGAATGCATCTCCTCGATAGCTGGCGGTTAGTTGGTGCTGCCCAGCACTTAACCCGTGGGTACTCAACACGACCGCCCCGTCGCTGAGTGAGCCAGATGCCATTAGGGTGGTTCCGTCGAACAGATCGACCTCACCGGTGGGAATCGGACCGGACGCGGCTGAGACCCGCACTCCAACCTGTGGTGCCGTGCAGGTGTTTGCCGTGCGGGGAACAGCGAAAAAGGACAAGATCGGACCAACCTTTACCGCGCTTACAATGCTCGATACGCTGATGGGGCCGGCCGCCGCGTAGTTCGAGTCACCACTGTATGTTGCGGATAACGTGTGCGTCGCGATGCTCAGACCGGTCACGCTGGTGGAAGCCGTTCCCGTGGAGGAAAGGCTGACAGGGCTACCATAGTTCGCGCCGTCCACCTTGAATTGAACCGTGCCCGTAGGCTGCGGGCTGGTTGTCGAGGTGACGCTGACGCTGAAGGTGATGCCTGTTCCCGACTTAAAGGTTGAGCCGTTTGCAGGTGAGGTGATGGTGAATACCGGAGCAGGCAAAGTAGCGGTTCCGTTCAGCAGGATCGTATTGGTACCGCTGATGGTATTGTCGTGCAGCACTAGGTTGGCTATGCGGGCGCCTCCGGCAGTGGGTTTGAATATGATCCCGACTTTACAACTTTGGCCTCGCAAAAGGGTGGCGCCGGCAGTGAGAACGCAGTTGGTGGTGGCCGGATCGATGAAATAGTCGGAAGGATTTGTGCCTGAGATGATCGCGTTCGCCGAGAGAGTGAGGGTATCGTTACCTGTATTGGCGACCGTGAACACCTTCGCGGCAGAGGTCGTTCCTTTGAGAAGCGAGCCAAAGTACCAGATGCCCGTAGTGCCCACCTTGCGGATCGCCTGTGTCGGCCCGGCCGTGGGCGCATTGCTCAGGATGTATACCTGTCCCTGTGAATCGACGGCCACACCGGAAGGATTGCTGAGGTTCGCGCTCGTCGCAGCAGAGCCGTCGCCGGCAAAACCTGCCGTACCGTTGCCGGCAATGGTGCTGATTATGCCGGTAAGCGCGTCGATGCGGCGAACGCGCTGATTGCCTGCATCGGCAAAGTAGAGGTTGCCTGCTGCATCGAAGGCCATCTGGCCGATGGTGGAACTGATCTCGGCGCCGCGTGCCTGGCCGCCATCGCCGGAGAAACCGCAACTCACGCCTCCGGCCACGCGGTTGGCCGTGGGGGAGTACTCCGCGTTGTACACCGGCTCCTCAATCAGATAGCAGGTGGTTGTGCCGAAGCTGTATTTGGTATAGAGGTTGTCATTTGCGTCAACGGCAAAGGAGGCCGCGGACCCACTGGAGTAAGCAAACTGATCGCTGAGATACCAGAGATTGAACGCGCCGGAGCCGCCTGAAATGCCTGCCACTGGCATCTCGGCAGCGCCCTTGGTTCCCTCTTCAAAGAAGAGGTTGTCATAAGGATCGATGCTCACATTGGCGGGCTTACTCATGCCGACGGCCGAGAATGCGCAAGGAGCGGATGGCGTACAAGTGCCGGCGAGGTATGCGTATCCATACGCCGTCTGGGTTCCCCATGGGTAGTATGTGCTGAAGTAATAGGTGCTGCTGCTGGTGTTGGCGGTATATATGATTCCAAAGCTGTCAACCGCGAGGGACACGGGAGTGGCAATTGGACCGAGACCCGTGTTCGTGATGACTCCGCTGGAATCCATCTCCTTCATGGCGTTGTTTCCGGTGTCGGCGATGTAGAGGATATCTCCGCCATCGACGGCGAGACTGGTAGCGCCGCTGATGGTTCCGGTGCCGGAAGTGACGCTCCCGGTCACGCTGCTGATCTGGGACGGCGTGAAACTCACCACCGGCGCCGAGCCGTTCGCCGTCAGGCCAACGGTCATGGGCGTGGGCTCGGCCGAATGGGTGATGGTGACAAAGCCCAGCCGGCGGCCCGGGCCCTGCGGGTTGAAGCGCACAAGAAGCGTGCAACTGTTGCCGCGGGAGTAGACGTCGCCCTCATTGCAGGTGCCGCCGGGCTCGACGACGAAGTCTTTATTTTGCGACTCGATTCGAGTGAGCCTGGTCTCGGCGGCAAAGTTGAGCGTGAGCAATTCAACACCGGCATCTTCTCCCACTTTCGCCGCAGCGAAAACGTGGTAATTGGCCGGGGCGTGTTCAAACGTAGAGTCGCCGGGGAGGCGGGCCAGGATTTCGCCCCGGGGAGCCGGCACGGGGGCCAGGGTGATGATTGACTGCGGCGGTTGAACAGAGTTGCGGATCTGTTGCGCGGGTGCATCGAAGGTGGGCGCCTGTAGTTCCGATCCGGCGGGTGCCTGTCTCCCGGATTCTGCATGGCCAAGCGTTAGCATGCATGCCAGTACTATAGTTATCTGCGGGCGTGCGACGCGGATAGCTATCGTGAGGGCGCGTTTCATACGGTCTCCTCTTCGTGTTTACCGGCCACAGCAGAGGCCAGCCGGCTTCTCCAAACTGCGATTAAAGAAAAGGGAATCCCCTCGCATTGCGTCAGCGATGCTGTAGGAGTGGAATGTTACTCGAAGCCGGCGCGGTTCCATCCTCAATGGCCGCGTAGTTCACTTCTATTGATTTAAGTGTTGGGGCTTATAAATGGCCCAGACCAACATGTGCGAGATTATCATTGCAATAGCCTGATAGGAGTCATACTAAGGTAACTTGACGTTATCCTGCAAAGATTCCACGCCTGCGTTAGAAGCTAGATAGTAAGGTAAATACCCAGCAACTCTATACTGATCTTTGCTAAGTTGCCTGCCAGGGTAAGCCATTACTTTCGGTCCTGATCGCACTATTCTCCAAGCGCGAGGATAACGAATCCAACTGGCATCAACGTTACCTTTTGAACTGCTCCATGACTGGGCGTTCGCTACGATCGCCATCGAGGCGCCGCGGAGCCTCGGAGACCTCACTCAACAGCGAGTCCTGCCCGCTCATCGGGGACGGGTTGAATTGGCGCTTGGCCCGGAGAAGGCTCGCGTCCCGGAAATCTTCGACTGATCCCTCAATTCCCGGTACGGGTGAAAACCATCTGAGTGTTTCTGCCACAAATCACTCTTGCATGTTGAACTGCAAATCCTTCGACTGGGTCCGTCGCGGCGGACTTCGCCCAGGATCACAAGCTCAGTGATGCTGCTGACTTCAGGGACAGGAGATTAGTGATGCGCCTGGTCCGGACATCCAATGGATCCCTCCAACTTGAGAAGGTCTCCCCCGTCGCCATTATTAGTGACAGTAAAAAAGTTATTTTGATTGTCGATCGCGATCCCGTTCGTCCCTGTGCGGCTTGGGAATTGAAGCGACGCATCCGATCCGATCCGAATAATCTTTGCAGAGTTGTAGTAAGAAGCATAGAGATTCCCGCCGCGGTCGAATGCAAGTGACACGGGGTTGCGGATACCCTTGTCATGGAACACCGAGGCCTTCTGGGTAAATCCCGCAACGTCGGCGGCTGCCACCTCGAAGATCTTGGTTCCATTCGTAGTGGCACCATTACCGGCGATGAAAAGATTGCCTTTGGCGTCAAAAGCAAGCCCGTATGGCGATGCGCTGCTGTCCGGCTGCGTCCAGACGGTGCCGAGGGAAGTGCCAGCCGGACTGAAAGCGTAGACCTTTCCATCTGCAAAGGAGGAGACGTAAATGTTTTCTCTCCAGAACGCGAGACCGGTCGGGTTATTGACACCTGTGACAATCTGAGACCACACATTGTTCTTGGGATTGAATTGCCAGATTACATTCTTGGCGGTCGCCTGAATAAAGTTCATATTCTTGTAGCCGAGTCCGTCCGCGACATAGAGATTTCCATCATGGAAAGCCACCGCAGTAACTTCTCCAAAGCCGCCGGGAGGCACGAGCAACGGATGGGTCGATCCGTCCGCGCTGACCATCAGGACCGCGGGCGACGATCCCTGGTAAGGAAATGGGTTTTCAGCGGCGTACACGTTTCCGGCCGGATCAGTCGCGATGCCGGCAGCCTCTCCGCCGAAGAAGGGTATGTTGGGAACAAACACTCTAGGTGTGGTATTGAGGCAGACCTCCCGCCGCGCGGAAATCGCGAACGCTTTTTTTACGCGGGTTGGGGCGAGATAGTAGGCAAGGGAAAGAGTCAGCAACGCGACTGCGCTTCCGGCCAGCCACTTCAGCCGGTAGTGTCTGATCTGGGAACTACCGTCCGGTTGAGGTTCGGATTTCAAGACTGAGTTCGTGCCGCCAAACTTATGAGCACCGATATCGCTCCTCAGGCGATTGAGATCGGCGCTCAGCTCCGCTGCGCTTTGGTATCGCAAGCCGCGATCCTTTTCCAAGGCCCTGGCCACAACCCGGTCCAGCCGTTTCGGAAGAGATCTTACGACCTGCGAAGGGGCCGGGCGCGGGTCGCCCAGAGTCAGCTCATCGACGATGGCCTTGGTTTTCCCGGGAAACGCCATCGTTCCGGTGGCCATTTCGTAAAGCACCGCTCCCAGCGAGAATATGTCCGTTCGGGCATCAAGATTCTCGCCACGGATTTGTTCCGGCGACATGTAGTGGGCCGTACCCATCGCGACGCCCAAAGCATGAGTGTCAGGTTCAGGCTCGTCTACCTTAGCCAATCCGAAGTCCAGCACCTTGGCTTCGCCATGTAGAGTGATGAAAATGTTCGCCGGCTTGAGGTCGCAATGCACGATGCCGCGCCGATGGGCGGCGTCAAGGGCATCGGTCACCTCCGAGGCATAGCGGAGGGTAAGTTCCAAGGGAACTCTGTCTCTTTGCAGACGCTCCGCCATCGTCTCGCCCTCAAGGTACTCCATCACCAGAAAATCGCTGCCATCCTGCGAGCCCACGTCATACACCGTGCAGATGTGAGGATGTTGCAGTGTCGCGATCGCGCGCGCTTCACGCTGGAACCGTTGGCGCCGTTCGGCGCTCGTCGAGAGATCGGCGGGCAGCACCTTGATAGCGGCCGTGCGCGGCAGTTGCGTGTCGCGGGCACGATAGACCTCGCCCATCCCACCCGCGCCGATCAGTCCGACGATCTCGTATCGCCCCAGTCTCGCTCCCGGTGCCAGCTGCTTCGTCTGCTTCATCCAGGTGCAAAAAATTGCCTCGGCGACGGCCTGCGACCCCATGAAGCTGGTGCGCAACTCCACTTCTACAGCCAGCAGTGAATGAACGTCGTCGCGCAAGGAAGGGTCGGTCACGCAGAGCTGATCCAGATACCGTTGGCGCTGCCGCAGGTCCAGCTGCATTGCACTGTGAAGCAAATCGCGAACAATTTGCCAGCGCTCCGGAGTCATGCCGCACCGCCGCGAAACATCTCCCGGCGCAACCAAATCCGCGCTGTCTCCCAATGCCGCTTGACCGTTGCGGGAGAGACTGCCAATACGTCTGCGGTTTCATCTATGGACAGGCCGCCGAAGAAACGCAGCTCGACGATCTGGCTTTGTTGCGGATCGAGCCGGGCCAATCCCTCGAGAGCATCATCCAGGGCGATGAGATCGATCGACCGCATCCGCGTGAGAGTCCCGGCATCCTCGAGAGTCAGATTTTCTTCCCCGCCTCCGCGCCTCGCGGCACGGCGATCGCGCTCATACCGGGAGAGTATCTGTCGCATCACCATCGCGCAGATAGCCACGAAGTGTGCTCGATTTTGAAACGGGGCCTGCGGATATTTCTCCAGGTGCAGATACAACTCGTGGACCAAGGCCGTGGTCTGGAGCATGCGGTTGGGGGTCGCCTTCCGCAAATGCCGGTGAGCGATATGCCGCAGATCGTCATAGAGCAGCGGAACTAAGGCTCGGAATGCATCTTGATCCCCATGGCTCCACTTTGCCAGCAGATCGCCGATCGGAGATGATTGCATTTGAGCCGCCCCAACTGAAGTCGGTGACCAAAATACTCGCAAGCTATCATCCGCTCAATAATTTATAGGATTCCTACAACGAGAATTTCACCACAGCTTAGCACAGACCTCGAGGGTTCGCTGTCGAAAAAGTTCGTGCCCGTGAGCCAATCCGCGGTGAATCTGTTTTTTACCTAAGTAAGCGACGTTGTTTCCCATCGGCCGATTGCGTTCGGCATTCGACTTAGGCCAGAGTTCCCCTCCCGGGCCGGCTTGTGGGGACGTTCGCCCCAAAAAACAACCGACTGCGAATTTACGGAGGTCAGGTATGTCTCAACACCGAGCCAGCCATTTGCTCTCTCTCTGCATGCAGGTAACACTCTTGTTCACGGCAAGTATGGTGCTTGGCCTTCACGGATTCGCTCAAACTTGGAATCTGCAAGCGCCATCATCGACTTGCGCCGGCCTTTCCCAAGTCGAATTGGCTAGCGCAGTCCAGGTGTACGGAGGATTGGGCGCCGGGATAGCCTACGACCCCGTATCGGGTGCCGTCTACTTTGCTGAGAACTACCCGACCTCAGGGTCGCCGTTCGTCGGGATATTCGTTCCACTTAGTACGGCCACCCCGCTGCCTTCGCCCACATTTGGACAAGTGACTGCCTTGGGGTTCTATCAAGACAGTCTGTATGTGGCGGACGGGACAGGGGGTGCAGATATCGGCCACACCGGGCTCAATGTCGTCTGGCAGCGCGCGCCGGTCGGGACTTGGACTCAACTCATTACGAATGTCAACAACCCGACGGGGCTGGCGTTTTCGAATAGCAATATTTACGTTGCTTCCTACGGAGACGGTGCGGTCTACGCCTACAATTCTTTGGGCCAGCTGCTGGGCACCGTCTGGACCGCGCCGGACAGCACCGCGGCGCCCTTCGGGCTCGCTGTCGATCAAAACGGCAATCTGTTCATCGCCGGCAATGGCCAGTCTGCCACCGGTGGAAGAATCTTCAAAGTGGCAGCAGCCGATGTCGCAGGCTTCACCGGAAATTATTCGGTGTTTTTTGACCCTGCGACGGCCGATCCGACGGGGATATATTTCAACGACCCGGTGGGTGTGGACCCTTACTCTCCAGACGCGCTCGCCTTCGACGCCTATGGATATCTGTACGTCTCGTACTATAACTCCCGCAAAATGGTGCGCATTGCCCCGAACGGGTCGTCCGTTGTTGTGTTTCCCGGAGCCGGCACGTATGACGACAGTGGCAACGGGCTGGCGATTACCCCGCAGGGCGACCTGATCACCTTGTTCAACAGCGGGGCGTTGATCCAGATTCACGGGATGAGCCCCTCCATCAATCCCGCGGCGGATTTCTCGACGACGGTGAATGGCGGCATTTGGAGCTACGGATACACCACCAGCTCCGGCGCGGTCTTTAATCCATTGACTTCCAATCCGAACGTTTCGGCGACGGACTATGTCACCGGTTCGGCGGCTGCTTACGGCCTCGATTTCTGGAGCCCAAATCCTCCGCTGGATCCGTCCAACCTCGATCCCGACATCGTTCACAATGAACAGGCCTCGACGCTGACGCCCTTCTGCTGCGCCCTTCTCCCTCCCGGTGAACTGGGGTTGCAGCCGGGGCCGGTAGGTAGCGGCTATGCAGCCGATTTGCGATGGACGGTCCCATTTGCCGGAACCTACCTGGAGTTCGGGACGTGGTCGGGTCTGGATTACAGCGGCCCCACCAACACCCAGGGACAACTCATCTATAACTCAGGTACCCTCCAGTGGGCCACGCCGGTCGCGAGCTTTGGAGCATCGAACGGCACGACCTTTAGTCCACTGATAACAGCGGCCCAGTGCGATACATTGGATTTCAATGTGAGTGCCGGCAGCAACAATGCCATCACCGGATTGGATGCCGTCATCGTTCCCGCGGCGGACTCGATGCCGCTAAGTTTCTCCGGGAATTCAGTGTGGTTTCAAACCCAACCCGTGGGGGTGCTTTCCAGCCCCGTCCTCACAACCGTGACCAACTCTTCGAGCGACACGGTCAGCATCTTGCAAATCCAAATAGCCAACAACGTCGACAACGGTCTCTTCGATTTCACGGTCTCTGGTTCTTGTTCGGGTAACTCGGTCGCCAGCGGAAGCACATGCTCTATCGGAACGACGTTCCGGCCTGCGTCTTTGGGCGCGCGGACAGCTTTTCTGCAAGTCACCAGCGCCGACTCGGTAACCGGTCAAGTCACGACGGAGATGGTGCCTCTGGTGGGTATCGGAGTACCGAATACCACGATCTCTCTGACAACCAGCAGTAACCCCGTTTCGTCTGGGACGCCTTTGAACCTGACGGCTACAGTGACTGTGACGGGCGGCGTTGGGGTACCGGTTGGATCAGTTCAGTTCTACGACGGAGCGAACCCGCTGGGCAGCCCCGTCGCAGTCACCAGCGGCGGTGCGGCCTCCTCGCCAGCCGTCCTGAGCGGGGTCGTGCTGAGCGAGGGAGATCATTCCATTTCGGCGGTGTTTACACCCACAGGGGCCGGCTTGGTCGGCATTACCAGCGCGGCCGTGCAGGAAACAGTCACGACGCCGGAGCCCATAACCACCTTCACTGGTGCCCCCTCGAGTGCGGGATATCAGTCAATGTTCCAGGTAACGGCGACCACCAACGCCAGCACGATTCCAACCATCACCGGGACCACGGGCGTGTGCTCGGTCGGCCCCGTTTCCGGTACGGCGGCCATCGCCAGCGCCATGGTCACCATGCTGACCGGCACAGGCTCCTGCGTGTTGACTGCAGGTTGGGCTGCGGACAGCACCTACACCGCCGCCACCGCCAGCCAGACGACCATCGCGGCCACAATCGCGCCGACGGTCAACCTCGAAGCCTCTTCGAGCGCAACCTATCAATCAACGTTTCCGGTAACGGCGACCACCAACGCCAGCACAGTTCCCACCATCATCGGGACTAAGGGCGTATGCTCGGTTGGCCCCGTTACCGGTACGGCAGCCATCGCCAGCGCCACGGTCACCATGCTGACCGGCACGGGCTCCTGCGTGTTGACCGCCGTTTGGGTTGCGGACAACAACTACAGCGTAGCCACAGTCAGCCAGTCGACCACGGCGGTCAAAATCGGACCAACGGTCACCTTCAACGGCGCGCCCGCCAGCGCTTCATTCTTGGCGACGTTCGCGGTGAGCACGTCGACCAACGCGAGCACCACAGCATCGATTGTAACCAGCGGTTCCTGCACCAATTCGGGCGCCGTCGTCACCATCACCGCGCCATCCGGGACCTGTACGATGATCGCAACGTGGGCGGCGGATAACAACTATCTCGACACTTTTACCGAGCAACTTACGATCGCGACAAAGGCGACGCCAACGATCACCTGGGCCACACCGGCGGCCATCGCTTACGGGACCGCACTTAGTGGCGCGCAACTGAACGCAACCGTCACTTACAACGGCGCCGCCGTGGCCGGCAAACTTGTCTACTCCCCGGCAAAGGGAACTGTACTGAGTGCGGGGCCTCAGCCGCTGTCGGTCACATTCACGCCAACCAACACGACGGACTACACCGCTGCAACTGCAACCGTCACATTGCAGGTCAACCTGGCTGCGCCCAGGATCACCTGGCCGAATCCGGCGGCCATCACCTACGGGACAGCGCTCAGTAGCACGCAACTGAACGCCATCGCCTCAGTACCCGGCAGTTTCCTGTATTCACCGGCATCCGGCGCGGTGCTCGACGCGGGAACGCAATCCCTGTCAGTCACCTTTACTCCGACCGATACGATCGACTACGCACCTGTAACCGCTACTGCCTCGCTCAGAGTGAACAAGGCAAGTACCGCTGTGACCTGGGGCAATCCAGCCGCCATCACTTACGGTACCCCACTGAGTTCGACGCAGTTGAACGCCACGGCAAGCGTACCCGGAACGTTTACGTATTCCCCCGAATCCGGCACAGTCTTGAGCGGGGGGAGCCATAAGCTCTCGGTCACTTTCACGCCGACGGACGCCACCGATTATGCCACCTCCTCTGCTTCCGCTACGATCCAGGTCAGTCAAGCTACGCCGACAATCAATTGGGCGACACCAGCGGCTATCACTTACGGGACCAAACTTAGTGGTACGCAACTGAACGCAACCGCCACTTACAACGGTGCCACCGTGAATGGCACATTTACCTACACGCCGGGAACTGGCACTGTACTGGGTGTGGGAGCGCAGACGTTGTCGGTGACATTCACGCCGAGCAACACGGCTAACTTCACCGGCGCCAGTGGCTCAGTCTTGTTGCAGGTAAATCCAGCCGGCACCAAGGTCAAGCTGATATCCTCGAAGAACCCGTCTGTCTTAGGCCAGAGTGTCACGTTCACTGCTACTGTGACGTTGGCTGCTCCGAATTCAAGCGGGTCTCCGACATCAGGCTCGGTGAAGCTCACGATTGGTAATGCGCTATTGGGAACCGCGTCCCTCAATGGTTCGTCTATCATCAGAATATCCACCACCAGCCTGCCGCGTGGCATGTCAACTGTTATTGCCACCTATGTAGATACAAGCGACGCAAACTACGTATCTAGTTCAGGCTCGCTGGTGCAAACGGTCAATTGAAAGGGGTCAACCCTGGGGGTTAAGCGGAGTGCGCTGACGAGGTCGAGACGTTGGAAGCCTGTCTGATCGCCCGTGAGTTACTCGACCGTGGCGAAGTCAAACGCCTTGCGGTTCTCTGTCCGCCCCAGCTTGCCGAGCAGTGGCAGGCCGAACTCCGCGACGACTTCCAAATCCAGGCAGAACTCGTGCTTCCTGCCGTTTTGATCCTTCTCCATCAACGGGCAACCGGTTGGGCTCCGACCAAAACGTCCGACTCACAGACCACTTCGCGGAATCGCCGGAAGGTCCGTTCCAGATTCTCAATTCCAAGCTCCGCGGCGGCCAGGTCTCCGGCGTCGATGGCGGTTTCGATTTCCAGCGCCGTGCGGGACAGGCTCTCCGCGCCGGCACTGGCGGCGGCGCCCTTGATGGAATGCGCGCATCGCCCGGCGGCAACGCTGTCGCGGCGTTCCAGGCGCTCGCGCATATCCCCCATCCCTTTCGGAAAATCCTGAAGAAATGCGGCGACCACCATCGCTGCCAATTCCCGATCCGACAGGGTTCGGCACAGCAGGCCTTCGCGATCGAAGATGCGCGGGGCGCATCCGGCCGGCGCCTTCTCATCCTGGTTTGGTTCCGCCCGCTTCACCGCCGGTTGGGTGCGCAGGTAGCGCGATAGCTCCGCGTGCAATATCGACGGCAGCACCGGCTTGGCAACGAAGCCGTTCATGCCGGCATCGAGGCAGAGTTTCTTTTCCGCCTCCAGAACGGTGGCCGTGAGGGCAATGACAGGAACGTCATGATTCAATACAGCCGATCGGGGATCGCGAATTCGCCGCGTCGCCTCGATGCCGTCCATCTCGGGCATCCGCACATCCATCAGGACCAGGTCGTACGCAATGGTTTCGAGAGCCTTCACCGCTTGCGCTCCGTTGACCACCGCTTCGGCGGCGACCCCGAACTTCTTCAGGATCGCCAGCGCGACCTCGCGGTTGGTGCGGTTATCTTCCGCCAGAAGCAGCCGGTTCGAGGGATGGAAGCAGAATTCCGCATCCCCGCCCGGAGCGGCATCGCGTTTCTTCGCTTTCTCCACAGCCGGATCGCAACCCGGACCCGCGGTCAGAGCACGCGACAGGGCACGCTGAAGCTCGCGCGATCGCACCGGTTTGGTGACCAAAATCCGCGCAGCGAAATCCGGTGCAAGGGAGTCTGCCCGTCTTACCCCGAAGGGTTTCAGAAAGATCGCCCGCGTACGAGACAACCGGGCATCCCTCTCGACGGCGCTCGCGAGCGCTACTCCATCCATTCCGGACATGTCTGTATCGACGAGGGCGAGCGCGAACGGATCGTTTTCCTCGTCGGCCTGGCGGAGCGCCTCGAGCGCCCTCGGGCCGGACGAAGCCTCCTCCGTGCGCATACCCCAATGGCCGGCCATGGAACAGACCGCCGTCCGCGCCGTCGCATTGTCATCGACCACAAGCACGCGCGTCCCTTCCAGTCCCGGCGCGCTCTCCTCGTTCTCCGCGAGGTCGGCGGCCTTACCCAACTTGACCGTCACCCAGAATTCCGATCCCACCTCCATCTCGCTGTGAACGCCGATCTGCCCGCCCATTCGTTCTGCCAGGCGCCTGGAAATGGCCAACCCCAGGCCCGTACCGCCAAATTCGCGCGTGGTGGTGGCGTCTGCCTGGGTAAAGCTGGCAAACAGCTGATCCATTTTGCATGGCGGGATGCCGATACCTGTGTCGCGCACAGAAAATCGCAGCAGGCAGCCTCCGTCGGACTCTTCGTCGATCGATGCACGGATGCTTACCTCCCCTTTGTTCGTGAATTTGACGGCATTGCCGGCCAGGTTGACGAGGATCTGGCGCAACCGCCACGGATCGCCGATGAGCCACGCGGGAACAGCCGGATCGACCCAGCAGCAGAGTTCCAGCCCCTTGGCGTGAGCCGGTGCCGCAACCACCGCGGCAACATCGTCAACAAGGGAATACACATCGAAGCGCACTTGCTCCATTTCGAGCTTGTTGGCTTCGATCTTCGACCAGTCGAGGATGTCGTTAATGATCTGAAGGAGCGCGCCACCACTGTCGCGGGCGGCTTCGGCAAAATGACGCTGTTCCGGAGTCAGCTCCGTGTCGAGAAGCAACGCCGTCATGCCGATAATTCCATTCATCGGTGTCCGGATTTCGTGGCTCATGGTGGCCAGGAACTCGCCCTTGGCGGCATTGGCCCGCGCGGCTTCGGCAGCCAGCCGCTCCGACCGTTCGATCGCCTGTTGCAGACGTTGATTGCTTTCCTTCAGTTCTTCTGCCGCCTTCTTCTGGAGATCCTCGGCCCTCCGGCGCCGGGTTACGTCGCGCACAATGGCCGCCGCCGTCGCGAGTTCGCCGCCTGCGTTGTAGATGGGAAACACCGTCGCCAGTACGTCCACACGGTTTCCATCCTTCGACAGGCACACACCTTCATCCAGGCACAGCCTCTCGCCGCGGTTCACTGTCTGGAGATGTCCCTTCATGAGATCGCGCCGATCCGCGGGCGCCAGATCCAGCACCGACCGGCCGAGGATCTCCTCCGGCCAATACCCCAGCATGGTTTGCGCGCCATGGTTCCAACTGGTGATGGTTCCGAGGGGCGTAGACGTGAAAATGGCGTCGCTGGAATTCTCGACAATGGCGGCCAGCAGCGCCTGGCGTTCCTCCATGGCGATCTGTTTCGTCACGTCCTGCTTGAGGGCGATGAATTCGACAATCTCGCCGGCGGAGTCACGGACGGGCGCGATGGTCATGCGTTCCGTGTAGGTGGTGCCGTCCTTGCGGCGATTCATCAATTCTCCGCGCCAGATCTGGCCGGAGAGAATCGTCCGCCACAGACCGGCGTAGAAGGCGGGGTCCTGCCGGGTGGACTTGAGCAGCCGCGGATTCTGGCCGACGGCCTCGGCGGACGTATAGCCCGTCATGGCGGTGAACGCCTGGTTAACGTATTGAATGGTGCCGTTCCTGTCGGTGATCACAATGCCCTGGGCGGCCTGCTCCACCGCGGTGCCCAGGCGAACACTGTTGCTCCGCGCCCGGCGCCGAATCGAGCTGGTCCATGCAACTCCGAGAGCGCTGAGCAGGAACGGCACGACGTATGGTACGGCCTCGCGCCCGATGCCGAGAGTGTACGGAGGCGCCAGAAAAAAGTAGTCGAGGGTCAGGGTCGCGAACACGGCGGCCAACAGCCCCGCCAACCGTCCCGCGGCCCAGGTACTGGCTATCACCGCGGCCAGAAACACAAAGGGAACCGCCGGCCCGTTCACGGGATGCCACGGATCGCACAGAACCAGGGCAACTCCGACGAATACGGGCACCAGGAGAAAACGAAGGACAAGTGCAGCCTTACGGTGCTTGATCATGATTGCCGCTCCAGCGGAGCGCCCTGGCCGCCCGGGCGCAGTTCTATAGCCGGCACGCCGAAAGCACCGCCGGGGCAATGGATTCGAGCGGCAGCACCCTGTCGATGGCGTTCAGCTTGATCGCCTCTTTGGGCATGCCGAACACCACCGAAGTGGCTTCGTCCTGGGCGAGCGTGAAGGCCCCCGCCTGCTTCATTTCCAGCATGCCGCGGGCGCCGTCGTCGCCCATGCCGGTCAGGATCACGCCCACCGCGTTTTGCCCCGCATAACGCGCCGCGGAGCGGAACAGCACATCCACCGAAGGGCGATGGCGGCAGACCAGCGGTCCATCCTTCACTTCCACGTGATAGCGGGCGCCGCTGCGCTTCAGCAGCAGGTGATGATTGCCCGCCGCAATCAATGCCCGCCCGCGCAGAACCGTGTCGTTGGTTTCCGCTTCCTTGACGGTGATCGCGCACAAACCGTCCAGTCGCGCGGCAAAGGCCCGGGTAAACAATTCCGGCATGTGCTGCACGATCACGATGCCGGGCGCATCCGCCGGCAGGCTTTCGAGCAGGACTTTCAGCGCCTCCGTTCCACCGGTCGAAGCGCCGATCATGACCACCTTCTCGGTGGTCTCTGCCATGGCGTGGATTGAACGAGGAAGAATCGCGTCAGCGGTGAGTTTCGGTTCCACCATCCGCGAGGGGCGCGCGGTCCGGAGCCGCGCGCCGGCCGCCGCCTTCACCACGCTGCAAAGCTCCAGCTGCGAATCTTCGAGGAACTGGCGGGTGCCCAGGCGTGGCTTGGTGATAATGTCCACCGCGCCGTACTCCAGCGCTTCCAGCGTGCTCTGCGCCCCTTCCTCGGCCAGGCTGGAGCAGATCACCACCGGGATGGGATGCTGTGCCATGAGCTTCTTGAGGAATGTCAGTCCGTCCATGCGCGGCATCTCGATGTCCAGCGTGATCACGTCCGGCACCTGCTCGGCCATGCGGTCGGCGGCAACGAACGGGTCGGCAGCCGTGGCGATGACTTCAATCTCCGGATCAAGCGACAGCAAGCGGCTCAGCGTCTGCCGGACCACGGCGGAGTCGTCCACCACCAGAACGCGAATCTTGGACTTTAGCGATTCCATGGTTCCGCTTTCGATTTCGAGGCGCGAGGCCGGTGCGCATGGCCGGTCTTGTTCGTGCGGCCAAACCTGCGCAACCACACCTCGCCGTTGCTGGTGTTGAAATGGATTTGCATGCCTTCCTCGCCGCCCAGGCGCGATACCGCCACCGCGTATCCCTCGGCGCGAAGAGTGCGCTCCGCAGCTTCTCCGTTGAGTTTGCCCACGGTCGGCCGGGAGTGGCTCCGATCCATAACGAGCACGTCGGCGCCCCCGAATACCTTCACTTCGGTTTCCTGCCGGGTCGCACCCAGGGCATCGAGTTGCGACGCCAGGTCGCGAATGGAGAAGTCGACGTAGCGTCGCGCCGCTGCTTCGCCGAAATGCGCCGCCCGCCGCGCCGGCCGGGCCGGCAGCATGGGGTGGCAGAGAGCCCCGACGCGCAGACGTTGTACCCAGAACGTGATGCCCACGCACGACCCAAGGAGCGTGCAGAGGATGCCTGGCTCGCGAATCAGGTGCGACTCGCCGGGCTGGACATGGATCTGCGGCAACTCCCGGTCACGATCCACTGCTCACCCTCCGATAAACGGCCGGTCCCGCCGGAATCAGCGGAAGGCCCATGTCGTGCAGCGTCTCGCTATGCCCCACGAACAGGTACCCCAGCGGATGCAGGTGGCGCGCCAGTTTCGCCAGGATTCGCTCCTGCGTCGGACGGTCGAAATAGATGAGCACGTTGCGGCAGAAAATCACATCCGCTTTCTGTGCTAGGCCGTAATCGGCGTCCATCAGGTTCAAGCGCCGGAATTCCACCATGTGGCGCAACTCGGGCGCCACGCGCACCTGGCCCGCCTCGCGGTCGCGGCTCCGCATCAGGTATTTGTGCCGCATGCCGATCGGAACCGGCTCGATCGTCGCGGCGGGATAAATCCCCTTCACCGCTTTTGCCAGCACCGTGGTGGAGATATCGGTGGCCAGGATGCTGAAGCGGAAACCCGGCGCCGAGGCCGCATAGTCGCTCAGTATCATGGCGAGCGTGTAGGGCTCTTCCCCCGATGAGCAGGCGGCGCTCCACACCAGCATGGGGCGATCGAGACCGGAACGCGCGCAGAACTCCCCCAGGCAATGCTCGCGCAGGAAATCGAAGTGCCCCGGCTCCCGGAAGAAATCCGTTTTGTTGGTCGTGACCACGTCGATGAACTCCACGATCTCCTCGTCGCCGGGGTCGAGGTGGAACAGGCGTTCGCAATAGAGCGAGTAGGAAGGGCAATGGAGCGCCCGCAGGCGGCGCTTGATCCGCATCTCCAGCATGGTCTTTTTCTCCGCCGTGAGGCGGATTCCGGCCACGTCGTAGACGAAGGTGCAAAGCCGGTTGAAGTCTCGATTTGAAAGATGGTCTTCGTGTCCGTCCATGGGTCGGCGGAACGGGAAGCCCGCCCCGCAGGCGGGCTCCCCGAACCTCTCAGGCGGCCGCTTCCACCGGCCGGTTGGCATCCTGGGTCCGTACGCTGGCCAGCTCCTCTGCGGAAAAGACCTTGTCGATGTCCAGGATCATGATGAATTGCGTGTCGCGCTTGCCCATTCCCTTGATGAAATCGGTCCGGATCTGGGTGCCGATCTTCGGCGCAGGTTGAATCTGCTCCGGCTCCAGGTCGATGACTTCCTCCACGGAATCGGCCAGCGCTCCGATAACGGTGGCCTCGCTGTCCAGCAATACCTCCACCACGACGATGCAGGTGTTGCGGGTACTCTCGGTCTTGCTCATATCAAAGCAGAGACGCAGATCGACCACCGGCACCACGCTGCCGCGCAGGTTGATGACGCCGCGCATGAAGGGCGGCGTCCGCGGGATGGCGGTGATGCTCGTCAGGTCGAGAACTTCCCTGACCTTGGCGACGTCGGTGGCAAACACCTCGTTGCCCAGCTTGAAGGTGAGGTACTGGCGCGTCTCTGTGATTCCATTCACACTCATGTTTCACTCCTCTGGCACGCTTGAAAGCGGGCGGCGCTGATCGCAGATTCGCGTATCCGCGCCTCGCCGTCAGTACCGTTCGAATTCCCCGTCGCTGTCGTCTGGCTTTTCGGTGAGACGAAGACTCACCCCGGAACCAGCGGCACTCTTCCCCGCGGGCGCACCCGCATGCTTTTGCGGCCGCGCCGGCTTTTGCGAACCGGCATGCGCGGGTGCCGCGGGCCGCGGCGCCTTGGCCGGGCGAACCGGCGCGTGGTCCTCGTCTCCGGTGTTGAAGAAGGCCAGGGCGCCGACCAGCTGCTCCGACTGGCCGGTCAGCTCTTCGGTGGTCGACGCCATCTCTTCGGCCGCCGAAGCGTTCTGCTGGATCACCTGCTCGAGCTGCTGCAGCGCCTTGTTGATCTGCTCCGCGCCCGTGTCCTGCTCCTTGCTGGCGGCGGAAATTTCCTGCACCAGCTCGGCGGTGCGCTGGATGTCGGGCACCAGCTTGTCCAGCATCTCGCCCGATTTCTCCGAGACCCGCAGCGTGGTGGACGAAAGCAGGTTGATCTCCCCGGCGGCCTTCTGGCTGCGCTCGGCGAGTTTGCGCACCTCGGCCGCGACCACCGCGAAGCCCTTTCCATGCTCTCCGGCGCGCGCCGCTTCGATGGCCGCATTGAGCGCCAGCAGGTTGGTCTGGCGCGCGATCTCTTCGATGATCGAGATCTTGTTGGCGATCTCCTTCATCGCCGCTACCGCCTCCAGCACCGACTTGCCGCTCTCCTGCGCATCCTTGGCCGACTTGTTGGCGATCTTGTCGGTCTGCTGCGCGTTGTCGGCGTTCTGCTTGATGTTGGAGACCATCTCCTCCATCGAAGACGACGCCTCTTCCGCGGCCGCCGCCTGCGAACTGGCGCCCTTCGACACCTGCACCGACGCGGTCGAGATCGACTGGCTGGCCGCGGCCACTTCTCCGGCGATGGTCCGAATCTCGGTGACGGTCTGCGTAAGCCCGTTCACCATCGACGTTAGCGCCTGCATCAGCTTGTCCTGCGCCGAGCGCTCGTGCAGCACCACCGTCAGGTCCCCTTTGGCGATCTGCTCGGCCGCCGCGGGTGATGTCGTTCATCGCCCCGATCAGCGCGTTCAGGTTGTTCTTGATGGTGTTGAAGTCGCCGTTGTAGTTGTCCGTGATCTGGGCGGGAATGTCGCCCTTGCTGATCAGGTCCACGTAGCGCGCCGAAACATTCAGCGGTCCGATCACCGCGTCCAGCAGCGCGTTCACGCCGCTGACGATGTCGGCGTACGCGCCTTCCAGCGCGCCGGCGTCGGCCCGTTCGGAAAGCTGGCCGGCCTGGGCGGCGTCGGTCAGCCGCACCAGCATCTTCTGCAGCGTCTGCAGCACCTGCGCCACGTTGTTCACGGCGACCTTCATCTTCTCGTGGTCGCCCTTGTAGGTTTGAGCGATCAGCTCGTCGATCTTGCCCGAGGAAATCTGTGCCAGGATGCGGTTGCCCTCGCCGATGGGCAGCAGGATGGCGTCGAGCATCTCGTTCACGCCCCGCACGATGCCCGCATACGCGCCTTCGAACTGCTCCGGTTTGCCGCGCTCCGACAAGCTGCGCCGTCGTGCGAAGCCGCGGTCAGCCGCCCCATTTCCTTCTGCAGGCCCTGCAGCACAAGGGCTACGTTGTTGACCGCGACCTTCATCTTTTCGTGGTCGCCCTTGTAGGTCTGCGCAATCAGCTCGTCGATCTTGCCCGACGAGATCTGCGCCAGGATGCGATTGCCTTCGCCAATCGGCAGCAGGATGGCGTCCAGCATGTCGTTCACGCCCCGAACGATGCCCGCGTACGCGCCCTCGAACTGTTCGGGTTTACCGCGCTCCGACAACTGGCCGGCATGCGATGCCGCCGTCAGCCCCGCCATTTCCCTCTGCAGCCCCTGCAGCACAAGGGCTACGTTGTTGACGGCGACCTTCATCTTCTCGTGGTCGCCCTTGTAGGTATGCGCGATCAGCTCGTCGATCTTGCCCGACGAGATCTGCGCCAGAACGCGGTTGCCTTCTCCGATAGGCAGAAGGATCGCGTCCAGCATTTCGTTCATCCCCTGGATGATTTCCCGGTGCGGTCCGTTGAACAGGGTGGCTTTGCCTCTCTCCGAGAGACGCCCCTCTTTCGACGCATCCACCAGGCGCATGATTTCGTTCAAGACAGCGTTCAGTTCTTCGTCTTCACGCTGCACGCTGACGGGCGCGCGTCCCTGGGGCGCGTGCCCATTCTGTTTCCGGCTTTCTCTTAGCAATTGTGTCGGCATGTAGGTCGCCTTTCGATTCCAATCTTGGTTCTGTTTGTGGTCGGTGTCAGAGCGGTTGGCGATTCATGGCTCCGCCGTCTGGCCGGGCGTCGGAATGGACCAGCGGAGTGGGCGACCGCGCGCGGCAGTTTTGCGTTAGGCCGCGAATGGCTTCCTGGACGAGCCTCTGCGGGTCCAGAATGAGAGCCACCGTGCCGTTGCCCAGGATGGTGGCGCCGGAGACGATCTGCACCCCGCGAAAACAGCGGCCCAGCGACTTGATCACCGTCTGGCAGTTGCCCAGTACCTGGTCCACCACCAGCCCGAAGCGCCCTTCTTCGGTGTCCACCAGCATGATCTGCTCGATGGCCTGGCGCGACGGCGGAAGATGGAGGTATTCCCGCAGGCGAATGTAGGGCACGATCTCCCCGCGAACGCTCACGATGTGCTTGCCGTTGGCTGCGGCTTCGCTGGCTGCCAGTTCAATGCATTCCAGGGTGTTGGCCAGCGGCAGCACGAACGACGCGTCCGCAACCCTTACCAGCAAGCCGTCGATAATGGCCAGGGTGAGCGGCAGCCGCAGAGTCACGGTGGTCCCGGCCCCCGGCCGGCTGGCAACCTCGATGCTGCCGTGCAGCGCGTCCACCGACTTTCGCACCACGTCCATCCCTACGCCGCGGCCCGAAACATCCGTCACCTGCTGCGCGGTCGAAAACCCGGGCTCGAAGATGAATTCGAAAATCTCGGCATCGGTCAGGGATGCATCCGCGCTGGCTAGCCCGCGTTCGATGGCGCGCCCGCGGACCGCCTCTTTGTCGATTCCGCGGCCGTCGTCCGCCACACTGATCAGCACGCTGGCCCCGGCATGGCGCGCGGCAAGATGAATGCGCGCCGTGGCCCGCTTGCCCTGAGACGCGCGAACGCCGGGCGGCTCGATGCCGTGATCCATGCTGTTGCGGATCAGGTGCATCAGCGGATCTCCCAGCTTCTCGATGACCGTCTTGTCCAGTTCCGTGTCTGCGCCTTCGATGGTCAGTTCCACGTTCTTGCCCAGGTCGCGCGCCAGGTCGTGCACCAGGCGCCTGAATCGCTCGAACGTACCCCGAACCGGCAGCATGCGCATATTCATCGAGTTTTCGCGCAGGGCGGACGCCAGTCGCTCGACCTGTTCGGCGACCGCCGAGATTTCCGCGTCATCGCGTTGTGCGGCCAGTTCGCCGAGCCTGGCCTGCACCGTCACCAGCTCGCCCACCAGGTCGACCAGGACGTCGAGCTTGGCCGCCGGGACACGCAGGCTGCCTGCCGTGTCCGGCTTGTCATAGGCGCGCCGGCCTCCCTGCGGGTTGCGCTCCCGGGCCAGGGCCTCCGCCGTAACGTCGGCCGCGGACGGGGTTTGAGGGGCGCCCGGCGCCGCGGCGATCTCGGGCGCAGCCGGCTCGACCTGGAGATCGCAGTTGTCCTGAACGAAGATGAACACGTCCCGGATGGCGTCCGCGCCGCCTTCGGTCCAAAGGGTCATGTCCCAGCTGACATAACAACGCTGCGGCTCGATCTCGGCCAGCGGGGGAATGCCCGCCATCGAGGCCTCGACTTCGAGCCTTCCCAGCCCGGCGAGTTCTTTGATCAACAGCAGGGGGTCGGAGCCGTTGCGCAGCATGTCCGGCCCCGGCGAGAATCGGATCCTCCATTGCGACTGCTCGCCGCCGCCCGGCTCCGGATGAAGGCACGAAGCCGGCCCCGGGTCGGACCCTGTCGGCGTGTTGGTTGTTGCATGAGTCAGCTTCCGGGTCCGGCCCAGGATCTCCGCGCAGGCGTCCGGGTCGCCCTTCGACTCCAGCATGCCGCGAATCTGATCGAGCGCCGCCAGAGTAATGTTGACCAGCTCCGGGGTGACGCTCAACTCTCCCCGGCGCACTTCGTCAAACGCGTTCTCCAACTGGTGGGTGAACGAGGCCAGCTCATCGAAGCCGAACATGGCCCCCGACCCCTTGATGGTATGCAGAGACCGGAATACCCGGCCCACCAGATCGCCATCGGAGGGAGCCGCATGCAATGCCAGCAGAGTCGCTTCCAGCTCGAAGAGGATTTCCCCCGCCTCCTCGCGAAAGCTCTGCCGGAACATGTCCTGGTCTCTCCCCACGGCCGGCGGATTCACCATTCGCCCCCCGGAAAAGAAGCCGGGGAAATGCCCGCCTCGCGAAGTTGGGTCACGATCCAGTCCGGCAAAGGATGCGCAAAGGTGAAGGGAATGCCTGCCATTCCCGCCTGCCGCTTCGCCGCCCAAAGCAACTGAACCGCCGTGATGTCCAGGGCCGAGACGCCCGCCAGCGACACCTGAATCCCCGTCCCGGACTCCAGAGCCCGGACAAGCTTTTCTTTCAATTCCTCCGCGGAAGAGATATTGAGTTCGCCGTCCAGCTCAAGGTGGCGGATGGTACCGGTTTGTATCTCGAGTGTCGCCACTGGCCCTCTTGTGATTCCCCGCTCCGCGCGTGTCGGCAGCGGCGATCTTCTTATTCATCGGTTCCCGGCGAAGAGTCTTGAATCGCGCCATGGCCGGGGCAAATGGGTGGCCTGGAGAGCGGGGTAAAGATAAGGGATTTCCCATGCGAATGAGGAAACCGCGGTCGCAATGCGGCTATCGGCCCGCGGCCCCGGTCTGCGGCGCCGCGCTGCCTTCCTTCGAAAACCGGAACTCACTGGCCAACCAGCTTGCGAACCACCCCGACCAGTTGTTCGGCATTGAAGGGCTTGACAATCCAGCCCGTCGCTCCCGCCTTGCGCCCCGCGTCTTTCTTCTCCGGTTGCGATTCGGTGGTCAACATCAGGATGGGGGTGAACGAATACCCCGGCAGCTTCCGCAATGCCCCAATCATCTCGATGCCATCCATATTCGGCATGTTGAGATCGGTGATGATCAGATCGAACTTTTCCGCCGCGGCCTTCACAACGCCGTCCCGCCCGTCGACCGCCTCGCCGACTTCGTAGCCCGCATTGCGCAAGGTGAACCCCACCATCTGCCGCACGCTCGACGAATCATCGACTGCCAGAGTCTTCTTCATCCTGCACCTCGATTGAGAACTGTCTGGGGCGGCTCCGCGCATTCCCGTGGCCGGTTACCATTCAAAACAGCTCCACATCGTTTCCCGCCGCCGCGACCCCGGCCGCCGGAACAGCCTCTCCAAACAGCGCCGCCCGCAATACCTGGCGCTCGACCTCGGTGGTATACGCCCGCGAGTATTCCTCTTCCAGTGCGGCCAGGTCGCACTCCCCGGCCCCGCCATGATCCGCCGGGTTTTGCCCCAATCCTTTTACGTCTTCGATCAGTTGTCCGATCCGCTCGGTGATCTTGCCCAGCGAACGGGAGATGGAGCGGGCCATCTCAATCTGCTCGTGCAGGCCCGCCGTCCACGGGGTCATCGCGGCCGCGTTTGCCCCCGCGCATTGTGCCGCGGATCTCAAATCGCCAAGCGCGCCTCGGATCTCCGCCCGCGCCTCCCGTAAGGCATGATCCCGTTCCTGGCTGACAGAAGTAATCGCGGCATGGGTCTCGCTCATCCGCTGCTGGAGTTCCGCCCGGGTATGTCCCGACCTCTCCGCCATCAACCCCCACTCGGCCGCGATGCGCGTGATGCTCCTGGAAATCTCCAGCATCACGTCGGCTTCCGATCCGAGATTGCGTGCTTCAATGATGGAGTTGAAGCTGAGCATCCGAAGCCGGTCGCGCGTGATCCGCGCAATCCGGGCATGGTCTCCCACCAGGGCCACCAGAGTGGAAAGGCCGGAATAGGCCTCGGCCACCTCGGCGCTGTCGCGCTCGCATTCCCGCTCGATCTCATCGATCTGGTGAAGGCGCGCCGACAATTGCTCTTCCTGCGCCAGGACCGCGGGAGCTACCCGCTCCAGCCGGGACTGGCTTACGTTGAGGATGCTCTCCAGGCATTCGTCGATGTGCGTCGACCAGGCTTCCATGGCCGTTTTGATGTTTTCCAGTTGAAACGCCTGCACGCGAAGTCCCATGGCCAGCTCAAGGGCCTCCCGGTCGCTGGGATTCCCTCGGATCCTGGCCCCGATTCCCGCCAGAGCATCGCGCGCGTGCTGACTCTGTTGCCGGGTAATATCGTGCGACTGAATGGCGCTGACTACCTCGGAAATTCGTCCCCCGACCGTCTCCGCGCACGCTGTGAGTTGCGCCGGGCAGCCCGACAGTTCTTCCACCGACAGATTCACATCGCCAAGGACACTCTGGAGCTGAACTTCGATGGCCTGAAACTGCTTCCGCAGACGGGGCAGCGCGGCAGTGATCTTGCGCTGCGTTTTCTCGACCGAGCGGTTGCCGATCCGGGCGCGGTCGGCAAACTCGCGGGCTCCGGCCGAGATCGTCACCGAAGCCGAGTGCAAGTCTTGCACCAGGTACTCGAACCCGGAGCCGGACTCTCCCATGCGCGCGACTTCCATGGCGGTCAATACGCTCAGCATCCGGATTTCCCCAGCCACCGATCGATTGCCGGCATTCAGATCCAGCAGCCTCTCCACCAGTTTTTGCTCGTCCCTGACGGTATCCAGCACGGCTCGATCGGCCTCCAGCCGGTCGCGGACGAATCCTTCGGTACGCTCGATGAGACGCTGGACCTTGGCGGGAATTTCGGGAACGGCGACGGAGTCGATGGATTGGGCCGTGAGTCCGGCCAGGCGCAGTACCTGGTGAACGCGGGCCGCCAAACCCTCGAATTCGTGGATCAACGCCCCGATGGCCGCTTCGCACTCCGCACTCGTTCCATCGAGCGATGCCGCGACCTGCTCAAGAGAGACGACCGAATCTGCAAGGTTGAAAGTCACGTTCACCTGGCCACGCACGGTTCCGTTCCCGGCGCCGTGCGCGGATTCCCGATAACGATTGAGTTCCAAGAACCATATCGGTGTGCGAGGCGCGAGTATTAGCCGCGCCCGGCCGAATCAAGCGTTCGCGCGGCCGTCCGCTGGCCACGCCGGTTGCTCTCCGGCGGCCATCAAGGCGAAAGCGGCCCCCGGGGGTGGAGAAATCACGCAAATCCCGGAATCTCCCTGTAGGTTTTTGCGGTTGCGCCGATATTTAGAACTTGCCGCGCCCGGCTGCCGATTCCCGGAGACAGGGGCGCCGCATCGTAATTGACGAATCCATCGGGATGGGCTTCAGAAAACCGGGGAGTCAGCCAGGTACCATGGCACAGGAAAGCGCAAGGCAGTGTTTGGGATTGCGGGATGAGGAGATCGACCTCCTCTACGAGGAGTGCCTCGAGAAGCTCAACGAGGTCGAACATGACCTGATGGATATTGTCGAAGGGTGCGCGGAGAAGACACCGGACTTCGTCAATCGAATCTTTCGCGCCTTCCACAGCGTCAAGGGCGCGGGAGACTTTTTGGGAAATGTCTCCCTGAAAAAGCTGAGCCACGCCGCGGAGAACGTGCTCGGCGCCGTGCGCGAAGGCGGGATCGAGCTGACCCCCGCACATGCCGAAACTCTGCTCTCCGCCGTCGCCCGCCTCAGGCAGATGATCAGCGACCAGGGTCAGCCCGTGGACTCTTCCTGCGAAGAGCGGGACCTGAGGCGCATTCTCGCTTTGCCACCGGTAAAGCCCGGTGAAGAGGACAGGCTCTGCCCGGCGCATCCCGCCGCAAGTGCCGGTGCACGCTTGCCCGCCGGACAGAATTCATCCGGGGAGCTGAAGATTCTGCTTGTCGAAGACGATTTCACCTCGCGGGTGATGCTCCAGGGTCTATTCCGCAGGTACGGCCCCCGCTGCGGCCATTGCGATGTGGCCGTGAATGGAAAGGAAGCCGTCGAAGCGTTTCGCGCCGCACTGGGTTCCCATCAGGGCTATGACCTGATCTGCATGGATGTGCGCATGCCCGAAATGGATGGAACCCAGGCGGTCGAGCAGATCCGCGCCATCGAGGAAGCGGAGGGCATCTATTCCACTTCCGGGGTCAGGATATTCATGACCACTGCCATCAGCGACCTGAAGACCATCCATGCCTCTTACCGCGCGCTCTGCGACGCCTATTTGTTCAAGCCCGTCGACGGAGCACAGCTCGAGCAGCACATGGTTGCCTTTGGGCTTGTCCGGCACAGCCCCGCTTATCGCGTTCCGTAACTCTTGAGACCGCCCATCGGAAGTCTCGGCAGTGACCCGTAAGGATCGGTCTCGTCAAGGCCGTGCAAGCCGGGATGGGGATGCTTCCCATGCGGAGCCTGCGGCTGCGCCGCCGGTGTCCCATAGGGATCGGTCTGGAACAGGCTGCGCAGCCCGGCGAGGGACTGCTTTCCCCGCGGAACCTGGGTGGGCGCAGGTGGTGTTCCGTACGGATCGCCGTACGCAGCGCTGTGCGGACCTGGGGAGGGCTCGGTCTGCAGAACCTGCGGAGACTTCGCCACTGGCCGGTGGGTTGGGGTCTGCGGAATGCTCTGCAGTGCCGCAACGGAAGGCTCGCCACGAGCGATGCGCGGCGACTTCGCCTCGGGCCTTTGCGCTTCGGCGGGTGGAATCCGATGCAGTCCCGCAACGGTGGGTTCCCCATCCGGAACATAGGGAAGCCTTGGTGCGGGCCGGTGCGTCTGGGTCTGGCCAAGATTGTGCGGTCCCGCAACCATCGCAGGCTCGCTGAGCGGTACGGTCCTGGGCTTCGGTGCGGGCCGCTGAGGCTCCGTTGGGCGAATGCTGTGCAGGCCCAGAATGGGCTGTTCCACATACTGCCTGCAATTCTGGAACAGAATCGGACCTGTCCCGCAAAGAATCACCTGGGCCGTCGCGTCAATCGGCAACGCGGCCCGCTGTGCGGCATTGAAAGCCTCCCAACTGTCGTCAAATGCGTCCGTCCAGTAGGTGCCTAGCGGCATCCGGTATTGCTTGAAATCGTTTGCCCCTGTGATCACCCGCTTGAAGGACTCGGCCTCCATGGCCGCATGGAGACGGTAATACGTCGGCAGATCTGCATTATGGATTTCCACACATGCTAGGAATGGCATCTTCCTTTTTCTCCCCCACCTGAAGGATTAATTGATTGATTGCAAGTGACCAACAAGCATCAATCAGGTGTTTCGCGGGTTGTACCCACATCGTAAACAGGCGGACGGAGACTTACTCAAAAGCAAACTTACATGCCCCGATGCGGCGATTAAGTTATTCCTCTCGTGTCATTTTGTTGGCTGACTGGTCGCCAAACCGGCACGACACGTCTCGGAGCCCTACCGAAGACCGTCGGTCTGGAACGGAAGTCCCGTTTCCCGAGAATGGCTCGGTTGCGCGTCAAGGTTGGGCGCAATGGCGACGCCTTTGGCCGACGCCGGCTTAACCGTTGTGTTCCATCCGTCTACCACCACCAGCGCGTCCTCGCCGTTCAGTTCGGCTGCCTCGGCTTCCATGCTGATGGTTCGCTCTTCTCCCGGAACCAGCGAGATGTAATTGCCGTCATAGAAAACCGGCAGTACCCTTGCGCCCGACTTCTTCCGGCGCAACTGCACATGCGTCATCAGCGCGATGTTGCCGGAGGTGTTCTTCAGGGTTACGGAGACAACGCATTTGCCGTCGGCATCCCTGCGAGCAATCTCCGAATCCAGCGTGACTGTCGGCAGCTTGTTCAGGTCGGTCAGGTCGTCCAAATGGTTTGGCATGGCCCGCCAATAGAAATTGGTTGACACCAGTTTCCCGGTCGAATCCTTTAGATCGAGTTTCAGAAAATGCACGCTGGACTCGATATCGGAATCCCCTGTCAGGCCCAGTGTTATCGCCGTCGCCGCGGGCACCGTCACGGGCCAATCGTGGTCGAACCCGCCACCCGAGCCATCCAGGTTGTAAATCTTCACATGCGCCGTGCCGCCGGTGAACTCGTCGGGAGTGTTATTGATCACCTCGAGATCGCCGTTGGCTTCGTTGTATTGGATATGCACCATCTCGCCCGCGCTGCGCACCGCGAACAGCGATGCGTTCGGCTCCAGGTCGTAGTGATACAGCTGCCACACAAAGCTGGGCTGCGCCGGATGGCTCATCCACGTGATGATTGCCGTCGTGGGATGAAACAGTTGCGCGTTGCGCCCCTCGTACATGGCGCGGAACGCCTCGTAGTTCATCAACTGCGCCTTGCGCACAAAATCCGCCAGGTTGGCAATCTTGCCGTACCGGCCGGCCATGATCGAAGGGTAGAGGTCGCCGCGTTGCGCGCCCTTGGCGAAATCGTGTTCCGCCCAGTCGTCGGTAATTGTCTCCCAGTCCTTTTCGGGCATCATCCCCTTCACCGACTCCAGCGTGGGCACCGACATGCTTCCCGTCTCCGTCTTGAAAAAGTCGTCGGTGATTTTGTAGAACTCGCGCGGGGCGCGCCAGTTATAAGGCCCATGGGAGCGCACCCCGGCGCCCGACGTGGAACTGGGCTGATAACGCCGCGTCGGCTCCAGTTCCGCCATCAGCACGCGCAGGCGGTCGTCGATCTCCTTGGGCGGGAACCCCTCGTTGCGCGCGCACCACACCGCGATCGACGGATGATTCCGATAGCGCAGAATCTTGTCGCGCACGTTCGCCATATACGTTTCCAGGTCGTCCGGATCCGGCCCGTCGTTGGGATTGGGCTGAAAGAACTCGTCCCAGATCAGCATCCCGTACTTGTCGCACAGCTCATAAAAATCCTCGCCCGTGCTCTGTCCTACCCAGTTCCGGATCAGATTCAGGTGCGCGATCTGGTGCATGTGGATCTCCGCCTCCAGCCGCTCGCGCGGAATCCGCTTCATGCCTTCATCCAGTACCCCAGTTGCCGCCGCGGATGAACACCCGCGCGCCATTGACGGAGATGGTCAGGTTTTCGGAATCCGGCACAGAGTATGTGATCTTGCGGATGCCGAACGACACATCCTGCGCATCAGACGATGCGCCGTTCTCTTCGAAGCTCAAATGCAGCGTGTACAGGTTCTGCGGCCCGTACCCATTCGGCCACCACAACCGCGGATGTTCCATGTGCAGCGCGGGCGTGCTCTTCGCATCAAACGTCACCTTCTCGGAAATGTGGGCCGCAATCTCCACCGGCTGCTCGAACGCAATATTTTCAACATTGCCCTTGAGCACGCCCTTCTGCGGCTGGTCGGTTACGTTCTCCACGGTCGCCTGCACGGACACATCGGACGAATCGGTTCGAGGCAGCGGCAGATCCGTCGTCACCAGCGGATCTTTCACCAGCACCGGGCCGGTCGCGGACAGAATACACCTTCTGCCAAATACCCGTGTCCCGGTCGCGCATTGCCGGCAGCCAGTCCCAGCCGATGGTTGCCAGGAACGTCGGCCCGTCGATCGCCGTGATTCCGCCATTCTGGCCCATGCCCGCGCGCAGCGTGTGCTCGTGCGGCTCGCCCGGATGGGGCTGCGGCGCAACCAGCGCCGCGATCACCGCTTTTTTCCCTGGCTTCACATTCGCCGAGATATCAAACCTGCCGCGAACGAATGCTCCCCGGGTCGCCCCCACCTGTGCGCCATTCACCCAGATGGTCGACGAGTAGTTGATCCCATCAAAGTTCAGCCAGATGTGCCTTCCGGCGAATTCCTTCGGAATCTTTACCTCGGTCCGGTACCAGTACGATGTGCGGCACAGGCTTTCGGGAATGATTTCGGGCCGATTGTTCTCGCCATACATCGGCTCGGGATACACGCGATCGTTGACCAGCGTCGTCAGGACAGTTCCAGGCACCGTGGCGGTGTACCACTTCTTCGTCTTGAAGTGCGGGGAAGCAACTGCCGCGCCTGCTTCGGGCACCTTGGCCGCGTCCTGCAGTTGCCAGCCGGAGCTCAGCACAACCGGCGAAGGAGCCGCAGCCGGCCCCGCCGCCCGCAGCGGCGGGATTGATATCGATATCAACAGGATACAAAGAAAGAACCTTCTATGCACGGCATTCTCCCTGCGATGCGAAATCTTTTGAGCTTCTCAGGTCACCCACATTGTATCTGCGCCCGCCGCCCGATCCCCGCGGGCTCATGAAGGATCCCTCAGTCCCCTGGTCCCTTAGTCCCTCAGTCCTTCAGCCCCTGCTTTAATAAGACCATGGATTTTCAGCGCTCTTCCGGCGTTCTGCTCCACGTCAGTTCTCTGCCTTCTTACGGTGGCATCGGCGACCTCGGCCCCGCAGCCTATGATTTCCTCGGCTTCCTGGCCGAAGCCCGACAGCATCTGTGGCAGGTCCTGCCGCTTTGTCCCACCGGGTACGGCGACTCTCCCTATGCCGGTTCCTCCGCCTTTGCTGGAAATCCCAACCTCATCAGCCTCGAATTCCTGTCCGACTGGGGATGGATCGATGGCGATCGCATCGCCGGTCTCGCCGGCCGTTCCGGGGCGGTCAATTTTCACGAGGTGGAACAGCGCAAACTCCCGCTCCTGTATGAAGCCGCCGAGCGGTTTCTCGAGCGCGGCGCCAGCGACCCGAAGTTCGCGGAGCAATGGAAGCTGTTCCACCGCTTCTGTACCGCCGAAGCCAACTGGCTCAACGATTACGCGATGTACGCCGTCCTGCGCCGCGAATACAAAACCGGCGCGTGGGCCCACTGGCCTGAGCCGGTTCGCAAACGCCACCCCCAGGCCATCGCCCAAGCCAGAGAAGTCCATGGCCGCGAAGTCGCCCTCGAACAGGTTCTGCAATTCGCGTTCGACCGCCAGTGGAGCGACCTCCGCAAAGCCGCTGCCCGCGCAGGAATTCGCATCCTCGGCGACATCGCCATCTTCGTGCAAATGGATTCCTCCGACGTGTGGACCCATCCCGATCTCTTCGAACTCGACAAAGATCTCCAGCCCATCCACGTCGCCGGGGTCCCTCCCGACTACTTCTCCGCCACCGGCCAGCGTTGGGGCAACCCCCTTTACCGTTGGGACGTGCTCCGCGCGCAAGGCTTTGACTGGTGGGTGCAGCGCATTGCCCGATCCTGCCAGCTTTACGACATCGTGCGCCTCGATCACTTCCGCGGATTCGAGTCTTACTGGTCCATTCCCGCCGAGGAACAAACCGCCATCCATGGGAAGTGGATCAAAGCCCCTGGCCTGGAACTATTTCGCACCCTCGAAGCTACCCTCGGGCCGCTGCCCCTGGTGGCCGAGGACCTGGGGATGATCACCCGCGCCGTCGACCGGCTGCGCATCGAGCTGGGCATGCCGGGGATGCGCGTGATCCAGTTCGGCTTCAGCGACAAGGGCGCGCACATTCACCTCCCGCATCGCTATTCCGCCAATACCGTCGCTTACACCGGCACCCACGACAACGACACCACGCTCGGCTGGTGGCGTACAGCGAGCGGCGATGTGAAGGCCGCCGCGGAGGCTTACGTCGGGGCCATTCCCGTGAAGGACGGAACAGCCAGCCCCGTGTGGCCGCTGATCCGCGCCACCGCCGCCAGCGTGGCGCAGCTGGCCGTCGTCCCCGCGCAGGACCTGTTCGAACTCGGCTCGGAAGCGCGCATGAACACACCCTCCGTCGCCCACGGTAACTGGGCATGGCGCGCGCCCGAAAATGCCTGGACCTCCGGCCTTGCCGCCCGACTTGCCGCCATCGCCGGAGTCACCGACCGCGACAACGACCCCCTGGCCCAACCGGACGTGGAGACTCGGACAGAATCCGGCGAGGATGCTTAGCACCCTGTCTCTAAGCTCGCATCGTCGTTCAAGCAAAGCTCGCGCCACGCAGCATTTCCTTATCGCGTATGGGGGGAGTCTCCACGCGAATCCCGCTCGCGGTCGGCTCCCAGGTCAGGCGCCCCGCCCGAATCTCTGCCATATTCCGGACCGGTCCTTTGCTTCGGAATTGGCAGCAGCAATTCCCCAAAGAACGAGGGCAAAATATGTGCTACTGTGAGCCATATACCACCTTCCGGAAACCAGGTTTTTGCGGCTTTCGGCCGGAACACTTTATTTCGAGGCAGTCCCATGCGTCCCACTTCAGTCCTGTTGATCTTCATCGCGTTCGCTGCGTCGCTCGTTGCCCAACAGCCCGCTCCCGCCCCGGCCAATCCCGCTCCGGCCGCCGCTCCTTCCGCCGCCGATCAGGACGCGCCGCAAAAGCGGCTTGATGCGGCCAAGAAGTTTCTCGAAGTGTCCGATGCCCGCAAGCGGTTCGAACAGAATCTGAACAAGCTGCTCGACGATGGCCGGAGCGATTTGCTGAAACGAAACCCGGGCCTCGATCCGCGCTTTGCCGACGAATGGGAAAAACGCATGCGGGTCCGGGTCAAAGTGGATGATTTTTTCGACGCCACGGCCGCGGTTTACGCCAAGTACTTCACCCGCGCGGAGCTGGACGATCTGACCCAGGCCCAGTTCGCGCTGAAGAACGGACACGTCCATCCGGTTCCCGCGGAATTGGATAAGAAACTGAAGGCGGAGTCGCCCCACCTGCAGCGCGATATCAACCTGCAGACCACGATGGTTGGAGCGCGTCTCGGCAAAGAGGTGGGCGTGGAAGTCGAAAAGGACCATCCCGAATGGGCCAAACCCACCACTCCCGCCACTCCGGAGCCGGCCAGGAAATAGCAAACCGCCGCGTATCATTACCTCACAGGTCTCGCATCGGTCTGATCCCTGATCCCTGACCCCTCAACCCTGCAATGGACACGCCTGCCATTCAAACCCGCGGCCTCACGCGACGCTTCGGCGCGTTGACCGCCGTCGATGACGTCACCTTCAGCGTGGCCCAGGGACAGTTCTTTGGCTTTCTCGGGCCCAATGGGGCAGGGAAGTCCACCACCATCAAGATGCTGACCGGCCTGCTGGAGCCCAGCGCCGGATCCATTGAGATCCTGGGCCGCTCCTTTACCGCCGGTGCCCTCGATTTGAAACGCCAGATCGGCGTCGTCCCAGAAGGAATGGCCCTGTTCGGCCGCCTCACGGCCCCCGAATATCTGCGCTTTGTCGGCCGCATGTACGGCCTGGATCGCCAGACCACCAACCAGCGCACCGATGAGTTGCTCGATTTCATGCAGCTCTCCGACGAAACCCGAAAGCTGATTACCGATTTTTCCCACGGGATGCAGAAGAAACTGGCGCTCGCCGCCGCCGTGATCCATGGCCCCAAGGTCCTGTTCCTCGACGAGCCCTTCGAAGGCGTGGACGCCATCGCCGCCGGCATGCTGAAGACCATGCTGCAGGGCATGATCAGCCGCGGCGCCACCATCTTTCTCACCACGCATGTGCTCGAGATCGTGGAACGCCTGTGCAGCCACGTCACCATCATTAGCCGGGGCCGCCTGGTGGCCAACGGCTCCATCGAGGAACTTCGCGCCGGCGTCGCCAGCGCGCTCCCCGGGACCGAAGCCGGCCAGCGCCTCACGCTGGAAGAAATCTTTCTCTCCATCGTCGGGACCGGCGGCCACGAGGCCGCGCAGGAACTCTCATGGCTGGCCTAGCCGGCCCGGCCGATCCTTCACCGGCGCTCAGCCCGGGACCGTTCGGTGCCTTGGCTCTTGCCCAATATCGCGCCCTCGCATCCCTCCGCTGGAGCATCTTCCGCAATTCTCTGCGTACCAGCCGAGGAGCCCTGGAAGCCGGGGCGCGCGTCGTCACCTACCTCATTTATGGATGTATGAGCTTCGGGCTCGCCATGGGATTCGGCACCACCACCTATTTCCTTGCCACCGGCGGAAAATGGGAGTTCGCGCCCATCCTGTTCTGGGCCCTCTTTGTGGCCTGGCAGGTGGTGCCCGTAACCCTCGCTTCTTTTCAGGAACAGTTCGATATCAGCAGCCTGCTGCGCTTTCCCCTTGGGTTTGGCGCCTTTTACCTGCTCAACCTGATCTTCGGCCTGGTCGACATCTCCACCATCCTCGGTGGTTTCTGCTGCCTGGGTGTCCTGGTGGGCGCTACCCTCGCTCGTCCCGACCTGTGTGCCTGGGTGGCGCTCGGTCTTCTCGTCTTCGCCATCTTCAACGTCCTGCTGGTGCGCGCCATCGCGGCGTGGATTGATCGATGGATGGCGCAGCGCCGCACCCGCGAGATCGTCGGCGCCCTGTTTTTTGCGGCTCTGCTGGCCATCCAGCTTCTCAACCCCGCGTACTGGCAGCAGAAGCATCCCCATGTCAGTGCCCACTCCCGCGCCGAAAGCCTCCGCTGGCTCGACAGGGCCAACTCCATCCAGCAATGGCTACCTCCGGGCCTTGCCGCGTTCGAGGTCGAGCGCAGCGCCGCATCCCGCCCCATCCCGGCCATCGAAGCCGTCGCCCTGCTCGGCATCTATGTGGTCGGCGTGGGCGGAGCGCTCGCGGTCCGCCTGCGAGGCGAATACCGCGGCGAGAATTTCAACGATGCTCCCGCTCGCAGAAAAGTGCAGCGCCGGACCCGCGCCCTGTCAACGGACAAGTCTTCGTCCGCGGGGTGGCTGCTCGTTGGTTCCGGTCCCATCGCGGCGGTCATGGAAAAGGAAATCCGCGTCATCCTGCGCGCCATGCCCCTCCTCTATGGACTGGCTGCCCCCCTGCTCATGGTCTTTGTCCTTTCCGGATTGTTCATCCGGCACGGCGTACCCGGGCCCGCCATGTCCATGAGCCTTCTGCTCAGCCTCGCGTATGCCCTGGTCGGCTTCACCCAGTTGTTCTACAACAATCTCGGTCCGGAGGGCGCGGGCATCCAGATCCTCTTTCTATGTCCCACGCCGATGCGCACCATCATTCTGGGCAAAAACCTGTTTCACTCCCTGCTGTTCCTCGTCGAGGCCGTGGTGGTATGCATCATTACCACCCTGCGCGTCGGCTGGCCCGCGCCTGCCGCGATCGCTGCCACCGTCGCCTGGCTGTTGTTTGCCTTGCCGGTGCATCTGGCGGCCGGCGATGCGTTTTCGCTGATCATGCCGTACCGCATGAACCTGGGTCGCATCACCCGCCAGCGCGGCTCGCAGGCCAGTGCGCTGCTCAGCATGCTGATTCAGCTCGCCGTGCTCGGCGTAGGCGCCGGCATCTTTGCGATCTGTTCCTCCTTCGGCAACCTATGGATGGCCGTTCCCGTGCTGCTCGTCCTGGCCGTCGCCGCGATCATTGCATGGCAGCGGGTACTCAACAACATCGATTCCATGGCCGCGCTGCGCCGCGAATCCCTCATGGCCGCACTGGTGCGCACGGAATGATAAAAACAGGGAACAGGAAACAGGGAACAGGGATGAGTCTCCTGAGTCTCAAGTTCGCACCATTAAACGGCTGTCATCCTGAGCAAAATTTGGCGCATTCTTGCGCCAAATGAGGCGAAGGATCTGCGGTTGCTTTTAGTTCTTTGTACAAGGAATCAATGACTCAGGGATTAGGACTGGTCGCATAAACTCTGTTTTGAAAGGGCACGGATTTATCCGTGCCGAATACCGCTCAATTCATGGGGCTTTAGCCCCTGAGGGATGAGTCTGTGGACCAACGCATCGCCGTCATCACCGGAGCCGCTCAGGGCATCGGCCGCCGCACGGCGGAAGTGCTCGCCGAGCGCGGCTACGCTTTAGCCCTCATCGATCTCCGCGATCCGGTTGCCACAATTCAATCCATCCAGTCCCGAGGCGGGAAGGTGCTGGCCTACGCCGGCGACATCACGCGCGAACAGACCGTTGCCGATTTCGCCGCTGAAGCCTTCGCGAGCCTGGGCCGCGCCGATGTGCTGGTCAACAACGCCGGCATCAGCCTCATCTGCCCGGCGGAAGAAACCTCGCCGGCCGACTATCGCCGCGTAATGGAGGTCAATCTGGTTGCGCCCTTCCTGCTGGCCCGCACCTTCGGCCGCAGCATGCTCGAAGCCGGCCATGGCTCCATCATCAACGTGGCGTCGGTCGCCGGCCTGGTCGCGGTCTCCGATCGCGCCGCCTACAACGCCTCCAAGCATGGCCTCATCGGCCTCACCCGCACGCTGGCCGCCGAGTGGGGCGGGCGCGGAGTCCGCGTCAACGCCGTCTGTCCCGGCTGGGTCAAAACCGAAATGGATGTCGCCGACCAGGCCGGCGGCAGCTACACCGACGCAGACATCTCCGGTCGCATCCCCATGGCCCGCTTCGCCACACCCGACGATGTCGCCCGCGCCATCGCTTTCCTCGCCGACGACCGCGAAAGCGCCTTCATCAACGGCCACTGCCTCTCCGTCGACGGCGGCTGGGCCTCCGACGGCAGCTGGGAATCCGTCCGCCTCCGCAAGCGATAACTCCGGGTGCCCCAGGTCTCGATTTTGAGACTGGGATAACTAACCCCGCTAACTCCCCAGCCCTGACTCCACCGGCCCCGCTTGTTAAACTAGTCATCGATGATCCTCCCGTTCGTCCGCGAAATTTTTGCGGACCTGGAGCACACCCCCGCATTTGAGCGCGTTCGCAGGCATCTCAGCCTCGCTTCGGGGCGGAGGCGTGTGTCCGGACTGACCGCCACGGCGCGCTCCCTCTATCTTCCCCTCATGGCCCGGGCCGCCCAGCACCCCGTCATCGTGCTGGTCGCCGACAACAAGGTTGCCGAGGCCCTGGAGCCCATGCTCCGCGCCGGCTGCGAACTCACCGGCGCCATCGATCCGGCGCGCGTGGTCCGCTTTCCCGCCCACGACGTGCTCCCGTTTGAAAACCTCTCGCCCCACCCCGACGTCCAGGAGCAGCGCGCCGCCGCGTTGTGGAAACTCGCCACCGGCGCCGTCTCCATCCTCATCGCTCCCGTTGAGGCCGCCGCCCTCCGCCTCTTCGACCGCGACTATTACGCCTCGCTGGCCGTCAATCTCCGCCGCGGCGAAGAAATCGACATCGAAGTCCTCACCGGGCACCTGGCCAGCGTCGGCTACACCGCAGTGGACCTGGTCGAGATGCCCGGCCAGTTCACGCGCCGCGGAGGCATCCTCGACGTCTACTCGCCCGAGTCCGACCGCCCGCTGCGCATCGAGTTCTTCGGCGACGAGATCGAGTCCATCCGCCGCTTCGATCCCGAAACTCAGCGCTCGCAATCCGGCCTCGACGAAGCCTGGCTGCTGCCGCTCACCGAAACCCCCGTCACCGAGCACCTGCTGGCCGCCGTCAATGCCCGCCTCAGCCGCGAGCGCGTTCAGCTTCCAGGACGATTCGCTCGACCAGGACGAAGAAAGAATCGAAGCCGCCGCGGCGGGCGGGGTCAGCGTCTTCCCCGGCTGGGAATTCTTCGCCGCGGTCGCAGGAGCGGAGAGCCATCTGCTCAAGCTTCTGCCCAAGTCGGTCCTCTTCGTCGACGAGCCCGGCATGGTGCGCAACCAGATCGATCGCTGGTGGAACAAAGTCGAGCAGCGCCACGAGCGCTCCGGCATCGGCAGCCTCATCCGCCCTGAAGACATCTATCTCCGCCCCGAAGTCCTCCAGGGCCTCCTTGAATCGCACTTCGGTCTCGACCTCGACCAGCTCGGCGCCGTCGATGTGCTCGACGAAGACAATACCCTCGGTGAAGTCGCGCTCAACACGCGGCCCACGCTGCGCTTCCATGGTTCCATTCCGGCGCTCACCGAGCAGCTCCGAAAGCTCATCGAAGCCGAAACGCACATCGTGCTCGCCGCCGCCAACCTGGGCGACGTCGAGCGCCTCGCCACCGTGATGCGCGAATACCAGATCCCCTACCGCATCGGCAGTCGTGCGCACGCCAGCAGCGAGACCATGCTCGAAGAAGCCAGCTACATGGCCGGCGATCTGCGCGTGCCCGTCATCGTCCGCACCCAGATCTCCTCCGGTGTCAGCTTCCCCGATGCCAACCTGATCGTCTTCGGCGCCAACGATCTCTCCGACGATGCCGACATCGCCGCCCGCCCCGAGCCCAAGCGCTCCAAGACCGCGGCCTTCGTCTCCGACTTTCGCGACCTCCCAGTCGGCGACTACGTCGTCCACGTCGAGCACGGCATCGCCCAGTACCAGGGCCTGAAAGAAATCGTGCAGGACGGCCTCTCCATCGAATTCATGATTCTCGAATTCGCCGAGCAGGCCAAGCTCTACGTCCCCCTCACGCGCCTCGACCTGATCCAGAAATACCGCTCCACCGACGCCGGTCCCACACCCGTCCTCAACCGGCTTGGCTCGCAGCAGTGGCAGAAAACCAAGGCCCGCGTGCGCAAGGCCATGCAGGACATGACCGCCGAGCTGCTCAAGCTCTACGCCGAGCGCGAGACCGTGGAAGGCACAGCCTTCTCGCCCGACAACGAGTTCCAGAAGGAATTCGAAGACGCGTTCGACTACAACGAAACCGACGACCAGGTCACCGCCATCCGCGCCATCAAGTACGACATGGAATCGCACCATGCCCATGGACCGCCTGCTCTGCGGCGACGTGGGCTACGGCAAAACCGAAGTCGCCATGCGCGCCGCCTTCAAAGCCGTGCAGGACGGCAAGCAGGTCGCCGTGCTCACCCCCACTACCGTTCTCAGCTTCCAGCACTTCGAAACCTTCAAGCGCCGCTTCGCCCAGTTCCCCATCAACATCGAAATGATCTCCCGCTTCCGCACCGCCAAGGAGCAGAAGCAGATCCTCGAAAAAGTCGAAACCGGCAAAGTCGACATCCTCATCGGCACCCACCGCCTGCTCTCCAAAGACATCAAGTTCCAGGACCTCGGCCTGCTCGTCGTCGATGAAGAGCAACGCTTCGGCGTGCGCCACAAGGAGCGGCTGAAACAACTCCGCAAGCAGATCGACGTGCTCGCAATGTCGGCCACTCCCATCCCCCGCACGCTGCACATGTCGCTGGTCGGCCTGCGCGACATGAGCGTCATTGAAACGCCGCCCAAGGACCGCATGGCGATTCAGACCGTGGTCGCCAAGTTCGACGAGAAAATCATCCGCTCGGCCATCGAGCTTGAGCTGGAACGCGGCGGCCAGGTCTACTTCGTCCACAACCGCGTCGAATCCATCTACGAGATCGCCTCGCGCATCCAGGAACTTGTCCCCGCCGCGCGCGTCATCGTGGGCCACGGCCAGATGGCCGAAACCGAGCTGGAACGCGTGATGCTCGCCTTCATGAACCATGAGTACGACGTGCTTGTCGCCACCACCATCATCGAAAACGGCCTCGACATTCCGCTCGCCAACACCATCCTCATCAACCGCGCCGATCGCCATGGCCTCAGCGAGCTCTACCAGCTCCGCGGCCGCGTCGGCCGCTCCAATCGCCGCGCCTATGCCTACTTGCTCATCCCCCCCGAAAAGGAGCTGACTGAAATCGCCCGCCGGCGCCTCGCCGCGCTCAAGGAATTCAGCGATCTCGGCGCGGGCTTCAAGATCGCCGCGCTCGACCTCGAACTGCGCGGCGCCGGCAACATGCTGGGCGGCGAACAGAGCGGCCACATCGAAGCCGTCGGCTTCGAGCTCTACACCTCCATGCTCGAGCAGGCCGTGAAGGAGATGAAAGGCGAAAGCGCCGAGGAGCGCCCCACCACGCAACTCAACCTCGGCATCGCCCTGCGCATCGACGAAGCCTACGTCCCCGAAGAGAACCAGCGCCTGCGCCTCTACAAAAAAATCGCCGGGGCGCAAACCGAAAAGGCCGTCTCCGACCTGCGCGCGGAAATGGAAGATCGCTACGGCCCGCTGCCCGATTCCACCGTCTACCTGCTCGAAGCCGCATCCCTGCGTTTGGAATGCGAGCGCATCGGCATCGCGCAAATCGACCGCAAGCGCGGCGAACTGCATATCCGGTTCACTGAGAACGCCGCCATCGACCCGCAGCACCTGATGCGCCTGGTCGCGCGCAACGCCAAGCGCGGCGCCCAGTTCACGCCCCAGGGTATGCTCAAGTATCCTTTAACCGCCGCGCGGCCTGACGAGGTTTTGCTCGAAATTCGCGACCTCATCAACACCCTTGCTCCAACGCCGGTGAATGTTTCATAAGACTTGTCTCCTTGACCCTCAACAACGCGAAGGGAAGGACCGGCTTTTTCACCCTATGTCACCCACAAGATGAGAACCCGCATGAACAAATCGCTCACCCTGCTTGCCCTGGGAGTTTGCATGTCGACCCTGTCATCGGCCCAAGCCGCCAACCCCGCTGCGCAGCAGCAGTTTCTGAAAGCATCCGACGATTACCTCGACCGCGTCTATTTCCCCAACCAGCCAACGATCGGCACGCTCACCGGCTATCACCAGTACGACAACCAGCTCGAAAGCTACTCGCGCCAGAGGATCGACCGGTGGATCGCCGACCTGGCCTTCTTCGAAGAGCGTATCTCGATCATTCCTGCTGCCCAGCTTGATCAGACCACGCAGGGAGATCGCGAAATGGTCCTGGGCAACATCCAATCGACGTTGCTCACCCTCGAGACCATCCGCCCGTGGGAGAAAAATCCTGACATGTACTCCGGCGGCATCTCCAATGGCGCCTTTTCGCTGATGGAGCGCAAATTTGCCCCACCCGAAGAGCGCCTGCGCTCGCTCATCGCCCGCGAAAAGCTCATGCCGTCGCGCCTCGACCAGGCCCGCGTCAATCTCAAAAACCCGCCCCGCATCTCCACCGAGATTGCCATCGAGCAGCTGCCCGGCATCGTCAGCTTTTTCGAAAAGGACGTGCCCTCGGCCTTCTCCGACGTTCGCGATCGCGAGATCAGGACTGAATTCGAGCACTCCAACGCGGCGGTCATCGCCGCCCTCAAGAGCTACCTCGACTGGCTGAAGTCCGATCTGCTGCCCAAGTCCATCGGCGACTTCCGCATCGGCGCCGACACATTCGCGAAGAAACTCCAGTACGACGAAATGGTCGACATCCCGCTCGAAAAGCTTCTCGAGATCGGCCGCGCCGACCTGCACAAAAATCAGCAGCACTTCAATGCCGTCGCGAAGGAACTGGAGCCCGCCAAGGATCCGCGCGCGGTTCTCGAAGAGCTTGGCTCGGATCACCCCGCGCCTGACCAGTTGCTCAACGCCTTCCGCGCCACTTTCGACAGCCTGACCTCGTTCATCAACTCGCACCACATCGTGACCATTCCGTCCGAGGTGCGCCCCATCGTGGAAGAGACGCCGCCCTTCATGCGCGCCACCACGTTCGCCAGCATGGACACGCCCGGCCCTTACGAAAAGCACGCCACCGAGGCCTACTTCAACGTGACGCTGCCCGATCCCTCCATGACTCCGAAGGAAGTGGAAGGTTTCATGCACTCTTTTAACAAAGGCACCGTCATCTCGACGGCCGTGCATGAAGCTTACCCCGGCCACTACATCCAGTTCCTGTGGGTGCCGCAGGCGCCCAGCCGCGTGCGCAAGATTCTGGGCGCCAACACCAACGTGGAAGGCTGGGCCCATTACTGCGAACAGATGATGCTCGACGCCGGCTATGGCCAGCCGGGAGCCGGCGCGAAGGATGAGCGCGAAGCGAAGTTCCTCCGCCTCGGCCAGATCCAGGACGCGCTTCTGCGCGATGCCCGCTTCATCGTCGGTATCCAGATGCACACCGGCAAGATGACCTTCGATCAGGCAATCGACTTTTTCCAGAAGGAAGGCTACCAGTCCAAGGAAACCGCGGAGGTGGAAACCAAGCGCGGGACCGGCGACCCGACGTATCTCTACTACACCCTGGGCAAGCTCGAGATCATGAAGCTCCGCGAAGATTTGAAGGCGAAACAGGGAGCCGCCTTCTCGCTGGAAAACTTCCATAACGAGTTTCTCAAGCAGGGTTTTCCGCCTATCAAGATCGTTCGCGAAGCCATGCTCGGCGACAACTCGCCGACCCTCTAACCAACGGCGGGCGGCGCCGCGCACTGAGGAATGACTCCGTCCGCTTGTCATCCCGAGCGAAGTGGATCGCGTAGCGATCAACGTAGTCGAAGGATCTGCAGTTCAGGAATGTGGGCAACCGCAACCGGTGTCCCAGGTCGCGATTTTGAGACCTGGAATCTCAGTACCCGCCCTTCCACTTGATATTGCACCCGATCGACGGCTTCTGCTCTTTCGCCACCGGCCTGCCCGCAAGCACCGCGTCCATTGCCGCGCGCAGATCCTGCCCCGACACCGGAATCCCGCTCCCCGGCCGGCTCCCATCGAACTGCCCTTTATACGCCAGCTTCAAGCTCCCATCGAACAGGAAAAAATCCGGCGTGCAGGCGGCGTGGTACGCCCGGGCCACCTCCTGCGATTCGTCGTACAGGTAAGGGAAGCGGAACCCCATGCGCTTTGCCTGTTGCTTCAACCCCTCGGGCGCATCATCGGGGTAGGACTTCGCGTCGTTGCTGCTGATCGCAACAATACTCACCGGCTCGCCGTCATAATCCATCCCCAGCGCCGCCAGCCCTTTCTCGACATGCTTCACATAGGGGCAGTGCGTGCAGACGAACATCACCAGCAGTCCCTTCTGCCCGTGAAAATCATCGCGCCGAACCGTCTTGCCCGTGGTCACATCAGGCAGCGCAAAATCCGGCGCCTGCGCACCAAGTTCCAGTTCCATCGTCGATTCCGTCAACGCCATAACTCGTCTCCGTGTCTTAACTGATCCCTGATCCCTGACCCCTGACCCCTGATCCCTGACCCATGACCCCTGATCCCTGACCCATGACCCCTGATCCCTGACCCCTGACCCCTGCTTTAAAACAACCCCGGCTGTCGCCCCGGCAAGCTCAATCCGAAATGTTCATACGCCAGCCGGGTTGCCACGCGTCCTCGCGGCGTACGATCGAGAAACCCGATCTGGATCAAAAACGGCTCGTACACTTCCTCGAGCGCATCTTCTTCTTCGGCCAGCGTGGCTGCCAGCGTGCCCAGCCCCACCGGGCCGCCGTCGTACTTCTGCATGATGGTCAACATCAGCCTCCGGTCGATCTCATCAAATCCGTGCGCATCCACTTCCAGCATGGTCAGCGCCGCATTGGCCGTCGGCCGGTCGATCGTCCCTGTGCCGCGCACCTGCGCATAGTCGCGAACCCGCCGCAGCAGGCGGTTGGCAATGCGCGGCGTGCCGCGGGAGCGCAGCGCAATCTCCGCCGCGCCATCCTGGTCGATGGGCACGCCCAGCACATCCGCCGACCGCTCCACGATAAACCGCAGCTCATCCTCCGCATAAAACTCCAGCCGCAGAAGTATCCCGAACCGCGACCGCAGCGGCGAACTCAGCAGCCCCGGCCGCGTGGTCGCGCCGATAAACGTGAACGGCTTGATATCCATCACGTGGGTCCGGGCCGCCGGACCCTGCCCGATGATGATGTCCAGCTTGTAGTCTTCAAGCGCGGTGTAGAGTTTCTCTTCCAGCACCGGCTGCATGCGGTGGATCTCGTCGAGGAACAGAACCTGCCGCTCGCGCAGGTTGGTCAGAATCGCCGTCAGGTCGCCCTGGATCTGCAGTGCCGGTCCCGATGTCTGCTGGAATCCTACATCCAGCTCGTTGGCGATGATCGTGGCCAGCGTAGTCTTGCCCAGCCCCGGCGGCCCGAACAGCAGCACATGATCCAGCGCTTCGCCGCGCGATTTCGCCGCCTCCAGCGCGATTCCCAATTGTTCCTTTGCTTTTGACTGGCCAATGAACTCCCGCAGCCATCGCGGCCGCAGCTTCAGCTCGAAATTCTGTTCTTCCTCAGCGCGCGAGGCGCTGACCAGCCTTTCAGGAGAATTGTCGCCCGCGATCGCCATGCTGACGAGAAGTTTAGCCGCTTGCGGTCCACGGGGCAAAATGCATTCGCTGCTGCCCGTCCCCTGATCCAAACCCGATCAAGAAATGCAAACGGAAATACACAGCGCCGGATTGCGCCCGTATACGGCAGAGGACGTGCCCGTCCCTTCCAGGAGCAAATGAACGCCTATCCCGCAGAAAACAAACGGTCGCGAATGGCACTCCACTTGCACCGTCATTCACGCGATCAAGGGTCATTACGAGCAGAAACCCGTGAGGGCCGAAGTGCCCTGCGCCGAAGGAGAGCGTGTGTTGAACCGTTTTCGCATCTTCGTTCTTTGTGCTGCCGGCTGCGCCGTTTTCTTTGCCGGCTGCGGCCAGAATACCCAGGTAGGCACCATCCAGATCTCCCCCACCACCCAAACGCTGAACGCGGGACAGAGCGCGCAATTCAGCGCGACCGGCATCGTTCCCCACGGCCAGCATCCCTCCACCACCACCGACGTGACGTCCCTGGTGACGTGGTCTTCGAACGCAACCGCCATCGCCACCGTAAATGCATCCGGACTGGCCACGGCGGTCTCCGCGGGCACCGCCATCATCACCGCCACCATGCCGGGAATTCCCGCCGCCAGCGCCACCGTCACCGTGACCGGCGGCACGCCCGGCAAATCCAGCACCAACATCGTCTCCATCGCGGTGATTCCGGGATCGCAATCCGTGGCCTCGCCCAAGCAGAGCGCCCAGTTCATCGCTATCGGAACCAACGCCGCCGGCGCCACGCTCGACCTCACCCGCCAGGTTGCCTGGAACTCGAGCAGCTCGGCCATTGCCACTGTCGGCACTACGGGCCTCGCCACCGGCGTCAGCCAGGGTACCGCCACCATCACCGCGCTCTTCACCAACTCTTCTGACCAGTCCGTGGTCACCGGCAGCGCCACCTTCCAGATCATCGGCGGCACCACCGAGCAGGTCACCGCGCTCACCATCTATCCCAGCTCCCAGGCAACCACCTCGCTCACCCAGCAAACCCAGTTCTTCGTGATCGGCACCCAGGGCAGTTCCGGCCTCCAGTTCGACGTCACCAGCCAGGTGGCGTGGAGTTCGAGCGACACTTCGGTGGTCACCATCGGCACCCAGGGGAGCGGCACTCCGGGCCTGGCGACCGCTGTCGGCGCGGGTACTTCTACCATTACCGCCACCTACACCAACTCGGACTCGAGCAAGGTCGTAGCCACCGCCAGTTTTAGCGCGACCCTGGGCCAGTCGCAGGAACCGCTGCTGTCCATCAACGTGGTGCCTGGAGACGCCACCGTCTCCAACAAGGGAATGACCACCCAATTCCTGGCCTTCGGCAACTACTCCACCACACCCACCGTTCGCGACATTACCAACCAGGTCACATGGATGACCACCAACATCGAAGTCGGCTCTATCGGCAACGGCGGCGTGGCGGGGGAAAGCGCCGGGCTGGCCACTTCCATGGGGTACACCGGCAACACCGTCATCTACGCCCTCGACACCAAGACCAATCCTGACGGAACCGTCGTACTCTCCAATCCCGTCACGTTTACGTGCAGCGATCCTAAATTGCAAATCTGTATTCAGACGGTTCCCCATCCCCAGTTCGCAACCCTGACTGTGTTCATCCAGGGTGAGAACACCACCCCCGGTTATGTCACGGCACCTTCAGATACCGGTATCGCCAACCTGATCCATTGCGGGCCCGGGTGGGCAGGCTCCGGCGGCCAGGTCTGTACCGGGACTTACGAAGTGGGTTCCACAATTGTCCTCACGGAAAGCTTCCCGGCCGGGAGCCCCTCGTTCGGCGGCTGGTCCTCCGGCGACGGCACGCCCGGTGTGCAATGCCAGGAAGCCAACCTGCTCACGTCCACCACCTGCACCGTCACCATGACCGGCGACGCATCCATCGGAGCCATCTTCTACTAACAGCCAAATAGATTACAGATAAATACGTGCTGGCTGCCCCATCCTGGCTTTGCCAGGGTGGGGCTTCTCCCCTGAGGGGCGTTTTTCCTGATCCCGTGGGGATTTATGCAATCAGTTCTAGTCTCCTGAGTCTGAAGTTCGCATCATGAAACGGCGGTCATCCTGAGCGAAATCTGGCGCATTCTTGCGCCGGATGAAGCGAAGGATCTGCGGTTGCTTTTCGTTCTTTGTACAGGAAATCAATGACTCAGGGGACTAGCAGCTTGAATGTTGATCACACCCGCGATCAACTTGTAATGAAATCCTTCAAAGACCTCGCTCAGGCTTGCAGTCAGGAATGTCCGCGTGGGTCGATTCGCGCACAGCATCGTGTGCGGATGAATGCCCGTCGGCATCAAATTCAGCTGGTCAAGCCATGCCGGATCGGTGACAGGCAAGTCGTAACGGATGCGCCCGTCGTGCCCTAGCCGGAAGTCGGCGCGATACCTCCGCTTACCCTGCTCCTCCCGGATCCACCACCACAAATCCTCGGGCTCCAAAAGGCTGAGAGAAACACGTACGGCGGTTTTGTCGAATGTGTGTGCGCGGATCCTGTCGCAGCATCCATCGAGCACAACGGGCTCATGGTTCACCGCACTGCCGAGGATTTCGAGATCGGAATTCTGGTCGAATCGTCTGACCCAATGCCACGGCGTCGTTTCAGCGATGAGCCGGTCTTCGGGATGATAATTGGTTGCGCAGTCAGCCTCGATCTCGACTTCGAAAACGTCCAGAAGCGAAACTTCTTTTCCGTTACTGTAACGAGCTTCGCTGCGAGTGAGGCAGTGCGGAACCTTTCGCCCGATCAGCCGTACCCATTTTCGAGTGAAAAGGCTGATCCCCGCGACACAGCGATGGTCATGCTTATAGGAATTAGCAAGGCAAACAATACGATCGAGTCCCATGGAGTGACTTACCTCCATCTTGAATTGTTCAGAGATGATGAATAATTATATCTTCCCAGTGATTCTTTAGGTATTCGAGCACCAGCCGGCGATGACAATGTTCCGCCGTCGCCTCGCTGCATAGAAGCACGGTCTTCTTCGTAAAGCTCTCCTTCGATAAGGCCGACTCGATCTTCCGCGATCGCATCAGACTCATGTACTCATCCGTGTAGACGTTCCAGTCGCCTTTCTTCTTCTTATATCTATCCAGCATTTCTTGCGTCGGCGCCAGCAGCGGTTCATGCTCGTACGCCGCGCCGCAGATTTCCTTGAGGAAGTATTCGAGGTCCGGCCGCTTGGCGAATCCCGCCAATTGCGATGTGTTGTTCAGCCGCACATCCAGGAGCCGCTCGATGCCGTGCGCCTTCAATGTTTCGAAGAATTCGCTGGCGCTTTTTTGGGTAAAACCGATGCTGTAGATCTCCATTGGTCCTCGTCCAGCTCTGCGAATAATGCAGGCTGCTCGTTCACGAGAGATTTCCCTGATTCCCTGGCCACGTCCTCCTCCGATTCGACGCGTCCGTCGCCGCGGATATGCAGAACCGTGTGCCCGCGCTCGATCATCACTCGCCCCACCAGCAACCGTCGGTGGCAATGCGCCGGATCCTCCTCACCGCACATGAGCGCAACCCGGAATTCCCCGATCCCGCGCTCCAGTCTTTCAATCCCTGCGACAAACAACGAATCTGCAGTCATCCGGCTGTACAGCACGTGTCCATCCGCATCGTAGTACTCCCGGCGATCGGGCCGGCCCCCCAACTCGCGGCCCAGAAACAGGTATTTGATCTCCGCCTGGTTCACCGAGCGAGGCAGAAGGTCATGATCGAATTGCGGCGCATACCGGGAATAGGGCGCGGAGCGCACGTCGACAACCACCTGGATGGCATGCTTCGTCAGCAATTCCGTGAACAACTCTACGGAATGCGAGGAATGCCCAATCGTGTAGACGGTGCCCATGTCGGGGTCTGACGCCAAGCATACCATTGTGCCTTGACGCGAAGACCGCGGGTGCCCCAGGTCTCGATTTTGAGACCTGGGAGACCGACGTTCATCCCCCCCGCACCCGCCATATAAACTGACAGATGCTGCCTTGATCGTGATGACCCACCGGTTTGCCCGCCTTCGCCGCTTCCATTTCAACCTGCCGCAGCGCATCGCTGCCGGCCTCCTCGCGGCCTTTCTCATCCAGGGCTTCTGGCTCATCGCGCACCAGGAACTCAGCGACAGCGATTATCAATACGCGCGCTGCGGACGCGAAATCTGGGAGAAGCCCTCGCCCCTGGCCGGATACTTCACCACCTGCGGCAACATCCACGACGGCATCCTCGCCTACCGCGCGGCCGGCCTTCCGCTCACCGTCAATCTCCTCCTCCAGCGCGGCCTCGACCTCTTTCGCAAGCCCGAAGACAAGGTTGTTCTCCCCCTCGGACCATCCGGCAGCACGGAGTTGAGCCCCTGGGAACTCCGCCACCAGCTTTCCCATGTCTCGCTTCTCCTGCGCCTGCCATTTCTGTTTGCCGGCTTTGTCCTTGGTGCCTCGCTCTGGTGGGTCACCCGCCGCCTCTATGGCAATTACGGCGGCTATACGGCGCTTGCTCTGTACTGCTTCTCCCCCGCCATCCTCAAGGCCAGCGTCAGCCCCAATCCCGAAATCCTCGCCGCGGTCGCCCTGTACGGCGCCGTCTATACCGGCATCGGTGTTGCCCACGCCATGCAGGGACCGCGCCGAAAATGGAGACCGCGCATTGTTCTCCTCACGTTGATTTGCGGCGTTGCCGCAACCTCGCACATCGTCGCTCTGCCCGTCGTGGCTCTTCTCGGCCTCTCCCTGATGCTCTGGGTTGCCGAGGGCCGCCGGTCCCAGATCCTCCCCATAGTCCTGCTGGCGTTCGCCGGAGCGCTCGTGGTGCTGTTCGCCTGTTACAACTTTTCGCCTGACGCTTTCAGCTACGTATTCCGTTCGGCGGCCGGTTTCGTCTGGTTCTCGCTCGATCCGGCGAGGCGGCTCTTCTCGCAACTGGGAAACTCGGGCATCACCATCGCCGCCGGCGCCGCGGCGCTTCTATACCTGGCGCTGCGCCGCGCGCGCTATTTCGGCAACACGGTTCCGCTCCTCTGCTTTCTGTTCCTGGTTACTCTCATCACCACCGGCGTTAACTCCACGCCCTGGCTCTGGTCGCTCGCCTTCTTGTTCACCTTCATTGCCGGTGTGTTGGCCGATGCCTACGACTCCCGCCGGCGAAAAATCGCCCTCGCTGCCGCGGGAGCCATCGTCCTTCTCCAGGCAGTCTTCTGCATTCTCAGCCTGCCAGGGCTCTTGTAAGCGCCGAATCCGCTAGTCCCCAAATCCCCGGCTCGCCAATTCCTTCATCCGGGCCTCTGCCTCCCCCGCCAGTTCCACCGGCAGCGCCTCGCGGTCCCGCGCAGTGATCGCGTCGGGATGGTGATTCAACAGGCACCTCGCTTCGCTGGTGGTGGCATGCAAACGCGCGTATGTCTTTCGCAGCCTCGCCGAGAGCAGCGGGTCCGGCGCCTCTTTCTTCTCCAGCGACTGCATGACCCGCGCCGATAGCATCAGCGTTGCCTGCGCATACACCCGGGCCTCCGACGATACCTTTTCCAGTCGCCGCGCGATTTCATCTTGACCGATCTCTTCTGCTTGTGCTGGCTCGCTCGGCGCTCGTTCCGCATCCGCCGGCAGGTTCTTGTACCGCGGCGCAAAGCGAGCCTCCTTCAACAGCCATTCGCCCTGCTCCGACAACGGAAAAGCCATCGCCGCGAGGATCAGGGGATCGTCCATCTGCAGATATCGCACTTCCTTTACGCGGCCGGTGACGAAGGCGGTCTCGGCGAAGTAGGCGATCCCGTTCGCATCATCGACGATGATGCGAACGCCACTCGCGCACCCCCCGAATCCCAGCCGCGGAACCTTCCGGCCATACCGGATGCTGTGCCCTCGAACGGCCTGCGCCAGCGTGATGGGGCTCGACTGGATCTCTTCTCCCGTTTCCGCGCTCTTTCCGCGGTAGAGGACATCTATCCGTTGAACCACTCCGAATGCATGCCACACGCGAACCCGTACCGATTCGTAAGGAGCTTCGCAGAACACCGGACGTGCGCACGAAAACGGAAGGGTCGACACCGGAGCCCCGAGTTCGATCTCGCCGAACCCCGTCTTTTCGTCCGGGGCGCTTTGCGCGCGAATTGGTTTTGGGTGGAAACAAAACAGAACAAACAGGCAACAAAATCCGATCTCGACGGAGCGCTTCAATGAAGGCTCCTTTCCGGCGACGAGCGGATCGTGCCTCCCACGGCGGGTTCCGGATTGCGACTCGATGCTAGCACATTCCCGCCTATCGGCAGGGTGACGATGAGGCATCATTTCGTCCACAAACGGAACGGCCGGAACGCCCCGTTGCGGGGAGAAGTCCAAACCTGCAAGACCGGACATTCCATGAATATAAATTGCTTAATTTCATATACTTACTATCCATTCGGGCGCTTGCCCCCACCCCCCTCCGGCAGGTAGAATAGAACTACAGTCCGTGGAACCCGGCCCTGTCTCTTTCCGGATCATTTCCTTGCCGTCCTTCTGTGCGCTGAAAGACCTCTATGGCAGACGATAAGAACCCCCAGCTCCCTCTCGATGGCGGCCTGCCGCCCGGCGGCGGCACTCTCATCCCCATCAATATCGAAGACGAGATGCGCCGCTCCTACCTCGACTACTCCATGTCCGTCATTATCGGGCGCGCGCTCCCCGACGCCCGCGACGGCCTCAAGCCCGTCCATCGCCGCGTGCTCTACACCATGTCCGAGATGGGCCTGGAGTACAACAAGAAGTACACCAAGTGCGCCAAGGTCGTCGGCCAGTGCATGGGTGTCTACCACCCCCACGGCGACTCCGCCATCTACGACACCCTCGTCCGCATGGCCCAGCCCTTCTCCCTGCGCTACCCGCTGGTCGACGGCCAGGGCAACTTCGGCTCCGTCGACGGCGACCCGCCCGCAGCGATGCGCTACACCGAGTGCCGCATGGAGCGCATCGCCGGCGAACTGCTCGCCGACATCGACATGGAGACCGTCGACTTCACCCCCAACTACGACGAGTCCACCCAGGAGCCCACGGTTCTGCCCACCCGCATCCCGAACCTGGTTGTCAACGGCTCCAACGGCATTGCGGTCGGCATGGCCACCAACATTCCGCCGCACAATCTCACCGAGGTCATTAACGCCACCATCGAGCTGGTCAAGAACCCCGCCGCCGGCCTCGCCGAAGTCCTCAAGCACGTCCAGGGCCCCGATTTCCCCACCGGCGGCTTCCTCTACGGTCGCGCCGGAATCGCCCAGGCCTACAAGACCGGCCGCGGCCGCTTCCTCATGCGCGCCCGCACCGGGCTCGAGAACCTGACCAAGGAAAAGCAGGCGATCATCATCACCGAGATTCCCTACCAGGTCAACAAGTCCAAGCTCATCGAGCGCATCGCCGAGCTGGCCAACGAAAAGATCATCGACGACATCTCCGACGTTCGCGACGAGTCCGACCGCGACGGCATGCGCATCGTCATCGAGCTCAAGCGCGGCTCCCAGCCCGAGATCGTGCTCAACCAGCTCTACAAGCACACTCAGCTCCAGGAAAGCTTCTCCATGATCTTCCTGGCCGTGCTCAACGGCCAGCCCCGCGAACTCGGCCTCGATCAGGCCATCCGCGCCTTCATCGATCACCGCGTCGAAGTGGTGCAGCGCCGCACCGTCTACCTGCTGCGCAAGGCCCGCGAGCGCGAGCACATCCTCGAAGGCTACAAGATCGCCCTCGACAATCTCGACACCGTCATCCGCATCATTCGCGCTTCCAGCTCCCGCGCCGACGCTCGCGAAAACCTGTACTGCCTGGGGCAAGGGCAACGACATCGTCATCAATCTTGACCGCGAACGCCTGCCCGGCGAAGAACGGGGTCTCACCCTCCGCCAGGTCGACGCCATCCTCGAACTCCAGCTCTATCGGCTCACCCAGCTCTCCGTCGGCGAAATCCTCAACGAACTCGGCGAAATCCGCAAGGCCATCGCCGAGTACGAAGAGATCCTCGGCACCGACAAGAAACTGCGCAAGGTCATCATCACGGAGCTCGAAGACGTTCGCGACAAATACGGCGACGAGCGCCGCACCCAGATCATCGACGAGTCCGCCGAAATCCAGCTCGAAGATCTCATCGCCGACGAGCAGGTAGCCGTCACCGTCTCCCACCAGGGCTACCTCAAGCGCACCCCCATCTCCGTCTACCGCCAGCAGCGCCGTGGCGGCACCGGCCGCATGGGCATGAAGACGCGCGAAGAGGACTTCGTCGCTCAGCTCATCATCGACTCCACGCACGCCTACCTGCTCTGCTTCACCAACACCGGCCGCGTCTACTGGCTCAAGGTCTACGAGATTCCCGACGTCGGTGCCGCCGGCAAAGGCAAATCCATGCAGAGCCTGCTCAGCCTGCAGCAGGGTGAAAACGTCCGCGCCATCCTCCCCATTCGCGACCTCGAAGAAGAAGGCAAGTACATCTTCTTCGCCACCCAGAAGGGCACCGTCAAGAAGACTCCTCTCAAGGACTTCTCCAACGTGCAGTCGCGCGGCATCATCGCCATCGGCATTGACGCCGACGATGAACTCGTCGCCGCCCGCATCACCGACGGCTCCGAGATCGTCTTCCTCGCCACCCACCTCGGCATGGCTATTCGCTTCGATGAGGCCGACGTGCGTTCCATGGGCCGTCCGGCCTTCGGCGTACGCGGCATCGACCTTGCCAAGAACGATTACGTGGTCGGCGTGGCCATCACACCCAAGGAGCACGAGCCCGGCGCCTACCGCATCCTCTCGGTCAGCGAGAACGGCTTCGGCAAGCGCACCGATGTGGACGAGTACCGGCTCCAGTCCCGCGGCGGCAAGGGCGTCAAAAACATGGCCGTCACCGATCGCATCGGCAAGGTCACAACCATTCAGCTCGTCGACGACACTTCGGAACTGATGGTCATCAGCCAGTACGGCAAGATCATCCGCGTCGACACCAAGACGATCCGCGCCGCCGGCCGCGCCACCCAGGGCGTCCGTTTGCTCAACATGGACGCCGACGACAAGGTCGCCGCCGCCGTCGTCATCCCTCCCGACGAAGTCAACGGCAACGGCAAAGACGAAGAGCAGGGAACGCTGCTGCAGTAAAAGCAGTGGTCAGTGATCAGTTGTCAGTTATCAGCCGGGTGCCCGAGGTCTCGTTTGTGAGACCTGGGATTCCAGCTCACTCATGTTTCCCCTCGTTCGCCCTATCCGCCTCCCGGATCGCCTCCACATCCGCCCGATCCTGCAATCGTCCCGACCTCAACTTGTTCTGGATCAGATGTTCGGCCGAGATCACATGAACGGCAATCCCATCCAGCGAGAGTTCCACGCGATGCGGCCATGCCGCGTCGAAATCGACTCCATCGATGGACTGGAGGATATCGGCGCGTACGGGCGCGAATCCGATTTGAAAAACTGACCTGGGATTGTCTCTGAAATCCGCCGCAGTCACATCAGTTAACGGAGCGCCGAATTCGGCGAGAGCGCGGTAAACGGCTTCGCTGTTCTTCACTCCCGACCGGATAAAGAGATCGATATCTTTGGTCGATCGCGGCTCCGAGTAAAACCCAACCGCCCATCCGCCCACGACAAGATATTCAACCGCGTTTTTGTTGAATGCGAGTAAGAGTTGGCGCAGATCTTCGGGTAGGGTCATACTTGATCCCTTTGAAGGCATAGGCGGTTGCCGTTGCATCCCAAACCGCGAGGAACCGTTCTTCCGCCGGACGGCTCCGCCAATAGCGATAGACTTCCGCCTTTTGCTCCTGGTGGCTCGAGAATTTGCGGATGGTCTTGTCCATGGGTGGCGCTGCTGATTCCATTGTATTCCGAATCCCGAAGGCATCGCCCTGTTACTTCGCCGCCCGCTCCGCCACCAGCATCGATTCCAGGATCTGGTCCGACACATCCTTTACCGCCCCCGGCGCGTGCGTCAGGAACAGCGTGTTGGTCTTGTCGTTTTCGCCGATCGACTTCAACGTGTCGAAGTACTGCGTCACCAGCACCAGTTGCATCACTTCCTTCGCGGTTGCCCCTTCGACGGCCTTCTGGAACTGCTCCACTGAGGTCTGCAGGCCTTCGATAATGGCCCTCCTCTGGTTGGCGATGCCCTGACCCTGCAGCGCCTTGCTCTCCGCCTCGGCCTCGGCCTTCTTCACCACCAGGATTTTTTCCGCTTCGCCGCGCGCGTTCGCCGCCACCTGCTCCCGCTGCGCCGCGTTGATGTCGTTCATTGCCGATTTCACCTTGGCGTCGGGAACAATGTCCGTCACCAGCACGTTCACGATCTCGTACCCGAACGCCGCCATGTCCGCATCAAGCTCCTGCTTCACCGCCAGGGCGATACTCGACTGCGAGGCGAACACCTCGTCCAGCGTCATTCCCGGCACGTGCCCCAGGATCACCTGTTCCACGTAGGACTGGATCTGTTGCGACGGGTTCGCCAGCTTGTAGAACGCGTCGAACACCTTCTCCGGGCGCACCCGGTTCTGCACCGAGATCGGAATGGTCACAAAGACGTTGTCCTTCGTCTTGGTCTCCATCGTCAGGTTGATCTGGTTCACGCGCAGGCTTACCATGCCTGCCACCGAGTCGATGTACGGCATCTTCCAGTTCAAGCCCGGCTCGGCCACGCGCAGGAATTTCCCGAACCGCGTCACCACCGCCACCTGCGCCGTACTTACGGTAAAAAAGCTCCCCAAAAGCAGGGTCAATACGATGAGTGCCAGGATCCCCAGGGGGATCAGAATCGCGAGGTTCTCCATCAGCTGCCTCCAGCCATTCGATTTTCAGGTGAAGGCGAATTATATCCCGAATCGATCCCTCCTGGCCTTGCGCCGCTCCGAATCAAACCCAAACCCACGACCGTGACGCGCCGCCGCGTTAACGTGGACCCGACTTCATCCACGCCATTTGAGGTTCATCATGGATCGCAAGTCATTCCTGAAGGGACTGGTCGTTCTCGGCGCCGCGGTTCCGTGCGGACCGCTGGCGGCTGCCGCATCGACGAATGGAAAATCCGGAATCCGCGGTCATTGTGAAGGTGCTGGAATCGCCCCGTCGCGGCGGGCTGCACTGCCAGTTCCTCATCCAGCTTGCGTAGTGGGCAGCCGGTAGGGCCGCCCGCGATACATGCCCACCTGCTCCACCGCACGCACCCTGATCACCAGCGCAGTGGTGTTGTCGTTGCCGTCGATCTCCACCGCACGCGTCACCAGCTCGCGCGCGATCTCCTCCGCCGGCTTCGGCTGCGACGCAATGCGGGCAATCGCTTCGTCGCTCATCTCGTCGTGCAGGCCGTCGGTGCACAGCACCAGCACGTCGCCCGGTTGCAGCGTAACCGCCGTCGTGTCCGGCGAGACGAACATCTCCGGCCCCAGCGAGCGGATCAGCACATGGCGCGCTTCTGACTCGGCAATGTCGCTGGCCGCGATCAGTCCCATCTTGCGCTGCTGGTTTACCCATGTATGGTCATCCGTCACCCGCCGTGCCCGGCCGCCGCGCACCAGGTAGCAGCGCGAGTCGCCTACGTGCGACACCACCGCTTGGTCGTGGCGCAGCGCGCACGCCACCAGGGTGGTGGCCATGCTCTTGCCGCGATATTCAGGGGCCAGCCGGCAATCGTGCACCGCCGCATTGGCGCGCTCGATCAGGCGTGGCATCAATCCGGTCAGCAACGCGCCCGCCTGCGCCTTTTCAAATTCTTCGGTCATCACGGAGATGGCTCTGGCCGACGCCACTTCCCCCAGGTCCATCCCCCCCACCCCATCCGCCACCGCGAACAGGAAGCCGTGCGAGCGCTTCAGCGCCCGCGAAGCAGGGACGAACGATCCCATCGCGTCTTCGTTATGGGTCCGAATCTTGCCGGGATCCGTGGCCTGGCCGTATTGAATATCCAACATAAGGCGCTGCCGCCTCGAATTTGAATTTGCTTCTGCCCTCAAAACCGGGCTTGAAACCATCTTCCCAAAAAACACGAACGGGTGGAACCCTCAAATGATCCCAGGCGAGGGCCCACCCAATGGTTCTCGTGTTCCCCAACTACAATGCCATCGACGATGTCTGCTTGCTATCTACCAGAATTGCCTTGCCCTTTTGCTTGGAACTCTTGATGAAGTACCAGGCTCCGTACAAGCCCCACACCGCCGAGATGCCCAGCGCGCCCAGCGGCTCCATCTTGGTGCCCAGGTTGAAGAACGGCCCGATCACGTACACCGCCATGCAGGCCAGGTTCGCGATCAGTCCGAAGCCGGGAATAAACAGATGCACCAGGGGCTTGTAATCCGGCCGCCCGCGGAACGCCACAATGCACAGCAGGCAGCTCAACCCGTAGAGGATGAACGTCCCGAAGTTGGAGGTAAGGGTGATGGTCAGCAGGGAGTTCGGCATCGCGGCCAGCTTGTCATGCGTGCTGTATCCCCAGCTGGAAAAGATATTGTGCGGCAGCGCGGCAATGCTTGCATCCGTCGGCGCGCTGGCGTCGGCGAATACGAACGATACCGCGATGCATCCCAGAACCGCCGAGATCGCGGCCAGCGTCCAGATGGCGCGCCGCGGGGTCAGCGACTTGGCGTGCAGTATGCCGAAATGCTCCGGCGCTTCATCGTCCTTGCCCATGGCGTAGGTCACACGCGCGCCGGTGTTCATGCAGCTCAGCGTGGTGCCGATCAGAGCCAGGAACACGGTGAACGCTTCGGCCAGCATGAAGTACCTGCCATTGCCTTGGCCCAGCAGCGCATCGCCGACCATGATCATCATGTCGCCGATGGGTGCGGCTGAGCTGGCCGCGCTTTGCATCGTGTACCCGGAATTGAGGAAATAGTTGGCACAGAAATACTCAATCATGTAGCAGAACAGCCCCTGGATCAGCAGAGAAGCAATTACGGCAATGGGAATATGTTTGGTGGGGTTCTTCGCCTCGCCGCCCATCGCGGTGACGGATTCAAAGCCCACCAGGATCAGGATGGCGACCGTCGCCTGAATGAACACCCAGCTGAATTTGTGCGGAGAAACCACGGACTTGGCGGTAGTGTGCGTCAGCATGTTGCCGCTGGAGTCCTTGTCGGGATAATCGATGGTGAATGGAACCGGATTGCCCGAGGCATCTTTCGCCGCGACAGGCGTGCCGCTGGCGTCGCGAACCACCGATCCGTCCTTGGCATTGGTCGCAAACTGGTAGTTGTACGTCTGCAGCGTCTGCACGTCGTAGTTGAAGGCCGCTTTGCCGGTGGGATGATTCATGCGGTACCCGAGCGCCAGCACGCTGAACACCAGCAGCGCCGAGATCTGCACCACGTTGATGGCGATATTGACGGCCGTCGAGGCGCCCGCGCCTTTCTGCGCGATCCACGCCACGAAGAACGAGAAGGCGATCGCCACCAGGCCCATGAAAATCGGCCCCGGATTGCCGCCGCTGATGAAGTTGGGGAACAGGAAACCCACCACATATCCCACGAAGATGCCGGTCGTGGCCACCATCACTGCGGGATAGACCCAGTAGTAAAGGTGCGAGCCCCAGCCCACGATAAACTTCGCAATGCGCGCGTACTTGAACGCACCCGGCTTCGACAGCATGGCCTGCTCGGCGTAGTAGTAGCTCGACCCGGTGCCGGGATACAGTTTCGAAATCTCCGCATAGGCCACCGCCGTCGCCAGGCAAAGACCCAGCGCCAGCAGAATGCCCCACCACATGGCGGGGGCCGTCGAGGGCTGGCCTGCCGTGCCGGTGGTTGCCTGGATGAAGAACGTCAGCCATAGAAACGCGCCGGGGGCAATCAGCGCCATTGCGTTGCTGGTGAGGCCGGTGAGTCCCAGAGTGGCCTGCATCTGCGGTGCTTTTTGATCTGCCATGAAGCATTCTCCTGTTTGAGTGATCTGGCTAATCCGGCGGTTTGTCCCCGGCCGTCGAGTTCGTTGCCGGCCCGTCCGTATCGGGCCGGGCTGCATCTGGGTTCAGTTTCCCTCCGCGCCCGCTTGGACTCGGCTACTTCTCCACTACGTTGTGACCGAGGATGAAGCCGATTTCGGCAATGCCGCGAACCTGGCTGGCATCGGTACCGGCCGGGCCAAACCCGGTGCCCGGCGTATAGCTGCTGGCGTGGACATAGGAAACGTCGCCGCGAATGTACAACGCGCCATATTGGAAGGTGGGCGTCCCGGTAATGGATGTGCCCGCGCTGCCGGGGCCGAACAACAGGTTGACCGCCTGATTCGAGGCGCTCCCCGAAGTGGTGAGGTATTCCACGCGAGCCGGAAGCGAAAACCCGTGTTTGAACGCCCGGCTGATTAAGAGCGCGCCGCCGTTTGTCGATGCGCCCTTGACTACGCCGACGGCGGGATTGGTGGGAACGTTGCTGTACTGGTAGTACGGCTGAACGATCCAGGCTCCCTTGGTGAATGTGTAGATCACGGCGTACATCGTGCTGTTGTTCTGCACCGGTGTCGCCAACGTCTCGAACTTGGTCTGCCCGGCGTTCCCCATCCCGGCAAAAATCAGCGAATGTGCTCCCTTGGTGTAGGTCAGAGAGCCGCTCAGCCACGAGTAGCGGTTGGAATAGTACCCGTCGTTCCAACTCAGCGAGGCCGCGAAGTATTTGCCCAGTGTCTGGTTCACCTGGATGCCGCGATTGACCGCGTTCTCCTGGTTCCACAGAAGACCGCGCTCGATGTTCATGTTCTGGAAAGTGAAGGTTGACTCCGCACCCATCAATGTAGGCAGCGCGCCGATCATGAATTGGGTCGTCTTGCCCGCCTGCAACTTTGCGAACGCGACCGGAACTGGTCCGTAGAAGTCGCTCACAGTCTTGTCGGCCGCAAGAAACGGAGTAGCCAAGGCCGGGAGCGTATAAGCGCCCGCCTGAATGAAATACTGAAATTTCCCATCGGCCTTCTGGATGAAGAGCTGGCCGTTGCTCAGCGCGGCTTGCTGTACGTCGTCGCCGGGAACGTGATTGTTCTGCACCAGCCCGGAGCCGGTGACGATGCCGTTGGCCGCAATCTTGCCGAGTGGGCCCGCATCAAAGATGGCCGGCGGCAGCCATTGCAGAGGGCCCGTGACCGCCGGAGTGGTCAGCGGCGCGGGTGGCGCGGGTTGATCCGCCGGAGCCGTGGAAGCCGCCGCAGCGGCGGGAGCAGCCGCGGCTGCCGGAGTCGCAGCCGGAGCAGCCGCAGTTTGCGCTTTCACGGTCCATGTCGCGGCCAACGCGACTGCCGCAACCAATGACGTATGCAGGATGAATGATGTGCGAGGATTCATTCCGTCTCACCAGCTTTCTCCACCGATCTACAAAGGTGGTCGGTTGAAGTGATCGATCTCACTTCGGACAAAGGCCTCCCGTTGCCGAAATGACAGGGCGGTGACAGGCGAAATTCAGAATCGGACAAACCCGAGATTGCAGGGCTCGCCGCTGATTAGGCGGAAGCTCGACCAGCTTCCTGGGTGCGCGGCGCGATGCCGGCCGGGTTGGAAGTACACTCCTCGATCAGGGTCGGCTTGGGTCGTGGGCCCCGCAGTCTTGCACCGGGAGTATTGCTTGCAAAAAGTTCATCAACCCGCACATAAAGAAACAATGAAGATTCGCGAGAAAATCGATTTTGTCCCTTGATTTCCACAGACTTACGACGAATTCAACCTCCGCCGGCCTTTTTCGGTACATTGCGTCCTCGTGCCGCCCTCACGATTTGCATAAGGATCATCTAAAGAAAACTGCTAAAATCCTCACAAGCTCACTGCACGCAGGGAAAAATTGCCCGTGCGGTGCTTGATCAACCCAGAGCGATCGTCAACGCCGGAAGTCGAGCGCAGTTATTTTCCTCAAGGCGTCGCCGCGCATTACGGCGGCTGGTGCCATTGGTCGCCGCAACAAAAGTTGAAACCCCAGGGATTACGTTCACGCGATCGCGCAGGCAGGATTCGTGTCGGCGCGTGAAGAGGAATGGCACATCCACACAAGGAAGGGACCCGGATTGGCACTTGCGGCTTCAAGGCGACTCACCAGGCGATCGCTCCGCGCTGCCCTCCGCCAATACGCGGCGGAATGCCTCGCGGCTGCCGCCGCGGCGGTGCTCGCCGGCGCCCTGAAATTTGGATTGCGTTGGCCTTGGGCAGCGGCCATCTCCGCCGGCCTCGGCGCGGCCCTGCTTGGCCTGGTCATGTATCGCCTCGCGTGTCGTGCAGTGCGGGAGGCGGCAGAAGCCGAAGCGGCAACCCTCCGCATCCGGCGCCTCTACGAACTCACCCGCCGTACGCTGGAGATGGATCTCCACCAGGAACCCGGCGCGCGCCTTGCTTCCCTGGTGCACGAGATCTTCGATCTGGATGCGGTGACGGTTTTCGATGCCGACCTCCAGGAGGCCTACACGGCTGGCCGCTGGACCATCGATCCGCTCGAACTGGCGCAGAACGTCTACCACTTCGGCACCTCCGATGACGATCGCTCCACGGGCATCAGCCGCCGGGTCATCCGCCTCGGGTCAGTACCCATTGGCAGCCTGGTCGTTCGCGGCGAGACCACGCCGCTGGCCAACAATGCCGTCGCCGCCCTCATCGCCATCACCTTCGATCGCTATCGCGCCCTGGCCAACGAGAACCGCATCGAAGCCGAGCGCGAAGTCGAGCAACTGCGCGCCACGGTCCTCGACAGCCTCGCCCATGACTTCAAGACGCCCCTCACGGCTATCCGCGCCGCCAGCACCGGCCTTTCCGAAATGGGACGCCTTTCGGCTGCGCAAGCTGACCTGGTTGACCTGATCGACGAACAGGCCACGTTGCTTGCCGATCTCACTACGCGCCTGCTCACCACAGCCCGCCCCGAGCCCGACGACGCGGGAGACACGCCCGCCGGTCCTGTGCTCCAACTCGCTCCTGAACCGGTCGATTCGCTGATCGAAGAGGCCGTCGAGAGCCTCGCCGATCGATCCGCCGCCGCCCACATCAAAGTGGACATGCCGCAAAAGCCGCTTGTTCTCGATTGCGACCGGCGGCTCATTGGCATGCTCCTGGCGCAGTATCTCGACAACGCCTGCAAGTATGCGGAATTCGACAGCATCATTACCGTGCGCGCCGAACAATCGGACGCCGAAGTCGTCCTCTCGGTGCATAGCTTCGGGCCCGTTATTCCCATCGCCGATCGCGAGCGCATCTTCGATCGCTATTACCGCTCATCGGCTTCCTCCAGTCACGCTTCCGGCACTGGCATCGGCCTGTCAATCGCCAAGCGCGCCGCCATCGCCCATGGCGGATCGGTCTGGGTCTCCAGCGACGAAGCCGAAGGAAACATCTTCTTTGCCGCGCTCCCCGCTCGCATGAGCGCGCCACCGACCCCTCTTGTCGCATCCGAAAGGAGCTATTCATGACTTCGCCGGTAATCCGCGTTCTGGTTGTCGACGACGAACCCGCCATCCGCAGAGCGCTGCACCCGCCGCTGGCGGCCCTGGGCTTCGAGGTCGCCGAAGTCTCGCGCGGCGAAAAAGCTCTGCAGGTTCTGCGCAGCGAAACCTTCGACTGCGTGCTGCTCGACGTCAATATGCCCGGCCTCAGCGGCATCGAGACGCTGCGCCGCATCCGCGTGTTCGCGCCGCGGCTGCCGGTGGTCATGCTCACCGTGCGCGACGGCGAAGACGAGAAAGTGCGCGCCCTGGAAATGGGCGCAGACGATTACGTGACCAAGCCATTTGGAATCCGCGAGCTTATCGCCCGCATTCGTGCCGCCGTGCGTCGCGTCCATGCCCCGGTGCGCACCGAGGAAGCTCCCCTCGAGATCGGCGAGATCCGCCTGGTTCCCGCGCGCCGCAGCGTGACCAAGGCAGGGAAGCCCGTTCATCTTACTCGCAAGGAATTCGACATTCTCCACTGCCTGATGAGCCGCGCCGGCCGCGTGGTGACCTACGCCCGCCTCCTTACCGCGGTCTGGGGCGCCGACTGCCGCGAAGAGGTGGAGTATCTCCGCACCTTCATCCGCCAGCTCCGCAAAAAGATTGAGGATGATCCCGCCCGCCCCCTCTATCTTCTCACCGACATCTATGTCGGCTATCGCTTTGCCGATGCAGAGATGCTGGAAGAAGCCCAGTCGGGGGCCAACGACTCCAGCGAACGTTTCGGGGCGCCGTCGAGCCGCGAGACGCTGCCTGGCGCAGAGCACTCAACCGTCATCGGCCACGCGTGAGATCTTTTTACGATGGCTGCTGTCCTGAGCCCTGAGGTTTGCAACATAATCACTGCCGTCATCCGGAACGAAGTCCGGCGCGTTCTCGTGCCAAACGCAGGCGAAGGATCTGCTGTTCGAGCCGCCGGCTCATTCAACGAACTTCGAGCTGGCCAACTGGACGGAAAAGTGTGACGGTCTTCATCGGTAATTCGTGTAGCCAACTTACACCAATTGGTGCGCTCCCGAAAGTGTCCCAACAGTCAGAAAATTGGATTTGCGCGCTGCTACCATAAAACCTGCCGCACATGCGCGAGAACCTGGCCACACTCGTTGAGGATTTTCGCCGCCACGATCGCGAAATCGCGGTGGTCCGCTACAAGGGCAACCGCCGCCGCGTGGCAACCTGCGGCGACATCGCGCGTCTCGCCGGCCGCTTCGCCGCCCTGCTCGCCAAACAAGACATCGGGCCCGGCGACCGCGTGGTCCTGTGGGCCGAGAACAGCGCAGAATGGATTGCCGCCTTTCACGGCTGCATCCTGCGCGGAGCGCTCATGGTTCCGCTCGACGCCTACGGCAGCGCCGACTTTGCGGCCCGCGTTGCCGCCGACGTGAAACCGAAGCTCGTCGTTGGCGACCAGCATCTCCTTCACCAGCTCCGGGCCGATGCCGGCATCAACTTCCCCCGTCTCGCACTGGAAGATTGGCACACCCGGCTACCCTCTGAAGAAGCGGGCCCCGTCTCCGGCCTCGGCCGCGATACGCCGCTGCAGATCCTGTTCACCTCCGGAACCACCGGCGATCCCAAGGGCATCGTGCACACCCACGGCAACGTGCTCGCCAGCGTGGGGCCCATCGAACAGGCAGCGCGGGGCTACATGCGCTACGAGAAATATGTGCACCCCCTCCGCTTCCTGCACACCCTTCCGCTGAGCCATGTCTTCGGCCAGACCATGGGCCTCTGGATTCCGCCCATCTTCTCCGCCGAAGTGCATTTCGAAAGCCGTCTCGTGGCCCCGCGCCTCATCGAAACCATCCATCGCGAACGCATCTCGGTGCTGGCTGCCGTCCCGCGGGTGTTTTCCATCCTCAAGTCGCATCTCGAAACCATCCGTCCCGGCCTGGACGAGGACATTGCCGGGTCAAAGGGCATTCGCGCTTGGCAGCGCTGGTGGCGCTTCCGCGCGATTCATCGCGCCTTCGGCTTCAAATTCTGGGCGTTGATCTCGGGCGGCGGCGCGCTGCCTCCGGCGGTCGAACAATTCTGGAACGCGCTCGGCTTCGTCGTCGTGCAGGGCTACGGCATGACCGAAACCACGGCGCTCATCACTCTCAATCATCCCTTCAAGGTGGCCCAGGGAACCATCGGCAAGCCGTTGCCCGGCCGGGAGGTGAAGATCGGCGCGGACGGCGAAGTGCTGGTGCGAGGTCCCATGATCTCCACGGCAACGTGGTCGGGCGGGGAACTGAAGCCGCGCGAAAGCGAGTGGCTCTCCACCGGCGATCTCGCCGCGGCCGAGCCCACGGGCGAACTCCGCTTCCTCGGCCGCAAAAGCGAAGTCATCGTCACCGGTACCGGCGTCAACATTCATCCCGAAGACCTTGAGGCCGTCATTGAGGAGCAACCGGGCGTCGCCGCATGCGCGGTGGTTCCGGTCGAAACCCCTTCCGGGCCCGAAGCCTGCGCCGTGCTTGCCATGCGAGGCTCGGGCGATCAGGCTCCGCCGGCCATCGAATCGGCCAACGCAAAGCTCGCCGATTTCCAGCGCGTGCGCCGATGGAAGGTATGGCCCGAGCCCGACCTGCCGCGCACTTCCACCGGCAAGGTGAGGCGCAAGGCTGTCAGCGCATGGCTCGCGGAGATTCAGACCGTCGGAAATGGTTCCCGATCCGGCGTTGCATCCGCGTCGTCCGACTGGCTGTTGTCGCTGATAAGCGGAATCACCGGAGAAGATCCGCCCGGCTCCGGTGACGACCTCCGCCTCGACGAGGATTTTCATCTCGACAGTCTCTCGCGCGTCCAACTTGCTGCCGCCATCGAAGAAAGGCTCGGCATGGCGCCCGAGAGCGGACTGCTCGAGGATGTGCCGACCCTGGGACAACTGCGCCAACTTGTTCAAGGTCGCAATGGAGCTGCGGGCCGGGGTTTTGTAGCTGGGCACAACGTCAGCCGTGCCGACGCAGTTGCACAAACTTCCCCGGCTTCCGCTCCTGAGCGAGAAGCGCCGTCGTCGACGACCGCCGCCTGGACACATCGTGATCATGGAGCTTCCGAAATCGAACCCGCCGCTGCGTTGCCGGAAGCCGGGTTCTCACGGCCCGTCGAGGTTTCCTCGAGGAATTATGTCTATCCCCGCTGGCCCTGGCTCGCTCCCGTTCAATGGCTCCGCTCGGCATTCATTGAAATCATCATGCGACCGCTGGTACGCCTGCTTGCCAAGCCCCGCATCATGGCGCCGCCTGACCTGGCCGCGCGCGTGCGCGAACCCATCCTTATTGTTGCCAACCATGTCACCACCTACGACGCGCCCCTGGTGCAGTATGCGTTACCCGGGTGCGTGCGCCGCCATATCGCGGCGGTCATGTCCGGGGAAATGCTCGACGACTTTCGCAACTTCCGCGATCCGGAAAAGCCCGGGCGCTTTTATCCCTTCGGCCCCATCGCCTGGTTCCTCGTGACCGCGCTCTTCAACGTGTTTCCCCTGCCGCGCCTGCGCGATTTCCAGCGCAGCTTTGCGCACACTGGCGAGGCGCTCGATCGCGGTTATCACGTACTGGTCTTTCCCGAAGGCACGCGCTCGGACGAAGGCAAGCTGGCGCGCTTCCGGCCCGGCATCGGCCTGCTCGTCAAGCAATCCGGTACGGCGGTGCTCCCCATCGCCATCCGCGGATTGGGTGAATTAAAAGGGCGCGGCCGCGGCTGGTTCCGCTCCGGCACCATCGAAGTGCACGTTGGCGAGCCCATACGCTTCGCGCCTGATGCAACCGAGTCCGCCATAACCGGGCGGCTGCATGATGAGGTGCGGAAGCTGCTGGAAGCCGCGGTGTAGGGAACTGGCAACAGAAAACCATTGCAGCGCTGAGTCCCGTTTCGGGCATCCTGTTCCTACTCCCTGTTCCGCGGCCTGTAATAGCATGTCCCTCCCGCCAGCACCGGCGCCCACAGCGGGGAATCGCCCGTCTGCTCCGACGAGCCCAGCGCCAGCATGCCATCGCTCGCCGTGAGCCGGTGAATCCTGTTCAGCAGCGATACCCGCACCGGCGTCGAAAAGTAGAGCATCACGTTGCGCAGAAGCACCACGTCGAATCGCTCGCTGAAGGGCATCAGACAGGCACAAAGGTTGGCCTGCCGGAAATTGCACATCGACCGGATCTCGCTCTTCGCCCACCAGTCGTCGCCGGTCTGTTCGAAATACTTGACCAGGTACCGCGCGGGCAATCCGCGGTTCACCTCGATGCGTTGATACCACCCGGCGCGCGCGCGCGCCACGGCCTCGCCGCAAATATCGGTTCCCTCGATCGAAATCGTCCAGTGAGCCAGTTCGGGAAAACGTTCACGCACCAGCATCGCCAGGCTCAATGCTTCCTGCCCTGTGGAACAGGCCGCGCTCCAGAAGCGCAGCCTCCGTTCCGCCCGCCGGCGTTCGATCAGCTCCGGCAGCAGACTGGTCCGCAGCAACTCGAACAGCCGGTTGTCGCGAAAGAAGCTGGTTTCGTTAATGGTCATGGCTTCGGCGACGGCTTGTTCCAGAGCCGGATCGCTGCGTGAGCGCAGATGCCGAACCAGTTCCTCCAGTTGACTCATGCCCTGGTCGCGAAGCAAGCGGGAAAGGCGGGTATCGAACAGATAGTCGGCGGAAGGATCGAGTACGTTGTTCGAGCGGCCCAGCACCAGGCGGCGCAGGTAGCCGTAATCCGCGGCCATCTTCAGGCCACCGAACCCGGCGCGGCTGTCGCCGGCTCGCGGGTCGATCGCCCTGCCAGGCGGACGATCTCGGGCCCGATGGCGTCCAGCCGCAGCACCCGGTTCGCCAGCCCCGCGGCGGTCACCGCCCCAGGCATGCCCCATACCGTGCTGGTTACCTGGTCCTGCGCGATCACCATGCTTCCCGCGGAGCGCAGTTTGCGGCAGCCGGCAAGTCCGTCCGATCCCATCCCGGTCAGAATCACGGCCAGCACGCTCTCCCCATAAACAGCCGCCAAACTACCGAACAGCACATCCACCGAGGGCCGGCAGTGGTTCACCGCCGGCGACTGCGTCAGGTGAATCGTCGGTGCGGCGGTCGAGTCCGCGGGCGCTCGCACCTCCATGTGCCAGTTGCCTCGGGCAATCCAAACCGAGCCGGGCCGCACCGCATTTCCTTCCGCCGCTTCGCGCACCGGCAGCCGGCAGCAGCTGTTCAGGCGCTCGGCCAGCAGTCCGGTGAATAGCTCCGGCATGTGCTGCACAATCAGCACCGGTACCGGAAAAGAGCCGGGAAGCGCGCCCAGGACGCGGTCGAGCGCCGCTGGTCCACCCGTCGATACCCCAATGGCCACAACCTCGACAGCTCTTCCGCCAACGGCGCTCGCCGGCGCCGCGCGCTGCAGCTCTCGATTCCGCGCCTCTACCGTGGAGATCCGTTGCGTCAGAGCGCGGATCTTCGGAATCAACTCCTGCGCCAATTCCCGAATTCCCGCTTCGCGATCGGACTGGGCGGCCGGCTTGGCCGCGTAGTCCGATGCGCCCGAGGCCAGTGCGTCGAGGGTCACGCGCGCTCCCCGCTGGGTGAGAGAGCTGCATATGATCACCGGGGCGCGATTGCCCCCGGCCCGCAGCTTCTTCAGTGTCTCCAGCCCGTCCATGATCGGCATTTCGACATCCAGCAACACCAGGTCGGGATGCAGGGTCGTCATGGCTTGCAGCGCCGACCGGCCGTCGGCTGCCGTTCCCGCCACTTCCAGGCCGCTGTCGGTCGCCACCACCGCGCGCAGCAGGCTGCGCATCACCGCCGAGTCGTCCACGATCAGGATGCGCGTACGCGCTTGCGGACTCATCCCTGCTCCTCAATCCCCAATAAGGCGAGCTTCTCCAGCAGGCCGTCCCGGTCGAACGGTTTCATCAGGTATTCGTCGGCCCCCGCGGCCAGCGCGCGCAGAATGCTCTCCCTGTCGCCTTCCGTCGTCACCATGATCACCTTCATGTCGTCGTATCCGTCCGCGCGCGCCTGCCGGAGCATCTCCAGCCCGTTCATTACCGGCATATTCCAGTCCACGAACGCCACGTCGAAGCGGGCGCTGTGGTGGACCAGGTTCATGGCCGCCTCGCCGTCTCCGGCTTCTTCGCACTCCATTCCGCGCTCCTCCAGCAAGCCGCGCAGGACGTTTCTCACGAACCGGGAATCATCCACGATGAGGGCCCGCATCGGGGACCTCCTTTCAAGCCGCCTCGGCCAGCTGCAACGGATCGAGGCGCTCTGGGTCCAGCATGATCATCAGCCCGTCTTTCAGCTTGTAGGTGCCGGCAAACAACCTGCGCCGCCGCTCGCTCATCGTGGAGGGATTGGCTTCAAACTCCGTCTCCGCCACCGTCAGCACCTTGCCCACCGAATCGACCAGGAGCCCATAGCATCCGCCCGCGCTTTCCACCACCAGCATGTCCTGCCCCCCGTCTCGGGGAGGCATTTCGAGGAGCCGGCGCAGGCTGACCGTGGTCAGCACATCGCCACGATAGTGGGCCAGCCCACCCACGAACTCCGGAGCCAGAGGTACGGGTTCCGGGCGTGTCCCCGCCACGATTTCCAAAATGTGCGTGATGGGTACGCCGAACAGGGCGGATCCCACGCGCACCGAACAGACCTCCCTGGCCGCCACCGGAACATCCTTCTTCCGTCGACTCGCGGCGCTCCGCGGACCAACCGTTGCTGTGCTCACTTCACGCCCTCCACAAAAATTTCGTCTTCGACGAGCCCGTCACCGGATCGGGGCGCATTCTCGTCCATCGCCGCCGCCGGCATCGCCTCCAGCCCGACCACCCCGGTCACCCGTTCCTTCAGCAGGGTCACTCCGCTTGCGAGCTTGCCGGTTCCGGCTTCGAACAGGTTGCGACCCGCCGCCACATCAAGTACATGGGTCACGGCAATTCCCGCGTGCCGCCCGGCTTCCCGGCAGATCACCACGATGATGGGGGCTGCGTCCTCACCCTGCGCTGCCGCCAGAAGCCCGCCCGCGTCTTCCACCGGTACCAGCTGTGCCTCGAAGTTCACCACGGCCCGGGAGCCGAGATACTCGATACGCGAGGCCGCCAGCTGCTCGATGCGGATCACCCGGTCGAGCGCGATTGCCGCCGGCCTTCCCGCGATCTCAACCAGCAGGTACTCGGCCCGGCTCTCTCCGTCCGGCGCCGCTTCGCTTTCCCCCGTTTCCGCCTCTGCGTCTTTTTCTGCCATTCGGATTCCGGCCCGCTGCGCGATGGCGCCCGGATCGAGAATCAGGGCCAGCTCCGCGTTGCCCAGCACGGTCGCCCCCGAATACAGTCCGATCTTTTTCAACACCGCGCTCAACGGCTTCACCACGATCTCTTCCGGATCCGCAAGGCCATCGACGACCAGCCCGAAGTGCCGTCCATCCGCGTCCAGAACCGCGATGAACCGCTCGCGTCCGGCCCCATCGTTCCGGTTCACGCGCCCCGCCAGGATCTGGTCGAGGAACACCAGCGGCAGCAGCTTGCCGCGCAGACGGTACAGAGGCGCGTCTTCGATCCACTCGATCGCCGTTGCCGGCACGTGCACCAGCTCCGACAACGCTCCCTGGGGAAGAGCGAAGCTCTGATCCAGGCTGCGGACGATCAACGCCGGAATGATGGCCAGGGTGAGAGGAATCCGCAGGCGCAGGGTCGTGCCCTCCCCGGCGCGCGAATCCAGTTCCACCTTGCCCCCGATCCGTTCCACGTTGGTGCGCACCACGTCCATGCCCACCCCCCGCCCGCTCACGTTGGTGACCGCCGCGGCGGTAGAGAATCCGGGAACGAAAATCAGCTGCAGCAGTTCGCGCTCCGACGGCTGCGCGGCGCGCTCTTCGCTAATCAGGCCGCGTTCGATGGCCTTGGCGCGGATCCTCTCCACGTCGATGCCCGCCCCGTCGTCCGACACCTCGATGACCACGTGGCTGCCTTCCTGCGCCGCCCGCAGCCGCAGCACGCCCTCGGGATCCTTGCCCCCGGCCGCCCGCGTCTCCGCAGCCTCGATGCCGTGATCGAGCGCATTGCGCACCGCATGCGTCAGCGGATCCTTGATGGCCTCCAGCAGGCTCTTGTCCAGCTCCGTGTCCTGCCCTTCCATCTCCAGCCGCACCCTGCGGCCCAACTGCCGGCACAGGTCACGCACCAGGCGCGGCACCTTCGAGAAGATGTTCTCCACCGGCTGCATGCGCGCCTTCATCACCGCCTCGCGCAAGTCGGCAGTCACCATGTCCAATCGCCGCGACAGCATCGTCATGCGTGCATCGGCGGCCGTGGCCTGCAAAACCTGGTTGCGCGTCAGCACCAGCTCGCCCACCAGGTTCATCATCCGGTTCAGCAGCGCGATATCGACCCGCAGCGTGCTTTCGGCAGTCGATGGGGCATGCCCCCCCGAAGGCGCTGATGACTCGGCCGGCGGCCCGGCGGACGCAGCCTTGGCCGTCGGTTTCGCTTCCGCGGCGGGCCGCGCGTCCGCCACCGCGGCCGGGGGCGCGTGCTCCCCGGCGTCGGTCGGAGTCTGCAGCTCTTTCAGCCGGGCGATCAATTCACCATCCGCGCACTCACCGTCGCCTTCGTGGTCGCTCCCCTCCGATTCGATCGTCTTCAGGATCAATCGCAACCCGTCCAGCAACTGCAACAGTCCGGTGATCACATCTCCACCGGCCGCCAGCTTCCCGTCCCGCAGCAAGGCCAGCAGGTTTTCGCCCGCGTGCGCCAGCTTTTCCAGCCGCGTGAATCCAAGGAATCCCGTGGTCCCCTTGATGGTGTGCACGGCACGGAAGATCTCGGCCAGCAGCCCCGTGTCGCCGGGGCGCGTCTCCAGGTCGGTCAGGCAGTGTTCCATCCGGTCCAGGCCTTCCTGGCTCTCGATCAGGAATTCCCTTGTCAGTTCTTCCATTCCATCCGTCCTGCCCTCACGCCCCGCGGCATGCCCCGGGGGCGGGAGCCCCCACTGGTTTATCGGAGAAAAGGCAGGGGACTTGAGAAAGGAACACACGGGTATGCGACGATGAAGGGCGACGGGAGGCGGTGCTATGTCGACCAGGGTGGCGAAGGCGTTTTGCGAGGACATACGCCAGTTGCGGGACATGCTGGACGAAGTGGAGCCCGAGCTTGGCAATGTTCCCTGGCGCGAGGGCGGCTGGACGCGCAAGCAGATCCTCGGGCACCTGCTGGATTCATCCGCCAACAACCGCCAGCGATTCGCGCGCGCGTCCATCGATGGTTCCTGGTCCGGACCCGGGTATGCACAGGACGCCTGGGTTGCCGCCCACGGTTACGCCCACCTGTCGTGGAAGACCCTGGTCGAATGGTGGAAGGTGGAACACGACATCCTCATGGCGCTTGTGGACCGCATACCCGAGGCGCGGATGACCGCCATGTGCACCGTGGGCCAGGATTCGCCCGTTACCCTGCGCTATCTGATCGAGGACTACACCCGGCATCAATTTCATCATTTCAATCAGATCAATGCGCCGCTGTCGGGAACGTAAAGGCACAGGGATCAGAAACGCAGGCGCGCCGCCATGTTTGTTCCTGGGCCGGCTGAAGCCGTCCTCAATGGGTCATGTTCGTTGCCGCCGCCGAAGCCAGCGACGGGCGCGCCTCAGAACCGGATCCGGCCGGAGCCGCGGGCGTGGTTCCGGACGCTTCGCGAAGCGTGCGCGCGGGTTCCGGCTCTGTGTCGACCGGCTTCCGGCAGACCCCGGGAACATTCGCCATCTGCCGGAGAAACACCTTCACGCTCATCGTGCCCGGCTGGAGCGTGGCGAAATAGCTGGTCGAGCTGAGCAGGGGCTTGTGCTGATCGATCAGCTGGTTGCGAATGATACTCACCCCGCAGAGCAGGTTGTTCCTGGGCTGGAGAATGGTCTTGTCCGGATCGTGGGCGTCGAGATATCGATCCTTCTCCCAGTCGAAGTCGCAGCCGTAGCGTTCCTGGTCCATGTACGTCAGCTGCAGAAGCCCTTCCTGGCGCACCATGCGGTGGGTTACGTCGTCCCTGACCTGCAGCACGCTATCGGAGTGGTGGACATCGCGCGTGGGCACAAGGCCCGCTTCGGCGCCCGCCAGAGCCTGGAAGAAGTACGCCCAAAAAACGCGCTTGTCGGGTTCGCTCAGCGCATTGAAGCGCGGGCACAACGGCTTTACCGCTTTCGCAACCTGCGGAGAAAGCATCTCCGGCGGCAAGGCTGTCTCGATCCATAGATCCCACTGCGGATTCCACGTCCGGTCGTCGCCCAGCTCGGCCTTCTTTTCAGCGATGGGGGTGGCGGGGGCGAGTTTTAGCTCCGGCTCCGCCGCGGGCGGCGCCAATTCCTGCGCGTGGGCGCCCTGGAGACTGGCGCCGATATACAGGATGAACGCGGCGCCTAATCCGGTGATGATCGCAATGCCGATCCATGCGATGCTTCTCATCGAATCTTCACCTCCAGACGGCTACGATGCATGGCCCTTCCCGAGAGCCGGTTCTCGGGCATAAATTTATGAAATGGAAAGGGTTGTACGGGAAAATTTGCCGGTTTGGCATGTAAAAATGGTGCCCCGGGTGTAAAGTTTCCTCTCTATCCGCCACCGCGCCAAAACGCCACCCGAAGGAGACTCTCAGAATGAAGGAAATCGTTGCCGTGATCTTCGGCCTGGGCTTGCTTTGCAATGCGTTGCTCTTTGTGCCCCAGGTGATTGCGGTCTGGCGCAAGAAGAGCGACGAAGGCATCTCCCTGATCACCTTTGGCGGGTTCAGCGTGCTGCAGGCGATCGGGATCGTCCACGGACTTTATCAGCAGGATCCATCGCTCACTCTGGGCATGGCGGCGAGCCTGCTGAGTTGCGGATCAGTGACGTCCCTTACGGTGTTCTACCGGGTGCGAAGACTGCGGGCGACGGGACGTTCAGCGGCAACCTGAGACCATGAACGCTACTTCTTGTGGGAGAGGTTCTGGGTAACCCCGTACTTTCCGGGGCCGCCGGTGACGGCAATCGGGACCAGCGCGCCGGCGTTCTTCTTTCGGAAGAACGGGGCGAGCGGCTTGAGGAGGAACGATTTGAACCCGGTCGCGGTGTGCGAAATGTCGGTGTCCATGCGCAAGGTGCCGACCAGGTGAACCACTTTGGAGTGGAAATTGAATGTGCCCCCCAGGTCGGCCTGCGCACCGGGGATCCGGAAGGCAACATGAGTACTGGACGCGATGCCATCCTCGATGCGGGCCGGACCATGCAGCGACGAAAGGGCATCGGTGGCGGGACTCAAATCGCCGGAGTCGTTTTTGTCGCGCTCATCCTGGGCGCGATGGCTAAAATCGCTGAGGCTCTTTTCGGTTTTCTGGTCGGTGACCCTCTCCGACGGTACATTGAAAAAACCGCTCACATGAAGCCGATGGAGGAAGCCGCCATGTCCCATCGGCTCGAGATAGACATGGCTCCGCAGCCACACCGGGCCCGTTATGGGAACCTCGCCTCGAAGGAAAGGCCGCATCACATCCTGGGCGCGGCCGCCTTTCACCTCGATCTCGAGATTGGTCGATTTGGGCGCACCCCGGACACTGCCTATGGCGAGGATGCTGGTCGAGCCCGTATGCGCCTCGATCTGCTGAAAGGCGACTTCGCCGTTGGTCCCGTTGACCGTGCACTGAACGGAACCTTCCACCCGCGTGGGCATGCCGCCATTGACTGAGAAGTTCGGTGTCAGCGTCTCGGCCTGGGCTTCGAGAGCGGCCAGGGGCCCGTGGAACGCGCCTTTCGCCGCCAGGGTTCCGGCGATCTCGCCGACATCGTGCAGGTTGACCGAAGTGAAGGTAAAGTTGCCCGACACGGGAGTGATGCCAATCTGCCTTGCATTCAGCGGCCCGAAGGTTCCCCGGGATTGAATCCGGCCCGAAGGGATGGCGTTCTCCATATCAAGGGAGTAGTTCATGGCCTGGTCTTTTTCAAAATGGGCCAGATCCAGTTCGCGGATGGGGAAGATGAGGCGGCTCCCATCGTTCTGCAGGATCTCGAGAATGGAGTTGTGGAACTTGAACATCTCGATGGCTGTGTCCGGGCCGGTGAAGTCGGAACTGCTGCCGGGCGGGAAGTTCGCGTGGTTGGCCCGGCTTCCTATGGGGGGAACCACAATGTGCAGTCCCGTGACTTCGACGTCCTGCACCCGCTGGCGCAGCAGCAGCAGGTCGCTCCAGCGCCCTTCCACTTCCATCATTTCCGCGTGCCCCAGCGGCGGAAGGTTCAGAGCCGACTTGCGGCGCAGGGTGAGACCGGTGGCGACAAAGCCGGGGCGGGGAAAGTAAACGCGGTGATAGGAAGTCACCTCCACCTGGCTGGCGAGATCGTCTTCCAGCAACGGCCTGATTTTGCGATAGCGGTACGGCCAGTTGGCGCTGAGGACGGAAGAACCGGCGGCGACCAGGACAATGGCGAGGCCGGCAGCGAAAAACCAGATTTGTCGTCTGCGGCGCGTCCGGTTTGCCGGACCCGCCGCCGGGGATAAGGTTGCCATGGTCCCGCCCTTCGCTGGTTCTCAGCGCCGAGTGCTCTCGAAGTACTCAAACCAGAGCGTTGGAAGCGCGCGCGGCCCGCATGTGTTGCTTACCCAACAGGGCGGCCAAGTGCTCGAAGACTCCGGTGGTCCCGTCCTGGCTCTGCCGGGGGCGGGGCGGATTTCGGTTCCGACAGAGCAGGGTAGTCTTAATACGAGGAATAAGCCTGATGTGCCGGAATATCAAGATGCTGTTCAATTTCGATCCGCCGGTGACGGAGGAGGAGATCCGCGCGGCCTCGCTCCAGTTCGTGCGCAAAATCAGTGGCTTCCAGAAACCATCCCTTACCAACGAAGCCGCCTTTAACGAGGCGGTGAACGAAGTTGCGGCTGTCTCGGCTCGGCTGTTGACTTCCCTGGAGACCAACGCTCCCCATCGCAACCGCGAAGAAGAAGCAGCCAAGGCCAAAGCCCGGGGAATGGCGCGGTTTGGAAACTGAAGGGTTTGGAGTCAGAAGCTCGGAACGGGGCACCCGGTTCATGATTCCCAGTCGCAGGGCCGAGGGGTTTGACTTTGCCCGCGGACGGCAACGGCTCAGGCGGCGTCGGTCGAGGCTATGATGCCCCGAACGGAAGCGATGAAAGCTGCCTTGGGAAGAAGCTGCGGACTCACCATGTTTCCCCGGTTTATGGCGACCAATGACACGTACGTGCCTCCAAGCTCGAGGCTCAGCAGCAGAAACACGTGGCCGCCGACATCCGCTCCTCCCAAAGTGGTGGCCGCGCTCTGGTATAAGCTCTTGGTGATCGCCGGGTTCGCCGTGGTTTCCGACTGACCGCGCGCTTCGCGACGGTCGTTCAGCCATGCCGCATCCGCTATTTCTGTGCCTTGAATGGCTCGTCCAAGCTTGTCGTCCACCAGAAAAAACACGGCCCAGTTCTCTTCACACGCCTGGGCTGCGAATTCCAGCATCCGCAACTGTCTGGTCCTGTCATCCGCCAGGTTCAGCGCAACTTTGTGGCGCAGCAAAAGGCGCGGCCACAGTGCCCCGGCGCGGACATAGAAATTCTCGATCCACCGGTCCTCATTAAAGGAGCCGAGGGTCACCACGGAGGTGAAACCCAAAGCCTTGTTCCAATCCTCGATGTTTTCCCAGGAAACTCCGACGTCTTCAAATGATTTAAAACACATCGTGTTGGCGACGTGCATCAGGTCCCAGCTGACGGAATCGCGAAGGGACGCGATGATGATCCAGTCGGCCTCGGCCGTCTGGCAGATGTTCGACGGGTTTCTGTCCCTTACACCGGAACCAGGCTTCAACTCCAGGTCTCCGATCCGCGCCTTGCCGGTTTCCGCCAGGCTGATGGTTAACTGGGCCCAGGCAAAGGGCTTCTGGCGGCAAAGACTGATGATAAATGCGGTGGGGCCGCAAAACTCGGTTCTCCGCTGATCGATGATCTCAGGAGAGAGCAAGCGCTGAATCATCTGGAATGCGATCAGGCGGCGATGAAAGTCACGAAACGCGAGAGGCGTCTGGAGGGTCCCGAAGCGGCCGATCGCATCGAGCGCCTGCCAGTGTTCACCGGTCAGAAAATCTTCCATCGCGCTGACCAGCTGCGTCATCTCGGAGACGGTTGGCTCGGTCTGGAGTCTGAGCTTTTCCAGCATTCCGCGGATGATTGCCAGGGATCTTGGACCCGGCTGATTCAGGCTGGCAATCACGGAGCTGAGAGAAGACATGCGACCTCCTGCTTGCTCCCTCGGGGAGGTTCAGCATAGCACCGCAGACCTGACTCGATCGCGGATGAAGTCCGGGACGATGGTGCTCTCGCCGCTCAACCCAGGAAGATCCCCGCGATCGACGCGCTGATCAGGTTCGCCATCGTCCCGGCAAGCATGGCGCGCACCCCCAGCTTGGCGAGATCGTTGCGGCGTTCCGGGACCAGCGCGCCGATGCCGCCGATCTGCATGCCGATCGAACCCAGGTTGGCAAATCCGCACAGCGCAAACGTAGCGATGGTGAAAGCGCGCGGCGACAGCGTGGCCTTCTGCGCTCCCAGGCTGATGTAGGCGATCACCTCGTTCAGCGCCATGCGCGTGCCCAGCAGGTTGCCGATCGCGCCGGCATCGTGCCATGGTATGCCGATCAGCCAGGCGACCGGCGCAAACACGAAGCCGAGGATCTGGCCGAGGCTGGAAGGAAACCACGGCAGCCCGCCGTGAACCCAGGCAAGCAGCATATCCAGCAGCGCCACCAGGGCCAGGAACGAGATCAGCATGATGGCCACGTTCATCGCCAGCTTGCCGCCGTCGATGGTGCCGCGCGCAATGGCGCCGATCAGGTTCTCTTCCTTGTGCTCCTCGGTTTTGGGGATGATCACGCGGCCCTCGGTGTCGGGCACTTCCGTTTCCGGTACCAGCATCTTGGCCAGCAGGATCGTGCCCGGCGAAGTCATGATGACCGCCGAAAGCAGATGCCGCGCTTCGACTCCCTGAGAAATGTACATCGCCATGATGCCGCCGGAAACATGCGCCATTCCGCTGGTCATGATGGTCATCAACTCGCTGCGCGTGGCGCGGGCGAGGAACGGACGGATGGTCAGCGGCGCCTCGGTCTGCCCCATGAAGATGCTGGCCGCCACGTTCATGCTTTCCGCGCCGGAGATGCGCATGGTCTTCAGCATCAGCCACGCCATGCCCCGAATGATGATCTGCATCAGGCCGATGTGATACATCACCGCAAAGAAAGCGGAAATGAAAATAATGGTGGGCAGAACCTGGAAGGCGAAGATCGAGCCGAGATTGGGCGGGTCCGACGGCAGAAGCTTGCCGAACAGGCCGGCGTTGGGCAGACCGAGTTGGCCGAAGAGCACCTGGCTGCCGGCGTACGTCGCCGACAGCATCTTCGTCACCACGTCGCCGGCCCAGTACATGGCGCGCTGGCCGAACGTAAAACGAAGAACCAGGAACGCGAATACCACCTGCAGGCTGAGGCCCCAGAAAATGGTGCGCCAGCGAATGCGCCGCCGGTCGGTCGAGCCCAGCCATGCCGCGGCCAGCACAACCAGGATTCCAAGCAATCCTGTAAATCGAGCCAAAGAGTGCTCCTTGGAAGCAGCTTCCAGCTGCTGGCTTCTAGCTTGAGGTTCGCCGACCTTCGCTCTTCGTTCAGCTCTTGTCCGGGGCTCCTGATCATCGACACACGACGCCCGGCTCATGAAAAAGCTAGTGGCTAGAAGCTAGTAGCTAGAAGCTGTCTTTTCCACCTTATCAGCATCCGCCAGATACGCTTCGGCATTTTCGCGCGTGAACACCTTGTGGATGAGCGTTCTCGCTGGAGGCGGCTCTTTGGAAATGCGAATCGCCCCCTTCAGAAGGGCAATGGGCTCGGCAAGCTGTCCGGGCGTAGTGGCGTAAAGAGTCGCGAGCGGTTGGCCCTGCTCGACCTGCTCGCCGGTGCGGGCGTGGAACACGATGCCGGCGTGAGGATCTACCGGCTCCCAACCCAGAGACTCGCGGGGCACTTCCGATTCTTCCGATGGTTCGCGGCCGGCGCCGGTGCGCTGCACCGCCCATCCAATCGCGGTGGTGTCCATGTCAACCACGTAGCCGGTCTCCCATGCGTCGAGCACGTGGGCGACATCGGGTTTGTGGAACCCATCGGGGTCGTCGAAGACCGAGGTGTCGCCGCCCTGCGCGTGGACCATCTTGAAGAACACAGCCAGGGCGGAGCCATCATAGAGTGCGGCCTCCGCCATCAGCGAACCGGTTTCCGGCGACGGCGCCTTGCCGCCGAGAAAAATCATCCAGCCGGCAAGCGCGATCGAGATGTCCCGCAGATCTTCGCTGTGGGCTGGGCGAAACCCGCGGAGCAGTTCGACACACTCCGCCACCTCGATCCAGTTGCCCGCGGCATAGCCGAGCGGCCGGCCCATGTCGGTGAGCAGCGCGACCGTTCGGGTTCCGGCGGCTTCCGCCGTAGCGACCATGAGCGCTGCCAGGTACTCGGCGTCTTGTCGCTTGCGGAGAAATGCGCCGGAGCCGGTCTTTACATCGAGCACCAGTCCATCCAGCCCGGCGGCGAGTTTCTTGCTCAGGATGGAAGCGCAGATCAGACCCGGGCTCTCGACGGTGGCGGTGCGGTCGCGGAGCGAGTAGAGGACTCGGTCCGCCGGAACCAGCGAAAGCGTCTGGCTGACGATCGAAGCGCCGCATTGCTGCAGAACCGATTCGAATTCGGCCAGAGACAGCGCGGTGCGATAGCCGGGGATCGATTCCAGCTTGTCGAGCGTGCCTCCGGTATGTCCCAGGGCGCGGCCGCTGATCATGGGCACGGCCACGCCGCAGGCCGCCGCGATAGGCGCTGCCAGAAGACTCGTCTTGTCGCCCACGCCGCCGGTGGAGTGCTTGTCGATGGCGGGCCTGCCGAGACGCGAAGGATCAAAGCGCTCGCCGGAGTCGCGCATGGCCACGGTGAGAGCGCGGATTTCGTCCCGCGTAAGTCCGCGCAGAAAGGCGGCCATCAGCCAGGCGGAAAGTTGTTCGGGCAGGATGGCTTCGCTGGCCGCTCCGGATACGACATACTCGATTTCCCGCGGTTCAAGCGCGCCGCCGTCGCGCTTCTTGCGGATGAGGTCGGTGATGTGGAAGTGCGCAGGTTCCTCGCCGTCAATGGATGAGCCCTTCGCGTTCATCGATCGAATGCGCCTCCCTCGAGCTTCATCTCAAAGGCCAGCGGAAAGATCTCCGAGAAGGGCATCACACGAAGGCCATCGGGCGTCGAGAAAATGACCGGCGCATCGGGCAGCGCGAATTCGGCGAGCATCTGGCGGCAGGCGCCGCAGGGGGGACTGGCGCCCCTGTTCAGATTCGCCACCGCGATCGCGGCGATACGAATCCCTGGACCGATTTCGGAGACAGCGCGGACCAGCGCTGACCGCTCCGCGCACATGGTCAGGCCGAAGCTGACGTTCTCGACATTGGTACCGGTGACGGTCTCGCCGGAAGCGAGGCGCAGGGCCGCGCCGACTTTGAAGCCGGAATACGGGGAGTAGGAGTGCTCGGCGACGGCGCGCGCCTGCTGGTGGAGAATCTCGAGGGCGGGGTCAACGTTGGTAGCCAAGAGGATCGAGTCTCCGGTAGAGGAATTTGAAGTTCGAGGCTAAAGCATCGAAGCCCGGGTTGTACACGCCTTACGTCTCGCTACCTCGATGCTCCTGGTCCACGGTTTTGGGACCGGGATGAAATCAACCTCATCCTGCTCCGTCCGGCCTCGTCACGGCCACTATCGCAATCCCCGCCTCATCCGCCCGCTTGATCAGAGCCTCGCGATCGAACAGCAGCGTCCGCGCGGCTTCCACCGATAAACAAGTCGCTCCCGCTGCCATCATCGTCTCCACCGTCCGCACTCCGATCACCGGCACGTCGAACCGCATATCCTGTTTCGGCTTGGCGACCTTCACCACCGTCAGCCGCCGCTCCAACGTCGACGCATCCTCTTCCAGCGTCCGCATCAGCGCCCCGGCGCGCTCGATCGCCGCATCGGTCCCTTCCATCGCCTCTACTGCCACGCACGCCTGCGCCGCCACCACCACCGTCTGCCCAATATCGAACCCCGCCACTGACCGCGCCACGCTCAGCCCATAGTCGATGTTCTTGCGCTCTTCCTCGTCCGGCGCGCGCCGCGTCAAGACGCCCTCCGCAGCCAGCAGCGGTTCCAGGAACGCCGTCGAACTGATCAATTCAATCCCTTCATCGGCCAGCACCTTGGCCACCGCGCCCAGCAGCATATCGGTATTGCGCGTGCGCAGGTTCAGGAGCAGCTTGGCCAGCCGCCAGTCCGGCCGGATGTGCGAAAAAATCTGCTTGTGCTTCACCTGCCCGGCCATCACCGCCATCGAGACCGACTCATGGTGAAAGATTTCGATCAGCCGCGACAGTTCGCCCAACGAAAGCCAGTGCACGCTGATCTTCTCGTCCACCGCGCCGCGGTGATTGATTTCCGGATCCGTCTCCTCGCGGATGGCCGCCACAGTCACCGCGAAACCCTGCGCGCGCGCCGCGTCCAGCAGCAGGAAAGGAAAGCGCCCGTTCCCCGCAATCAAGCCGAGCCTGCCCAATCCCTCACCTCACGTCAACCGGTTGCCGTCCGCTACCTTCGCATACCACAGCCCGGAGTCCTTAATGGTCCGCTTCTGGTCGCGGTAGTCGACATAAATCAGGCCATAGCGTTCCGTGTGGCCGTTGCCCCACTCAAAATTATCAATCAGGCTCCAGGCATGAAACGACCGGACGCGCGCGCCGTCGGCGATGGCCCGCGCCAACTCCGCCAGTTCCTGGCGGAACCATTCGATGCGCCGCGTATCGGGCACGCGCCCGTTCTCTTTCTCATACGGCGAATCGAGATAGCCGCAGCCGCTCTCGGTAATTTCGATAACCGGATGGTCGTACTCGCGCGAAATCTGCATCACCAGGTCGTAGATGCCGCGCGGCCAGATCTCCAGCCCTGATTCCGTCAGCGGGCCTTCGCTCGGCATCTCGGCGCGGAAGCGTGTATAAGGATCGCGCCCCGTCGCCGGATCGGCCTCGATTTCGGTGCCGCTGAACCCTCCGCCGCCGGCGGCCTGCGCCTTGCTCGCATCCGAGACGAAGCGCCGCGTGTAGTAGTGGAAGCCCACCCAGTCGAGCGGAGCCCGCAGCAGCCTTTCATCTTCCGGCTTGAATCCCATCTGCTCCAGCGGCGGCTCGCCCACAAACGCTTTGGGATAACGCCCCCTCATCGCGGCTTCCAGAAAGAACACATTGTTCATCGCGTGATAGCGCGCCGCCGCCGCACGGTCCTCCTCCGAATCCGTTTTTGGATATGCCGGACACATACCATAGGCGCTTCCCACGGTGGCCTTCGCCGACGCCGCCTTGATGCTGCGCAGAGCCTGCGCCTGCGCCAGCGCAATGGTGTGGGCCGCCTTGAGAAAGTCGTTGAAGTTGGCCCGGCACGGCGGAAACGCGCCCACCCCATATCCCATGTAGGCCACCGACCAGGGCATGTTGAACGGAGCCCATATCGTAATGCGGTCGCCGAAGTGTTTGGCCAGGATTCCCGCGTAGTCCGCGTAGTAGCCGGCCAGGTCGCGATTGGGCCAGCCTCCCTTGTCTTCCAGCGCCTGCGGCAGGTCCCAGTGATACACGGTGCAAAACGGACGAAGGCCATTCTCGAGCATGGCGTCGACGAACCGGCTGTAGTGATCGACGCCCTTCATGTTCGGCGCGCCGGTTCCCGAAGGCTGAATGCGCGGCCACGAGATCGAAAACCGATAGCTCTTCTGATTAAGGCGCTTCGCCAGCGCCAGGTCCTGCGGGTACAGGTGGTATTGGTCGCAGGCCACGTCGCCGGTCGTGCCACCCTTCACCTTGCCCGGCGTATGGGTGAACCGGTCCCAGATCGACTCGCCCTTGCCGTCTTCGTTCCACGCGCCCTCCACCTGGTAGGCGGCGGTCGCGGTGCCCCACAGAAAGCCGTCAGGAAATTTCGCATTCTGAATTTCCGTCGCCGGGACCGCGCCGGGAGTCAGCGCCGGGGTACTCTGCTCGCCGGGAAAACTCCGCGCCGCCAGGGCCGCGCTTCCCGCCGCCAGGCTCCCGAGCAAGAACCTCCGTCGATCCATCCGGTTCACCTCCGGTCAGGGGCAAAACTAGCACCACGCATCGGAACGGGTCAAAATTTTTAGCGGGAGTCATCTGCCTACCAGTCATTGCGGCGAATTCAAATCATTTGGCGCGAAACGGCTTAACTGGATAACGTTCCCGCCGGACCACCGAAGTTGACGGCTGAAGACGCCGCCACATACGCTTCCGGCGAGAGTGCGAGGCTCAATATGGCGCTTATAAACCGAAGACATTTCGCCCGGCAAACAGCCTTTGCCGCGGCAGCCTGCGGCTTCCCTCTCCGGGCGCTTGTCGAATTGCGTGACACGCCTGACGAGTCCGGACAGAACGCCCCTCCGCCCGCTTCGGAGAGCGTTCGCAAGCTGGCTTCCAGTCTTGCCGGCAAAGTAATCACACCCGGCAGCCCTGAATACGAAAGGGCGCGATCCATCTTTAACCTGGCATTTGACCGACACCCCGCGTTGATCGCGAAGTGCGCCGGCGCCTCCGACGTAGCCCGGGCTCTCGAGTTTGTCCAGAGACACAATTTGCCCCTGGCGGTAAGAGCCGGAGGTCACAGTCGGCTCGGATATGGAATCTGTGACGGAGGCCTGGTGATCGACCTCTCGGAGATGAAACGCGTCGATGTCGACTCCGGCAAGCGTGTGGCCCGAGCGGAGGCGGGCGCGCTGGTTCGCGATCTGGACGAGGCCACGCAGCGCTTTGGACTTGCGACCACATCCGGCGGATGCCCCACCGTGGGAATTGCCGGCCTGACGCTTGGCGGGGGAGAGGGCCGCCTGATGCCGAAGTATGGCGCCGCCTGCGACAACCTGCGATGGGCGCAAGTGGTCACCGTGGATGGGCGGCAAGTCGAGGCCAGCCTGGAGTCTAACCCGGATCTATTCTGGGCGATTCGCGGAGGAGGCGGGAACTTCGGTGTGGTCACCGAGTTCGAGTACCAGCTTCATCCCGTAGCCCAGGTTCTGTCGGGAGGACTGAATTACCCGCCGGGACGCATTCCCGAGCTCCTGCAGGCTTACGGTCAGTTCATCGCGACAGCCCCGGATGAAATGGACGCTTTTGTCCAGGTAGTGCAATCCGAACGCGGGCCAAGGCTCAAAATCGATCTCTGCTATTGCGACGACCCACGCACCGGAAATGACCTGATCAGGCCCCTCCGCGCGCTCAATCCGCAGGATGACAGCGTCAAGGCCATGACCTATCTGGAAGCGCAAGCGGCAGGAGGCTTTCTTTTACAGCCCGTAGCGCATTTTCAAACCAACCGCTTTCTACCGGCACTCACTGAATCCGCCATCGCGGAAATCAGCAAGGCCATCCATCATGCGCCCGCCATGTGCCGACTCGTGATCGTCGCGCTGCGCGGCGCTGTCAGTCGAGTGAGAGCGACGGATACGGCGTTTGCCTTGCGGCAGCCGGGGTATGAAATCGACATAGTGGGTACCTGGAGCGCTTACGCGGACAAAGTCTCTGCCATGCGATGGGTCAGAGCAACCGGCGACGCATTGCAGCCATTTGCGCATGGAGTCTACGTGAATCAGCTGGGCGACACCAGCGAACAGCTTGTGCGCTCGGCCTATGGGCCCAACTATGCTCGCCTGGTCGAGATCAAGAAAAAGTACGACCCGATGAATATGCTGCGGCTCAACCAGAACATCAAGCCCGGCAGGCCCTCAAATAGCTAACCCGCCTGTGCGGGTGGCACTGAGGACAAATTGCGACACCTCGCCCGTCGCCCCACCTGCGCTGTGCCATCCGGCACACCCCGCGCAAGGATCTACGTCCAATAAACTAAAACCGAGGCTTTCCGTGCGCCGTATCGCTCTTGCCGTTGCCCTGCTGTTTCCCGCGTCCGACCTTCCGTACGCCCAAAGCACCCCCCCGAAAACGCAGGCGCCTCCGGCCGCGCCCGCCGCGGCAGAAGCTCCCGCCCAGCCTGTGATCGACGCCGAAGCCCTCATCGTCAAGTCCGACTGGAAAGGCGCCGAAGCCAGGTTGACGCCGTGGCTCGCTGACCACCCCACCGACGGCCGCGCCCTCTTCGACGCAGGCTATGTCGCCGACGCCCAGAACAAACTCGAGGACGCTGCCGGCTTTTACCGCCGCGCCGTCGAAGCCGATCCCAACCGCTTCGAAGCCCGTCTCATGCTGGGAATGGTGCTGGCGCGCCAGGGAAACCTCGAAGATGCCCGTTCCCAGCTCAAGGAAGCCACCCGGCTCGATCCGGGAGAAGCCGGTCCCACTGCCAAGGCGCGCGCCTGGCGTGCCCTGGCCCGCATCGACCGGGATAAGGATCTGAGCGAGGCTTCCACCGACCTCCTCGAAGCCCTGAAACTAAGTTCCGAAGCTCCCGACGACACCTTGTTGGCGGCCGAGTTGGCCGACAAATCTGGACAAACCGAAGCCGCCGAAGCCGCATATCGACGGCTGTTGGCCGCCCATCCCGACAACCCCCAGGCCAATGCCGGACTCGCCCACCTACTCATTGCTCGCAAGCAATTTCCTGAAGCCGAACAGCTCCTGAGAGCCGCTCTGGAAAAATCCCCCGACGACCCCGCCCTCACCGCCCAGCTCGCTGCCGTTCTGGCCGCCCAGGACAAAGCCGAGGCCCTGCCCCTGCTGCAGAAACTGCACGCCGCCCGTCCTGCCGACACCGCGGTCACGCGCATGCTCGCGGAAGTCCTGGCCGAATCCGGCGATGCCGAGGGTTCTGACCGGCTCTACACCAGCCTGCTCTCCGCCCACCCCGACGACCCTAAGCTGCTCGTCGCCCATGGGCAGAACCTGGTTCGTCAACAGAAGTTTGCTGAGGCGCTCAGCGCGTTCAATCACGCTACGGAGCTCGACCCAGCTGACCCCGACGGCTGGAGCGGCCTCGCGTTCGCGGCTTCCAAAACCGGAAAACCTGAAGTCACACTGCACGCCCTTACCATGCGGTCAAAATACCTTCCGGAAATTCCCTCTACATATTTTCTCTGGGCGACATCTTACGATACATTGCACGATAAACCGGCGGCGATAACCTATTATCACCACTTCCTGGAGGCAGCCGCTGGCAAGTATCCCAATCAGGAATGGCAAGCCCGGCAACGTCTCCTCCTGCTCGAGAAGAAGCCGTGACAGCACAATGACATCGATCACACGGAGTAATGGTACCGTGAGGGAGAATTGTTGAAGCGCAAGTTATTTTTTTACTTGCGTGCGTAATATTATCCTCCTATAGTCACGGAACGAGGATCATTGATTCCAATTAGCGTCGGCCCCCCGGGGGCTGGCGGCTTTGGCGTATCATGGCGAGCCGCTTATCACCGGTTTCGGCCCCCTGGCTGGTTGGGACCTTAGCGTCGAATACCCGCAGGTGCGGAGGTTCGTCATGCGGTCTCACAATAAGTCGGCCTTGCTCGTGCTCCTCAGCGCACTCGCCATCCCCGCCTGCGCGTCTTCCATGGACGACAAGGTTGTCGATCAGCAAAGCATCAATGCCCTGGAAATGCGTGCCAGTCAAGCGCAACCCCGCGAGCAGTGCTTCCTCTACGCGGAACTGGTCCACGAGATGATCGAGTACAGCGTGCGCCAGTATGCCGCCGGAGAAACCGACAAGGCCACAGGCCTGCTCAAGCGAGCCCAGGAACTGGTCCACAAGATCCACCTTTCCCTGGGAGACAACGACAAGCGCCTCAAGAACGCCCAGATCCTCCTCCGCCACACGGCGTTCCGCCTCACCGAACTGCTCCATTCCAGCCCCTCGGAAGACCGCCTTCTCGTGCAGCAGACTCTCGCCGAAGTCAACCAGGCGCAGACCGAAGCCATGATGCAGGTCTTCAAAAAATAGCCTTCCTTCCCCGCCCGCAAAACCAGGCAGTCACCTTGGGTCCGTCGCGGCTGACCAGGAATCTGCTTTTCTCTTTTCTGCTGCATCTCCCCATCCTGTTCCCTGATCCCTGATCCCTGATCCCTGTTCCCTGATCCCCGTTCCCTGTGATTGAATGAAACCCGTTGGGGGTCTGGCGTGCGCGCCTTTCGTTTCCTTTCCATTCTGTCCATCGCCCTGGTCTGCGCGGCAACTTCGCCTGCCCAGAAAGAGAAGCGGGAGCCGCTCACCGAAGCCCAGGTCGACCAAATTCGCGAAGCCGGAATCTATCCCGACGACCGGATCAACCTCTATACCAAGTTCATCAACGAGCACGCCGAAACCATCAAGGGCCTGACTCCCCGCGCCAAGTCGCCCAGCCGCGCCCACCGGCTTGACGGCGAGCTGCTCGACCTGACCGCGCTGATGGACGAGCTGGGTTCCAACCTGGACGAATACTCCGACCGCAAGGCCGACCTTCGCAAATCGCTCAAGGCTCTCAGTGAGGCCGCCCCCCGCTGGCTTGCCATCCTGCGGACGCTGGCCGGCGAGCCGGGCTTCGAGCTCTCGCGTAAAGAAGCCATCGAGGCCGGCGAGGACCTCGCCGACGAATCCAAGCGCCTGCTCACCGAGCAGACCGACTACTTCAACACCCACAAGGAAGAGAAGGGGCAGGAACGCGCGGAGCCAAAGTAAAGACCGGGAACATCAAGCGGAGAACCAACCACTCCTCGCGGGATCGATTACCCCCTCCCGAGTGCCTTCGTCGCGCACCCAATTTGACAACCGCCGCCGCTTGAATCGATGCGCTCGATCTTCCTCCCTGCATATACAAAGGAAAACATGAGCACCGTGCGCGTCATTCAAGGCGGTTGGGTCGATCGCACGTCGATCGCCCGTGGACCCAACGGCCGCGGGCTCTGCCGGTGGTGCTCGATCGAAGTGCCGCGCGGCCGCTTCACCTTCTGCTCGGAGTATTGCGTGCACGAGTGGAAGCTCCGCACCCAGCCTGCCTACCTTCGCGAACAGGTGTTCCAGCGCGATCGCGGGATCTGCGCTTGCTGCGGAGTGGATAGCGTCTCGGCCGCACGCAGGCTGCGCCATTCGCGCGGCTCTCGGCGCGCCGAACTGCTTGCCCATTGGGGTCTCAGGACGCGGAACCGCAAAACCCTCTGGGACGCCGATCATATTCTTCCTGTCGCCGAAGGGGGCGGCGAGTGCGACCTCGAAAATATTCGCACGCTCTGCCTGCGCTGTCATCGACACGCCACCACGGCCCTTCGCGAACGCTTACAGAATGCGAAACAGAAGATCTCGTCTTGAATCCGGCGCCGGGCGCCCACCTTTGCGGACGCTTTGTCCGCTAAAGTGGGAAGGCACCCAGCCGCATCGACAATACCGGAATGTGCTACGCTCAAAAATCGGTGGCCTCCGCATTTACCCTTATTTTTGAGCAAGAGTACCGCGTCCTGCGCCCGCGTGCGCCCATGCCGCCCATTCACATCCGTTTCCGCCGATTCACTTCGCTCAACACCACCATCCGCCTGCGGGAAGGCCAGATTTTCGTCAGTCTCTCCGATCTGCTCGAGGGAGCGCCGGAGACGGTGATCCGTGCCATCGCCCACATTCTCCTGGCCAAGCTTTACCGCAAGCCCATCGACGCGGCTCACAACCTCCGCTACAAGAGGTTTGCCTCCAGCGCCGCCGTCACCCGCCAGACGGAGCAGATTCGCAGCGCCCGCGGCAGCAAACGTTACTTCGGACCCGAGGGACGCTTCTACCACCTCGAGGAAGTCTTCGACTCGCTGAATATGCGATTCTTCGGCGGGTTGATGGGCCGTCCCGAGCTGACCTGGAGCGAGCACCACGCCAGGCGAGCGCTCGGTCACTACGACGCCGCCCACAACACCATCGTCGTGAGCCGCGTCTTCGACCGTCCTTCCAGCCCCCGCTACGCTATCGAGTATCTGCTCTTCCACGAAATGCTCCACCTCAAGCACCCCGTGCGCATGCGCGGCCTCCGCCGCTGCGTGCACTCCCGCGAATTCAAAGCCGAAGAGCAGCAATTCCCGCAGTTGAAGGAAGCTTTGGCGTTCATCCGGAGGCTCTAGAAGCACCCCGGCTGCTGGAATCAGGGAGTGATGGCGTCTCCGCCCCGGCGCACGATCACGTCGCGCAGCTTATACTTATGACTTTTGCCGCATCCCTTGCAGGCAACGCGGAAAGAGGACCCTTCATACTTGAGCTCGCCGCCCCGGAAGTAAAACCCTGGGATGCCATCCAGGGCGATCTCTGCCTTGCATCTCCACGACTTGCATTTGGCGAAGAGGCGGGTGAGCATCATGAGGTCGACCCCTGATCGGTCAGGAGCCTCTATTATGCCATCAATGAAATTCATGCATCGATGTTCCTGGGCCGGCAGCGACCCGCTGTACCTCTCCTATCACGATGACGAATGGGGCGTGCCGCAGTTCGACAGCCGTGCCCTCTGGGAGATGCTGATGCTCGAGGGCTTTCAGGCCGGCCTTTCCTGGATCACCATCCTGCGCAAGCGCGAAGTCCTCCGCAAGGCATTCCGGAAATTCGATCCGCGCAAGGTGGCCCGCTTCACCAACGCGGATATTCAGCGTTTGCTCGACGACCCCGGAATCGTCCGCTCGCGCGCCAAGATCGAAGCCACCATTGCCGGCGCGCGCATCTTTCTCGCCATGCATTCGGCGGGTGACGACTTCTCCCGTTTCGCGTGGAACTTCGTCGATGGCAAACCCATCCAGAACACGGGGCCGGTTCCCGCCACGACGCCCCTCGCCGCGGAGATCGCGAAGGATCTGAAAAGGCGCGGATTCAAATTTGTCGGGCCCACGATCGTTTATGCGTGGATGCAGGCCGTTGGCATGGTGAACGATCATTCGCCCGATTGCTTTCGCCGCAAAGAAGTGGCGCGCATGGGTGTGTCGCTGCGGCGCTGATGGTTCCCACCTGAACCGGTTCGCGCTGCAATCGGCGAACCTCCGCCCCACGGACAAAAGACCCGTCAATGAGCACCCGGAAGTCGGGGCGCCAGGATTATTTCTTGTTCGGGGTAATGTCTGTGACCGGAAGGTCCCAGTGGCTGACGAGGATTTCGAAGCGGCGCTGTTCTTCCTTCTGGTATGTCGCCTGGTCCGGCCACAACTCTTTGATCATGGCCTCTTCCTCGGGATTGGACGTGGTCGCCGCGGTGGAATTCTTGAAGCGGATGGTCACGCGATAATCCCAGCGGCCATCCTCGGTGGTGTGATACGCCGGGGCTTCGATCTTTACCGACAGCATGCGCCCGGTGCTCACAACCTTCTGCAGCAGCGGGTAATGGTTCTTGAGAAACAGATCGAGGAATTCCTTCTGATGCCCCCATTGCACCTTGTAGTAGTACTCAATGGTGTAAGGCTGGTCGGCGCCGGTTTGCGGAGGCGCGCCTTGTGCCATCGTCGGCCGGTTCGCCAGAGCGAAGAAGATAACCGCAAAGGCAGAAAGCAAAAATCTGCGCATGGAGCCTCCACGAATCATGATGAATAGCAAATATATATCGTGGAGGCCCCATGCGCATTGTCAGGCAGAGGAGAGGGGATGTTCAATTGTCAGTCGCCAGTTTTCAGTTGTCAGAACGAGAGAGCCAAAAGACGGTCGTTCAAAGCTGCGGCACAGCAAAATCGGTTGAGGTTCGTTCGGTTGTCGGTTTCCGGAGGAGCGGAGTCGGTTTCGGTTGAGAGCAAAATCGGTTGAGGTTCGTTCGGTTGTCGGTTCCCGGAGGAGCGGAGCCGGTTTCGGTTGAGAGCAAAATCGGTTGAAGTTGTTGGTCAGCTGAAAATGGTTCACTGACCACTGTCTTTATGCGTTGGCCAGGGCTTCGAACCGATCCCTGACCCCTGATCCCTGATCCCTGACCCCTGACCCCTGACCCCTGACCCCTGATCCCTGTCGTTATGCGTGCGCGTAATTGGCCAGAGCGTTACGGTTGGGGATGGTTATCATCGAGCCTTTGAAATCCACCAGACGGCGATGCTTGAAATTGCTCAGCGTACGGGTGACGGTTTCGCGCGAGGCGCCGATGAACTCGCCGATCTCTTCATGCGTCATCGAGAAGCGGAAGCGCCGCCCGCCGCACTCCGTGGTTTGTCCGCTGTCGCTCCAGTCGAGCAGCAAGCGGGCAAGCTTTTCCGGCGCTGTGGCGGAGAGCCCTACGGTGCGCAACTGGTCGCAGGCCTTGGTCACACTGCGGCTCAGTTCTTCAATCACAACCTGGTACGCCTCAGGATGGCGAGCCAGAAAATTCAGAAGATCGCGGCGTCCGATATGGGCCACCTTGGCCGGATACAGCGTCTCGGCGGTCACGTCATAGGGACTGCCCGCGAGCGTCGACGCCATCCCCAGGATCTCGCCCCGCCGTGCGATCGCCAGGCTGAGCCGCCGTCCTTCGCTCGAATTCAGCGAAACTTTCACTTCCCCTTCGAGCACGACGTAGATACCGTGCGCCGGATCCTTCTCAGAAAAGATCACCACGTTGGCCGCGTAGGAGGAGGGGAACTGCATCGATTGAAAATCCTGCAATGCCGCCGGTGAGAGCTTGTGGAAGAACTCGCCGGCCATCGGGGCCAGGCTCCTGCAACTGTTCGATGCTGCGAATGTGCTTGTCATATCGAACCTCCTCTTCAACGTGCCGTTGTTTCCGGATGCGTGATTTCCTCAGCCAGGTATTGGGCCCAGGGGGAACTGGCGACCAGCTTGGCGTGGGTCTGAGCATAGATTTCTCTCAGCACCTGTTTGCCCGAGGCATCTGCATAAATCACGTTCCGCAAATCAATCGACAATGTCCGGTTTCCCAGTTGCGGCGCTGTTTCCAACCAAACCCGGTTGAGCTCCGCTACCCAAGGCCCGGCCACGCGTCCTTCCAGCGTGATTCCGATTTCCTTGGCTCCGTTTTGGATCGTGATCTTTAGCGTATGCCGGCCCGCCTTGTGGCCACGCCTTACCTTTATGCACGGTGCATGCCAAAGTGTGTGCCAGATCACATGGGTCGGCAGACTCATTGAAAAGAAAGGATTTTCACTTGGGACTCTCGCTGCAGACGGCGCGTGACGAAGGCGTCGTGGCGAAGTGACGATGACGAAATATCGTCGCGGAGACGAGGCATCGTCACGCGGACAGTGGTCAGTGATCAGTGGTCAGTGTTTCGCGCGGTGGTGACCTGTGCGAGGAGCGCGTGGCTCGCAGCCTGCGGGTCTTCCTCTGAGCTGCAAACGGGAGAAGTCATCAAATACTGATGGCTGGGCCGTTGACTTTGATCGCTGATCACAGATCAATGACCACTGACCACTACGAATACTCGCCGCGCTCGATCCCCAGCTTTTTCAGCTTCGAATTCAGCGTCGTGCGCTTGAGGCCCAGCCGCGCAGCCGCGCCTTCCGGACCGCCGATCTGACCCTTGGCTTCCCGCAGCACCTTTAAGATATGTTCGCGTTCGGCGGCGCGGAGGTTGGGATTCTCCGGCTCGGCCGCTTCCGCCGCCTCTTCCTCTTCCTCTAACTCCAACTCGGCAAGCGGAACATAGAGCACGGCGCCGCGCGTCAGGATCACGGCGCGCTCCAGCATGTTCTCCAACTCGCGGATATTGCCCGGCCACTTCCACCGCTTGAGCGCATCCATCGTCTCTTCGGGAATGGTCTCGATGTTCTTGCCCATGCGCCGGCTGTGGCTGGCGACAAAATGGCGCACCAATACGGGGATGTCTGCGGAGCGGTCACGCAGCGGCGGCGAGAAGATGGGAAACACCTTCAGCCGGTAATAAAGATCGGCGCGGAATTGCTTTTCCACCACCATCTTTCCCAGGTCGCGATTGGTGGCCGCGATCAGCCGCACGTTCACATGGACGGGCCGCGTCCCGCCCAGCCGCTCGAATTCCCGCTCCTGCAGCGCGCGCAGCAACTTGGGTTGCAGGTCGAGCGGCATCTCGCCGATCTCGTCCAGAAACAGCGTGCCTTCATTGGCCAGTTCCAGCCGGCCCAGCTTGCGCGCAATCGCCCCGGTGAACGCGCCCTTCTCGTGGCCGAACAGTTCGCTCTCCAGAAGGCCGGCGGGAATCGCCGCGCAATTCAGCTTGACGAAGGTGCGATCCCGGCGCGGGCTCAGCCGGTGTATGGCGCGCGCCAGCAGCTCCTTGCCGGTCCCGGTCTCTCCCTGGATCAGCACCGTGGCATCGGTGGGGGCCACCGTTTCGATGTCCTTCAGGACCTGCCGCAGGCCGGTGCTCTCGCCTACGATGTCTTCAAACTGGTTCTCGAGGTTGATTTCGTCTTCGAGATATTGCTTCTCCTGGCTCAGCCGATCGCGCAACTCGGCAATCTGGCGGAAAGCGATCGCGTTGTTCACCGCCATGGCTACCTGGTCGGCGATCTGCGCAAGCATCTCGGCATCGTGCTGCGAGAACGCCCCCTCCCGGCGGCTGGCCACCGCCAGTGCGCCGATCGGCTCTCCGCGATGAATCAATGGAACCCACAGGCCCGCGTGCATGCCGAGGTTCGTATGGTGGCGCAGGCCCTCTGGGTCAAATCGCGACCTTTCCATTCGCTCCAGGATCACCGGCTGGCGCGTGCGAAAAGCCTCTCCGGCGGGTGAGCCTTCCACCGGCAGGCGTACCTCGCTCCGGTGCACGCCGCTCTCGTCCGGCGCCAGGAACTGCACAATCAGGGCGCCGGTCGCCGGATCGTGCAACCCCAGCGTCGCGGCGTCATGCGGGATCACGTCGGTGATGCTGGCGGAGATGGCGCCCAGCAGCTTGCGCACATCCATGTTCGCCAGCAGCGCGCTGCTCAACTGCAGCATCACCGCTTCTTCGGCCCGCTTGCGGTCGGTGTAATCCCGCGTCACCTTCGAGAACCCGATCAGTTCACCCGTCGAATCCCGAATCGCTGTCAGCACCACGTCCGCCCAGAAACGGGAGCCGTCCTTGCGGATTCGCCAGGCTTCTTCTTCCACCCGGCCCTTCTCGATGGCGGCCCCGATGAGCCTGCCCGGCCGGCCGCGGTCGCGGTCTTCCTGGGTAAAGAAGCACGAGAAATGCTTGCCGACGATCTCCTCGGCGCTGTAACCCTTGATGCGCTCCGCACCCGGGTTCCACGTCACGATGTTGCCGTCTCGATCCAGCAGGTAGATGGCGTAATCGCGCACGCTCTCCACGATGGAGCGCAATTGCACATCACGCTGGCGGACAGCCTCGATCGCCGCTCTCTGCTCCGTGGCATCGCGCACAAAGCTCAACGTCATCACCCCCTGGATGGTGTGCATCGGCTTGAGCATGATGTCGACTGGAAACTCGGTGCCGTCTTTGCGGAGACCGTAGAGATTCAGCGCCGCCCCCATCTGCCGCGCCCGCGGGTGCGCATTGTAGTTTTCGCGATGGCTGGGATGGCCGCCCCGGAACCGATCCGGAACCAGTTGCTCCACATGCATTCCGGCGAATTCTATGCGCGCGTACCCGAACAGCTCCGTCGCCCGCGGGTTCGCGTTACGGATCCTCCCCTCGGCATCTACAACGAAGACCGCATCGGGAGAAAACTCGAAGAGGTTCTCCAATGCCAAATCCGCAACCTGCGCTGAGCCCGGTAGAGCCGATGCCAGCGCGTCCCTGCCCGGGGGATCGGTAGAACGCATGAACTGTTCCTTATGCGACACAATAGCGCCTTCCGTCTCCGCCTTGCAACTGCCGAACCTCACCGGCGCGAATGCGTTATCCTGCACCTTTCGACGATCCGGCGGAATCCAAAGCTCGGCAAGGAGACTTCCCCAACATGGCTGAGAAGATTGCATTCATTACCGGCGGGAATCGCGGATTGGGATTCCAGACGGCCCTCGATCTCAAGCACCAGGGCGTGAAAGTTGTCATCGGCTCGCGCGACCTCGAACAGGGGCAGCAGGCGGTCGAAAAATTACGCGCCGCAGGCGTGGATGCCGACGTCATTCCGTTCGACATCACCAACAGCGCCGACCACCAGGCCGCCTACGACTACTTCAACTCCAAATATGGCCGCCTCGACATCCTGGTCAATAACGCCGCCATTGCCGGTGGCTCCTTCCCCGGCAACGGGCCGGAGCATCGCGCCTCTGACGTTCCCCTCGACCTGCTGCACAAGGTCTTCGAAACCAACTTTTTCGCCCCCGTGGCGCTGACCAAGACCCTGCTGCCGCTGCTCAAGAAGAGCCCCGCGGGCCGAATCGTCAACCTGTCCAGCATTCTCGGTTCGCTCACCATGCACGCCGATCCCAAATCGCCCATCTACAACGCCAAGTCGTTCGCTTACGACGCTTCCAAGACGGCCCTGAACGCTTTCACGGTGCACCTTGCCTACGAGCTGCGCAACACCGGGATCAAAGTCAACTCCGCGCACCCCGGCTGGGTTAAGACCGCCATGGGAGGCGAACAGGCTCCCATGGAACTGAGTGAAGGAGCGCAGACCAGCGTGGCGTTGGCGACTCTTCCCGACGATGGGCCCACCGGCGGGTACTTCCACCGGGGCAAACCGCTCCCCTGGTAATTACCTTTGACCGATTTGGGTAGTTCAGATACGGCGCGGCGCGGTCCTCGATTCGAGGCCGCAAAACAAAATGCGCGGGCGGCATGCACTGCGCCCGCGCATTCAAGCACCAGTAGCCGTTCTGGCTAATGGCAGAACTACATCGGCCCCGGAGCCCGGGTCTCGATCTTGAGACCTGGGAAATACCGGAGCCCCTTGGCGCCTCTAGTGGCTGAAATTCAGGTTCACATCGGGAAGCACGCCCGTGCCTTCCAGCCGTACGCCGTCAAGCAATTGCGGATTCAGGCCCAGCACGGTCAGGACCGAGGGCGCAATCTGCAACGTTCCCACCTCGCTGTACACCGTGCGCGCGTGATACGACGGATGCGAGATCAGCAGCATTACGTTGGTGTCGTCATGCGCGAAGCCGCCGTGCTCCATTTGCTTGGTGGCGCTCCCGGTGTACGTAGCCCCGACGTTGGGGGTGACGATGATGTCCGGCGTGCGCGGATCATCGGGCGATAGTCCGCCCAGGTCGTAGTTCAGCGCGGCAGAAGCGCCATAGAAGATCTGGCCGGCTTTGAACGTCGTCTGGTTCTGCTCCAGCAGCGTCACCGCAGCATCCGTATAGGAAGGATCCGTCAGCCAGAGCAGCGACACATCGTCCTCGGTCGAACCCACGCCGCTTCCGTTGGGGTTCTCTGAAGCCGGCATTGCGGCCGGCAGGTCGTTCGCGATGATGGTCGCCGGCGAGAGGCCGTTGCTGGTTTTGCCCGGGACCGCCTGGTACAGGTTCGGGTCGATGGGCGACTGGCCGTGCTTGGCCGTGATGATGATCAGCGTCGAGTTCAACTGGCCCCGGTGCTTGATTTCTCTCACCATCTCGCCAATCGATTTGTCCACGAACTTGATTTCGCTCAGCAGGTTGCTGCTGGGCGTTCCGGCGGCATCCAGGTATCCGCCCTTCACCCCGTTTTCTATATACTTCTCGCCCACGCTCACCGCCTGGAAGTTCATCCCGTAGATTGTTGGCGTCTGGGGTGCGTTTCCTCCCAGGTGCTGCTTTCCTTTGATCCAGTTCAGAACCGCGCTCACCTTCAGCGTGTCATAGCACTTGATGTTCGTGAAGCTGTTGGTCCAGGCCGTCAGATCGGCATTGGGGTCGGGAATGGTGGAGCAGTTCACTCCGTCCGGCGTGCTCACTCCGGGCAGGTTCACCACCAGGGAATTGATCTCCGGCGAGTAGTAGTCGTCGAGCTTGCCGCCGTGGCCGGCGATGGAGGAATACGACGGGTGCTTGTCGGACCAGGCTGCGTAGCCCCCCGCCGCGTGAATAATCCCGAAGATGCTGTTGGTGCGCACAAAATTCCACGGCATCACCGGCGCGCAACCGTGGGCCGGGTCGCGATCCATTCTCGTCGGATCGAGAGAAGCGATGCCGCCATCGGTCAGGCTGGCTCCCGGCGCCCCGCCGTTCAGCTTGGTGTAATCCATGTCGATGGCTTCTTCATACTCGGTCGTGAAGCCGGTCGGATTTCCCCCGGAGGTGCAATTCCCGGGGCCGTTTCCATACCACGTCGCCACTGCCGGACCATCCAGCGAGCGGTCGTAGGCCACATCGTAGTAAACCCCCATGGTGCGCGGGGTAGCGCCGGTGACGATATTCATCAGACCCGGAAACGAGTCGGACGGTTTCGACGTGTTCGCGGCGACATAATTGATGCCTGTTTCGCTCAGTTCGGCAAGGTTGGGGCAATACGGTTTGCCGTTATTCACGCCGGCCACGCCGTGGGCGCAGTTCTTGTAATCCAGCGCGTGCATGCCGTCGATGCTGATGAGCAGCACGTGCTTGATGGAACTGTCGCCGAGGTCACCGCCGCCGTTCTGGGCCGACGCGCCCAGCGTCAGAGCCGCCGCAGCCAGCACGACTACCGAAAATTTACGCATATATCCTCCTGAGGGGAATGAGCAGACACGGGTTTCCCGTGCCTGGAGTTGAAATTGGAGGGGAATCAGGGAAGATTCGTATCCGCAGAGAACTATAGGGACGCCCTCTTGCCGAATTGGTTACGGGGACATTACGCGGGGGTTAATTTCTAACAACTGGATCAGGCAATTAATCTGGACACGATGCGGCGAGTTTCTGCCGCGTCCATCCGAGAGCATCGCTTGCCCAGGAATTCAAATATGAGCAAACGCGGCCATGCCGCTCCCCGGTTTCCATGGGATTCCAAGCTCGTTCCCACATCCAAAGTCAGACGTCGCATTCTGCTCGACGGGGTGAGGCCGAACGGGGAACGCGATGCGGCGTTCCGTCGCATCATCCTTTCCATTCCGGCAGGCAAGGTCAGCACCTACGGCAAGGTCGCGGCGGCCGCCGGATATCCTCTCTACCACCGTGCCGTCGCACGCCTTCTTCGAGTCGACCCGCCCGACTCGCTCCCCTGGCACCGCGTACTGGGCGCCGGCGGCCAGATCAAGCTCCGCCACGACGCCGCCCTCGAGCAGCGCCGAAGGCTGCGTTTGGAAGGCGTGAAATTCCGCGGCGAGCGGGTCGACATGGAGCGGTCTGAATATGCCCTGAGGAGCTGGGAGGCGCTCTAGGATCGAACCGGGCAAAAATCCGGCAAAGGGAATCGGCGGAACGATTCGGACGGCATACTCCTAATCTGATTAGGGAAGAGTTACGCATGGGTCTTCGACCCACCCATATGGGTGAAACCGTGAGTTTCGACGGAGTCGGTCATTCTCCCGCAAGGAAACCGCTTGTCCCGGACGCAAAGAAACCGCGTGTCCCGGAGGGACTTTCGAAAGTAGCCCCGGGTGAAACCCGGTGTACCGCGCCAGCCCGAATCCCGCGCCCCGTAGGGTCGCGTCGACTCCTCGAGAGTTATGTCCGAGTCGGGGGTCAGAACGAAGCCGCAGGCGCCGCGGTCCCTGCATCGGTGGCTGTCGAGCAGGTTTGTATGCGGTTTAGGGTGTTGGGCACAGGAGCCAACCACTGTGACCCAGGCCCAGCCGGTCCCCGCCGGGAAAGGCGAAGGAATTTCAACGGTACGAGTACGCGGTGATAAGCCCGCTTCGCTCTCCCCTCATCCCGTTGTCATCCTGAGGAGCGCCGCGACGAAGGATCTGCGGTTGTTCTTCCAAACTTCTCCATAAGCGGTAATTGGCTCGCAACCCACTGCGATGCTCGCCTCAAGGCTTGTTTTTTACCCTGACAAGCGCGATGACAGCAGATGGCTTCTCGTCCGAGAGGTTCGTGAACTCTGCAAGTACGCATTGATCTCCATCCGCTGAATATGACGGGCGCTTTCGCCATGTTATCGACCATTGACCTTCGCACGAGATTTCTTTGCACAGGTCGAATTCGCCTTGGCTGGATGCTCCCCCACGCTCCGGCAAGGTGAATTGATAAACGCCGCTCCGGGTCTCCTGCATTGACAGAAGCGCAGTCGAGACTGTCAGTCCCTTCGGCTGCGGACCCGGACGCTTCACGTCTTCCCGTTTGAGAACCCGGATGTCCCAGACATGATCGGCTTCGGCAGGAACTCGAACTCGGAATGTAGTTATTCGGAGGATGCGGAGAAGTTCAGCTGTTGTTGGTGGGCTCCCATGCTGGGAACACATGGGCTGTGCCCATAGGCCAAACAATGTAGCGAATGACAGAACGGCACTACGGTGAAAAGTGACCATGATCCCTCAGGAGTTGCGCCGCAAGAGTAACAGGAATTCACGCCGCCCTCTGTGATTTTTCTACGATGCTTCGAGAAGTCTTTCCCGCGTTTCTGGTGTATCGTGGCCGACTCGTACCTTTGCCAGCCCTTCGCCTGCCCTGACCGGCTGGGCCGCAGCAGCCTCCTAACCAATTTAGGGAAGGGTGGGCGGTGACACACCAACAATCCGAGTTTGGAGGCCCCGAGATCACTCCCGGTGTTACGGGGCCGCTCGAAGGAGGCTACTCGATGGCCGAGCGTGGGACGATCAACTCGATGCCCTCAGCCCGTGTGGCTTTGCCAAGCTCGATGACCTGTGCGTTTGTGCGGTCCCGAGTTCCGGGTGCGAATAGATCGAAGCGCAGGTTCGGCCCCTTCCGCATTTCAGTCTTCTCAAATTTGACAACGTATTTGCCGGGACTGAGGCCGTGGAGTACGAATCGTCCGGCGGCGTCGGTCCAAGTAGAGGCCGGAACGACTTCGGGATCGTCGAAGGGCGTGGCTTCGACGTTCCATTGGAATGGGTCGACTCCGACGGGAAAGATGAGGCGTCCGGCGATCTGGCCATCAACATGGAAATCGAGATCGAAGGCGGTACAGCCGTGCGGTTCGACTTCGAATTGTCCCGACCACATAGTCCAGAGGCCGGGCACGGTGTTGGAACCGAGATCGTACTTTCCTGCCGGAACAGGTTCGAACTCGAATTCCCCATTCTTATCGGTCAAGGTCGTGAACTTCTGGTCGTCCTCGAAGCGGGAAAGAACAATGGGGTGTTTCACGGATGGGACCTGCTCTTCTCCCCCGTCCTCTGTCTTCCGGTTAAAGTAGGCTCGTCCCTTGACGACACCTGCGGAGTCAAGGCCTGCGAGTCGATGCAACAACCTGATTTGCTGGTCTTCCTCTGTTTCAGGCCCGCTACGGCTGCCATAGTTGATGGTGAGTACTTTCGATTCGTGATCGCGAAACAAGGAGAAAAGCCACGAATCGCCGGTCTTCATTGGGGGTAGACATCGACGCTGTTCGGTGACTATTTCCATCCCCAGCGTGGGAGTGCCTTTGAAGATGGTCTCGGGACGGACGGTGAGACGGAATTCATCATTCGATGCGGGGGTAATGGAAAGAATCTCTGCGGTGAAAACCATCTCGTCGTCGCTTGTTCCGCAGTCACTTCCCATGCCTTTCAATCCACTCAGAGCACACGTGTAAGAGTCTGGACTGCCTAGATCGCCATGCTGAATCAAAATCTGCCCTTCAAGAAGCGGCACGAGGTTCCCCACGAGGCAGGGGGATAGGATGACCAAAAGAACCGGTAACTTGCGGTGCAGCATGGTAGTTCCCCAATCTTAGTCTCTTGGACGAACGAATGGCCGGTATCGTCAGGGATTGTTCCCGGTTTGTGGCCAACTCGTCCGTTACTACTTGGTCAACCGCGTCGTCGTATCCCCCCAGGCAGTTTCGCCCCTTCTTCGCTCCTGTATAATCCCACAGTGGACTTCCAACTGGTCACCCCCTACAAACCCCGCGGCGATCAGCCCCGGGCCATCGACGAACTCATCGGCGGCCTCGCAGCAGGCGACAAACACCAGGTCCTCCTCGGCGTCACCGGCTCGGGCAAGACCTTCACCATGGCCAAGGTCATCGAGCAGTCCAACCGGCCGGCGCTCATCCTCGCCCACAACAAGACCCTCGCCGCCCAGCTCTACCACGAGTTCAAGCAGTTCTTCCCCGGCAACGCGGTCGAGTACTTCGTCAGCTATTACGACTACTACCAGCCCGAAGCCTACAACCCGTCCGCCGACCTCTATATCGAAAAGGAAGCCACCATCAATGAGGAGCTCGACAAGCTGCGGCTTTCCGCCACCCGCTCGCTGTTCGAGCGCCGCGACTGCATCATCGTCAGCTCGGTAAGCTGCATCTACGGCCTCGGTTCGCCGGAAGCCTACTACGGCATGCTGCTGCTCCTCGAAAAAGGCCAGCGCATCGCTCGCAAGGACATCACCCGCCGCCTGGTCGAAATCCTCTACGAGCGCAACGACACTGACTTTAAACGCGGCACCTTCCGCGTGCGCGGCGACATCATCGAAGTGTTTCCCACCTACGACGAAGCCGCCTACCGCATCGAGCTTTTCGGCGACGAGATCGAATCCCTCGCCCAGATCGATCCCCTCTTCGGCACCGTCAAGCAGAAATATTCTCGCCTGCCCATCTATCCCAAGAGCCACTACGTGGTGCTGCCGGAGCGCAAGTCGCTGGCGATCGAGTCCATCCTTCAGGAACTGGTGGAGTGGACTGCGGTGCTTGAGTCGCAGGGCCGCATGGTCGAGGCCCAGCGCGTGAACCAGCGCACCCGCTTCGATCTGGAAATGATCAAGTCCATGGGCTACTGCCACGGCATCGAGAACTACTCACGCCACTTCTCAGGTCGTCTGCCCGGCGAGCCCCCGCCCACGCTGCTGGACTACTTCCCGCGCGACTTCCTGCTCTTCGTGGACGAAAGCCACGCCACCATTCCGCAGGTACATGGCATGTGGCATGGCGACCGCAGCCGCAAGCAGAACTTGGTCGATTATGGATTCCGCCTGCCTTCCGCCGTGGACAACCGCCCGCTCCGATTCGAGGAGTTCGAAACCCGCGTCAACCAGGCCATTTATGTTTCCGCCACGCCCGGGCCCTACGAACTGACCCGGTCGGCCGGCGTGGTCGTCGAGCAGGTCATCCGTCCCACGGGCCTCGTCGACCCGCAGGTGGAGATCCGCCCCGTAAAAGGCCAGATCGACGACCTGCTGGCGGAGATCCGCGACCGCGCCAACCGCAACGAGCGCGTCCTGGTCACGACGCTCACCAAGCGCATGGCCGAGGACCTGGCCGGCTACTACACCGAAGTCGGCGTCCGCTGCCGCTACATGCACTCCGAGATCGAGACGCTGGAGCGCGTCAAGCTCCTCGCCGGCCTGCGAAAGGGCGAGTTCGATGTCCTGATCGGCATCAACCTGCTCCGCGAAGGCCTCGACCTGCCGGAGGTCTCGCTGGTCGCCATCCTCGATGCCGACAAGGAAGGTTTCCTGCGCTCCGCCGGATCGCTCATCCAGACCATGGGCCGCGCCGCGCGCCACCTGGAGGGCAGGGCCCTCCTTTATGCCGACAACATGACCGAGTCCATGCGCCGCGCCATCGACGAAACCAGCCGCCGCCGCGAGATCCAGACCGCCTACAACGAGGAGCACGGAATCCAGCCGCAATCGGTGATCAGCTCCATTGAGATGGGCCTGGCCCAGATCCTCAAGGCCGAATACGGCGAGGTTATGGAGGAGGAAGCCGCCGGCATGCCGGAGTTTACCTCTCAGGCCGACGTGGACCAGTACATCGAGCGACTCGAAGCCGAGATGCGCGAAGCCGCCCGCAAGTTCGAATTCGAAAAGGCCGCGAAACTCCGCGACACCATCAAGGACCTGCGGGGGAAGGAATTCCTGTTTACCTAGACCCGGTCCTGGCGGAGCCGGGACCAGGCCCCCAAGCACGTTATGGACCAAAAAAGCCCTCGCCCCGTGCCTGACGATATGCTCCCGGCGTCATAAATCGGTTTTCCGGAGGAGGTCGAAGATTATTTTTTTACATTTTTTGACAACCGAGGCAACCTGTCCTGTGCACTTTTCCATCTCATGCTTTTAAGGCATTCTGTCTGCTCCTTCCCCCGGTGGAGACTGCGCCGTTTCTCCCATGAAAACTGTATTGCTGGTCGATGACGACCCGTTGCAAGCGCATGTGCGCACGTCTATCCTGGGGCGGGGCTTTCCCGAGGTCGAACGCGCGGCCGATGCCGCGGAAGCCTTTATCCGTATTGAAGATCCAGGATTCAGGAATCAACTGGGCCTCGTCATTGTCGGTCTCAACCGGCCTGGCCTCGGCCTGGGAAGTCCCGGCTTTGTCGCGGAACTGAAATCGCGTCTCCCCTCGGTGCCGGTGCTGGTGCTGGGGCAGCGGTACGAAGGAGCCGGTCAAACCCACGGTCCCAGCGTCCGTTTCCTTTATGCGGCCTCGCCTGAGCAGATGCTGGCCACGAGCCGCCAGATGGTAAAACAGAACACGGCCCCTCGCGTCGCATAACCGGCTCAGACTTGGGGTCCCAGTGGGCGAAACACAATAAAAAAGGTATCCTTTGATAGCGGCGAAGACGCCGCCGGTACGGCAGTTCTATATAAACCGCAATTTCCCCTTGCCTCCACCAAAGGTGTGAGCCAAATCACTACCCCAGAGCCTAAGATATTTGACAATGGGCTTGCTGGCAGGTTCCCCTCAGCCGCCGACGATTCCGCTCAGAGGGTGAATCGGAGCCCTGCGGACGCGTAGTCCAGTCCACAGGGGTGAAATCGAGGTCGCCGCGAACACGTCTTTCGTTCTTAGGTGACTGATTATAAGCGGGTCCCGCGGAGGGATTTTTCTTCGTGAGGTCCATGTAAGCACCAGGCCCGGTCTTCGCGACCAAGATTTCATGACCCGGCGACGGGTCTTCCTTTGCCTTGTAATAAAGCGTGATTGCGCTGCGCTGTCAGGGCACCGATCCGTCAAAAGTGCCTGGAATATCAGCGTGCGACAATGAGTTTGGAGCTCTATGGCAACCTTCGGAAGTTTTGCTCTCCTGATCGCCCTGGCGCTTGCTGCCTATAATCTTCTGGCAGGAGCGCTGGCCCTGCGTGTGCTGGCTACCGGGCAGTCATTAGCCATCTCCCCTGAGCGCTTGGCCGATACGGCGCGCCGCGCCGGCATCGCGGGATTCGTGGCCATCAGTGCAGCCGCCTTTGCACTCGTATGGTCGGCGTTTACAAACGATTACTCGATAACTTACATCCTTGAGCACACCAACCGCGCCCTTCCGGCGGGTTATAAATTCGCCGCATTGTGGAGCGGACAGGAAGGATCCCTGCTCCTCTGGGCCTTGCTGCTGGGAACCTACGGGTTCATCCTCCGCCTCACCCACAAAACCGACGTCAAGCTCTACGCCTACGCGGGCACCATCCTGGCCGCCATGCAGGTGTTTTTCCTCTTGATTTTGAATTTCGCGGCTCCCCCGTTCTCCTTATTCCGGGGCCAGATCCCGGCCGACGGCAACGGCCTGAATCCCTTGCTCCAGTACCCGGAGATGGTGATCCATCCACCATCGCTGTATCTCGGATATGTCGGGCTCGCGGTGCCCTTCTGCTTCGCCCTCGGCGCGCTGATGATGCGCTATCCCGGCGAGAAGTGGATCAAGATTACCCGCCGCTGGACCATGGTCAGCTGGCTGTTCCTCACCTGCGGCATCCTGCTCGGCATGCACTGGGCCTACGCCGTGCTCGGCTGGGGCGGCTACTGGGGCTGGGACCCCGTCGAGGACGCCAGCTTCATGCCCTGGCTCACCGGCACCGCCTTCCTGCACTCCGTCATGATGCAGGAGAAAAAAGGCATGATGAAGAGCTGGAACGTGTGGCTCATATTTACCACGTTCCTGCTTACCATGCTGGGCACGCTGCTGACCCGCGCCGGCCTGGTGAGTTCGGTCCACGCCTTCGCGCAGTCGTCCATCGGCACCTGGTTCGTCGTGTTCATGGGCATCGTGCTGGCGGTCTGCATCTTCACCTACATCCTGCAGCGCGACCATCTCAAGAGCGAGCAGAAGGTTGAATCCCTCGTGAGCCGCGAGTCCAGCTTCCTCTTTAACAATTGGATATTGCTGATCCTCTGCTTCGTCATTCTTTGGGGAACCATGTACCCGGTGATCAGCGAGTACGTGGTCGGCAACAAGGTTACGATGTCGGTGCCCTGGTATAACCGCGAGGCCATTCCCATCGGGCTGTTCCTGCTGTTCCTCACCGGGATCGGCCCCCTGCTTCCCTGGCGTGCCACCTCGCTGCGCAGCGTGAGGAAGAACTTCATTCTGCCCGTGATTGCCCTGTGGGCTGCCTTGATTCTCGCCATCGCTCTCGGTGTGAATCCCATCAAGGACAACCAGTTCGACAGCGGCAACTTTTATGCATTGATCACCTTTGCTTTGTGCGCCTCCGTTCTCACGGCGATCGTATCGGAGTTCGTGCGCGGCGCCCAGGTCATTTCCAGGCAGACCGGCCGGAATTTCTTCGCCGCCGTCTACCTGCTTACGCGCCGCAATACGCGCCGCTACGGCGGCTACCTGATTCACATCGGCGTGGTGATCATCTTTATCGGGCTGGCCGGCTCGGCGTTCGACCGCAGCCAGGAGTCGGAACTCGGCCTGCACGACAAGCTCGCCATCGCGCCCTATACGCTGGAGCAGGTCGGTGCCACCCAGGACGACAACGCCAACTACCAGTCGCAGTGGGCGCTGCTCGACGTCACCAAGGACGGCAAGAAGGCCTTCCAGATGATGGCCGAAAAGCGCCTCTACAAAGCCACCAATCAGCCCCAAACCATGGTGGCGATCCACTCGACCCCCTGGTGGGACCTGTATGTCGTCTATGAGGGCGAAAACCCCTCCACGGGCCAGCCCATCATCAAGGCCTTCATCAAGCCGCTCGTCGGCTGGATCTGGTTCGGATGGGTGCTGGTTGTCTTCGGAACGCTGATCGCAATGGTTCCCAGTCTTACCCCATCCACCGCGGCTCTGCGGGTTCCGGCGGTTCGCGCCATACCCGTCGAGCCGGTCCTCCACGGAGGTGACTGATGGGTACGTCATTCCACAAAGCGTCTTGTCATCCTGAGCGCAGCGAAGGATCTGCGGTTCGGCCTGGCCGGAAGCGCCTCACCTTCTTCCTCAAATCCGCTCAGGCCCTGGCGCTCGCAGTCGCCGTCTGTTTCTCGCTCGGCGCCACAGACCCCGCCTCGCGCATCAACACGCTCGGCCGTCAACTGATGTGTACCTGCGGTTGCGCCCAGTTGCTGGGTGAATGCGATCACGCCGGATGCCAGAACCGCGGCGAGGAACTCGATCTTCTGCGCGGCGGAGTGGCTTCCGGCGATCCCGATCAGAAGATATTCGACTCCTTTGCCGCGAAATACGGCGCCATCGTGCTGGCTGCGCCGCCGGCGTCCGGCTTTCACATCGTGGCCTGGATCGCGCCGTTCGCCGTGTTCGCCGCCGCCCTTCTGGGCACCGTTCTGCTGGTGCGCCACTGGACCATCGCCAAGACGGAGATGGCCGCCGAACCCGCCAATCCCGAAATGGCCGCCCTGCGCGACCGCGTCCGCCGTGAGACCGGCGAAGAAGGAGGCTACTGAGCTATGTCCCCTACCATGGGCCTGATGGCCGGCATGCTGCTCGCCTTTGGCGCGCTCATCTACACCTTCTGGCCGGAGAACGCCTTCGCCAGCCAGAGCCAGAAAACGCGCCTTGATTATCTGCTGGAGCGCAAGGAACAGCTCTACGAGAATCTTCGCGACCTCAGTTTTGAATTCCGCGCCGGGAAGTATCCCGAGGAGGATTTCCTCGCCCAGCGCTCGCAACTGGAAAGCGAAACCGCCATGCTGATGGCCGAAATTGAGCACCTGCAGCAGGCATAGACAAGCCCCTGGCTTCTAGCCGCTAGTTTCTCGCAAATGGCTGGCGCCGGCCCGTCGACCATGGTTTCTACGTAGCTAGTAGCTGGAAGCTAAAAACCAGGAACACAATGAGATCGCTAAAATTCGCCGTCATTACTGTTGCACTTTTCTCTCTCGCCGTTCTCGCGCAGGCTGCACCTGTTACCGGCACCGTGACCAACAAGACCACCGGCAAGCCCGTCGCGGGCGACAAGGTGGAACTGGTCGACGTCCAGGCAGGCATGAGCGTTGTCGGCTCCACCACCACCAACGCCGCCGGCCATTACTCCTTGAACAAGCCGGGCAGTGGTCCCATGCTGGTCCGTGTCACGCACCAGGGAAGTCCGTACTTCATCGCCGCTCCCGATAGCGGGCCCGGCGACATCCCTGTGTATGACGCCGGGCCCAGCGTCTCCGGCATTTCGATCGAAGCCGACGTCTTTGAACTCGAGGCGCAGAACGGGCAACTGCAGGTGCTGGAGCGCTACCTGGTCCACAACGCCAGTTCTCCGCCGACCACGCTGTACAATCCTGCGCACGGTTTCGAGGTGGTTCTTCCGCCGGACGCCACGGTGGAGGGGACGCAGGCCAAGCGGCCCACCGGCATGTTCACCTCCACGCCGATCAAGCCGGCCGGCGGGAAGAACCACTACATGTTCGATTTCCCCATCCAGCCCGATGAGGCCGACAAGCTGCAGGCGGGCGAAATCAAGGATACGGAATTCCAGATCAGCTATCACGTGCCGTATTCGTCCGGTTCCTACACGTTCAAGCCGCAACTGCTCATGCGCACCGATAACGTGGCGTTCCTGGTGCCCAAAAGCATGTCGTTCAAAGGCGGGGGATTCCAGTCGGTTCCCCAGGACCCGAACCTGCAGACGGAGCTGTTGAGAAATGTGCAGCCGGGCCAGGAACTCACGGCGACCGTCTCCGGGAATGGTTCGCTTCCGCGCGAAGATCAGGGCCAGCCCTCCGGGGGAGGCGCCGTCGCGCCGGACGCGGTTCCCACCGGCCCGGGTGGCGGCATCGGAAATCCCATCAATACCCCCGATCCGCTGAGCAAGTACAAGTGGTGGATCCTGCTCGTCATGTTTCTGGGACTGGCGACCGTTGCCGGGTTCCTGCTGCGCCGCCCTGCGGGAGCCGCGGCCGCGGCGGGCGGTGCTACCGTTCCTGTTCCTGCAGCCGCGCCCCGTTCGGCTCCCAGGGCGCAGCGTGCGGAGGCTCCCGGTCCTGCGCCGGCCGTCCAGGCGTTCTCCACTCCCGCCGCGGTGGCCGTCAACCACGGCTCGCACAATGCCACCCTGCTCGCGGTGCTGAAGGAAGAGATGTTCTCGATTGAAAGCGAAAAGCTCTCCGGCGTCCTTTCTCCTAACGAGTACAAGGAGCAGAAGGCCGCGCTCGAAACAGTGCTGAAGCGCGCGCTGAAGAAGCAGGGAACCTAAGTCTTCCGGTTTCGGTCTTTATGCTTGTCATCCTCAGCGAGGTCGGGCTGGCGCGTTCGCGCCAGCCCGACGCAGTCGAAGGATCTGCATCCACGCCACTTTCTTTTTCCGGAATTGCAGATAATTACGCTCCCTCAGCGCACAATGGATCTTATTGGGCGATCGAATCGCCCGCGTCGTCCGTATCACCAGATGGTTGTGCACAGAAAAACCACTGTGCCACTGTGTGAGCCTATCTAACTATTTGAAATTAAACAGCTTATTGGAAAATTGCCCCACACAGCCACACAGTGGCCATGGGGGACATGGCGCCGGCCATAAACCCAGTGGCTATGGGCCGTAAACCTAATTCCTCGAGGCAGATATCCCGTCCTCCAGCACCGGTGCGTAGCGCGCGCCCGCTCTCAGGATCGCGCACGAAACAATCAGCGACAGCAGCGTCGCTCCCAGCCCGACGCGCAGGCTCCCCGTGCGGTCGGAGATGGCTCCGATGATCTGCGGCGAGAAGGTGTCGCCGAAGAAGTGAATGCAAAAGAGATTCAGCGAAACCGCCGTCGCCCGCACCGGCGCCGAGACCGAATTGACGATCGCCGTATTCAACGGCCCGGTGTTCAGGAAGAGGAAAAACTCCGCCGCGAACAGGGAAGGAATGGCCCAGCTCCGCGGGCCGAAGAAGACCAGAGCGCCGCAGGGCAGGGTCAGGGCCACGCTCCAGAAGGAGAGCAGGTACAGGGCGCGATGGTCGGTGCGCAGCCAGCGCTGGGCAAACCATCCGCCCACGACCGTTCCCGCAATTCCATCCACCACGGTAATGGCGCTGACCGTCTGGCTGGCCCCTGCGACGGACTGGCCGGCAAAGCGATGGAGGAAAGTCGGCACCCAGGTGGAGATTCCCCCCATGGCGAAGGTCAGCGCTGCCAGGCCAAAGGTGGCTGTGAGGAAAGCCGGGTTCGTGAACAGTCCGCGAAACGTCGCGCGGTTGCGGGTTGGCGCGACATGGTCGTTCGATCCCCGCGCAGGCTCACGCCCGATCCAGCCGTAGATGGCGGCAATCGCCAGGCCGGGAAACGCGCACAGGAAGAACGGCCGTCTCCAACCCCATAGGGTACCGAGCTGGCCGCCTGCCAGGTATCCGAGCGCCGCGCCCACCGGAATGGCGGTATAGAAGATCGAGAGAATCCGGTTGCGCTCGCGTTCGGGATAGAAGTCGGCCAGCACGGCGGGCGCGAAGATGCCAAAGGTAGCTTCTCCCACGCCCACCAGGGCATGGCGGAGATACAGGGTCCAGTAGTCGTGGACCCAGGCGGTGGCCAGTGTGGCCAGGCTCCAGAGCACCGCCCCGGCGATGATGAGCGGCTTGCGCGAATAGCGGTCGCCCAGCCATCCGGTCAGGGGAGCCACCAGCATGTAGGTGACAAACAGGGCGGTTGTCAGCGCGCCCATCTGCTGGTCGTTCCAGCCGTATTCGCGCTGGATCAGCGGCTGCGCGCCGGGCAGGATGTAGCGGTCGATGTAGTTGAGCAGGTTCAACCCGATCAGGAGAAGGAAGGTCCCCAGCGCGGGGCTGGACCGGATGCGGGCGGCTTGGACCGATGCGCTCAGAGGGTGAGTCCTCACGGACCGATGAGTCTTTTCGAGTATCACACGGCGCCGGGGCCGTCACCCATTTCCAACCGGAACTCTACGATTGCGGTCTTGGCCAGCGCGCCTCCACGGTGGTTCCAATGCCGCCGCGCGGCCGGAACACCCCCTTCACTTCCGCCCACACCGGATCGGCGGCTTTGACCACGTCTTCCAGAACCTGGTTGACGATGTTCTCCTGGAAGATGCCCAGATTGCGATAGCTGAACAGGTACTCCTTAAGCGACTTAAGTTCCAGGCAGCGTTCGCGCGGCATGTAGCGGATGGTGAGCACGCCGAAGTCGGGCAGCCCGGTGCGGGGGCAAACCGATGTCAGCTCCGGATCATCAATGGTGATCTCGTATCCGGGGAACTGGTTCCTCCAGGTCTCGATCGGGGGAAAGGCGAAATCCAGTCCCGCCTTTGCATGGTCGTCGGTGTAAAGAGGAGTGGCCATACCTTGATTGTAGAGGGATAGAGATTCGCGATTACGAGGTTAGGGGTTTGCCATTCAGGTCCGGAGGACGGTCCCCTCCAGCTTTTCTGATTCCTGATCCCTCGAGAATGACCGATTCGTCAGCAATTTCCTGATCCCTCGGCCCCTCTTTGCGAGTCCTATATACTGACTCAGGTTCTTCTTCATGGCGCAGGAAAGAAAGCAGTTGGCGTGGCGCTGGGCCTGGCTTGGCGCAGCGGTCATCCTGGTCCTCGTATTTATGTCGGTTCGGTCGCTGACACGGACGCGGTTGGAGGTCCGGGCGGCGCAGGCTACGCATCAGTCCCTGAAAAGCACGATCAGCACCAATGGCCGCGTCGAGCCGATCACCCCTTACGAGGTGAACAGCCCCATCGCTACCACCGTGAAGGCCGTTTACGTGCAGCAGGGCGACGAAGTTCCGGCCGGCAAGCTGCTGATGGAACTGGACGACGTGCAGGCCCGCGCGAAGCTGGCTACCGCCCAGTCCGCGGTGAAAAACGCGGAGGCTGGATTGGAAGCTGCCACCCACAACGGAACCCGCGAACAGCAGCAAGCCACCGCCGCCGAGGTGACCCGTGCGCGCATCGACCGCGATCAGGCGCAACGAGATTTGGATGCCCTGGTAAAGCTGAATGCCACTGGCGCTGCCTCGCCGAGCGAGGTGGCGGCGGCACGCCAAAGGGTGGCATCGGCCAACGCCGCTCTGGAAGCCGCCCAAACCAGCGGCAATAGCCGCTACTCGCCGGCGGAGGTGGACCGCGCCCGGTCAGAGCTGGATGATGCGGAAGCCACCCTCATGGCCGCGCAACAGGTGGAAAACCAGACCAAGGTTCGGGCGTCGGCGGCCGGCACGGTCTACAGTATTGAGGTCAAGCCCACCGATTTTGTCGAGCAGGGCAAGCTGCTTCTGCAAGTGGCCGATCTGCACCGCGAGCGCGTCCGCGCGTATTTCGACGAGCCGGAGATCGGAAACCTGGCCGTTGGGCAGCCTATCGAAATCAAGTGGGACGCGCGTCCCGGGCGTGTGTGGCATGGGCACATCGAGCGCGTCCCGGTGACCGTGATTCACCTGGAGACGCGTACGGTGGGCGAGGTCCTTGTGGCTCTCGACGACCCGGATGGCGAACTTCTCCCCGACACCAATGTCACCGTCACGGTGACCACCGCGAGCACGGCCAATGCGCTGAGCGTCCCGCGCGACGCGCTCCACCTGGAAAACGGCAAGCCCTACGTCTTCAAAATCGTAGGGGAAGAGCTCAAGCGCACGCCGGTGGTGACGGGAACTTACAATCTGACCCAGCAAGCCATTCTTTCCGGGCTGAACGATGGCGACTGGATCGCAACCGGAACCACCAGCGGACAACCCTTGCAGGAAGGGATTCCGATTAAGGAAATCCGGTGAGATTCGACTTGGCCATGCTGCTCGGCCTCACCATGGCAGCTTCCCTGGCGACTGCGGAGTCAGCCAAAGAAGGCGTGCAGACTAGCCTTGCGCAGGTGAATGCCGCCCTGCAGGCCGGCCAGGCGGACAAGGCCCGGGCCCTGCTCAAGTCTCTTCCCGATGCAGTGGGCAATTCGGCCGATGCGCACAACCTGCGCTGCCGGGTGCTGTTTACGCTGGAGCAGTTCGAGGCGGCGAAGAACGAATGCGAACAGGCCGTCAATCTGGATCCGCAGAACTCGAATGACCATCTCTGGCTCGGCCGCGCAATTGGCGAAATGGCCGACCATGCCAACTTCCTGAACGCCTATAACCTGGCCAAGCGGGCGCGCGCCGAATTCGAGCAGGCGGCGCAACTGGATCCGGGAAATGTCGCGGCGCTTGCCGACCTGGGCGAGTTTTACAGTGACGCTCCCGGCGTGGTGGGTGGAGGCACCCAGAAAGCCGCCGGTGTGGCGGCGCAACTGGATCACCTGGATCCGGTCCGCGCTCACGAACTGCGCGGTGCGATTGCCCGGGAGAACAACGACATTCCGGGAGCGGAAAAGGAGCTGAAAGAGGCGGTGGCCGCCAGCGCCCATCCCGCGTTGCAGTGGATGCGGCTGGCGAGCTTCTACCGCAAAACCAAGCACTATGCGGAAATGGACAACGCGGTCCAGAGCGGATGGACGGCGGCCCAGCGCGATTCCCATGCGGCCGTCGCCATGTTCAACGGCGCCTCGGTGCTGATCAAGTCCAACCGTAATCCGGCGATGGCCATCAAGTTACTCGAAGCCTATCTCGCCTCACCCGCGGCCACCGAGGAGGCGCCGGCGTTCACCGCGCGCGTGTGGCTGGCGCGGCTGAGAGCGCAGTCCGGCGACAAGGAAGGGGCGCGGCGCGAGCGCGCCGAAGCGCTGGCGCTGGCCCAGGATTACAAGCCGGCACAGGACTTGAAACTTTGAGCTCGACCCTGCCTTCGAAAAATCGTCCCCGTTTGCCATTGCGGCTCGCCTTTTTCGTGGTGACGGGCGCGGTTACAGCCTCGCCCCTGGTGCCGCGGGCACAGGTGTCGCTGGGCACGGTGGTGGATCTTGCGCAACGCAATAGCACTTCGGTTCGCGCCGCGCTAGCCGATGTGCAGAGATCGCAAGCCGTGCTGTCCGGGGCCAAGGATGTTCTGATTCCATCGCTGCTGGCGACCACCGGGATTCCCGCTTTTCCCGAGGTCGGCTATACAGGGTCGCCGCCGACCCTTTGGGGTGCGACGGTTCAGTCGCTGGTTTACGGCGTCACGCAGCGGAACTATATCAAGTCGGCTCAATCGGGCGTTGAGGGAGCGAATTTCGCCGTGAAAGATGCCCGCGAACAGGTCGCACTCGATGCCTCCCTGGCCTACATCGAGCTGGACACCGTAAATCGCGAACTGGACGCCGCCCGGCAACAGGAAGGCTACGCCGCCCACCTGGTGGATATCGAACAGCAGCGCGCGGAAGCCGGGGTCGATCCGCTGAGCCAGCTTCTGGAAGCAAAGCTGACCGCGGCGAACATTAAGGTTGCCCGGCTGCATCTTGAATCCCGCGCCGCCGCGCAGGCCAAACAGCTCGCAGTCCTCACCGGCCTGCCGGTCGGCTCCATCGCCCCGGATCACTCCAGCATTCCCGAAATCCCCCAATTCAGGGGAGATACACCCCGCCGCACCCTGCCAGGCATCGAGGCCGCGCATTCACAGGCCAACGCGAAACTGGCGCTTGCGCGGGGAGACCGTGACCTCAACTACTATCCCCAGTTGAATTTCTTCGTTCAATACAATCGCAACACAACGCTGTTGAACAACGTGAATTCATTCTTCGCCAAGCCATTGCCGACCAACAACTTCTTTTCGGGATTCAACATTCAGATCCCGGTGTTTGACATGGTTCACCGCGACAAGGCGAATGAGTCGGCCGCCGAAGCCCTGCGCGCGAGGATTGAAGCCGAGCAGGCAGAACGGCAGAACGAGGTGCAGATTGCGTCGCTGACGGCGAGCTTGAAGGAGTTGGATGCACTGGCGGAGGTAGCCAGCCTGAAACAGCAGATCGCCCAGGAACAGGTGAAAACCGTCCTCACCGAATTGGAGGTCGGTAACGGTGGCGTGGGTGTTCCCGGAACTCCCGCTCAACCTTCGCCCAAAACCGAACAACAGACGCGCATCGACGAGCGGCAGAAATATGCGGATTCCCTGGAAGCCGGTTTAGAGCTCGCCAAGGCCCGCCTGGGATTGATCCGCGCCCTGGGACACATGCAGGACTGGCTGGACGAATTGCACAAGTAAAACCAGACATCAGAGATCAGGGATCAGGGATCAAACCGGCCCGCTCCTGAATCAAACGACAGGGACCAGACCAGAATCACCTCCGGCCCGCTGACAGATAAGTACTTACGGTTCATCCACGTACTGACCCCTGATCCCTGGTCCCTGACCACTGCTAAAATGAAAAGGATGGCTATGCCCCTGAAGACCCTCTTTCTGAATCCACCTTCGTTCGAGAACTTTGACGGTGGCGCCTCCTCCCGTTGGCCCGCGACGCGCGAGATCGAGTCGTACTGGTACCCGGTATGGCTCACCTACCCGGCCGGGCTGCTGGAGGGTTCGCGGCTGCTCGATGCGCCGCCCCACCACGTCTCGGCGGATGAGACGATCAAGATCTGCAAGGACTACGAGTTCCTGGTCCTGTTTACCTCGACCGTGGGCTGGGAGGGCGACCAGAGGCTGGCTGAAGCAATCAAGGCGGCCAATCCTTCGATCCGTATCGCGTTCGTCGGGCCGCCGGTGACCACCTCGCCCGACAAGGCGCTCAACGAGTGCTCAGTGCTGGACTTCATCTGCCGCCGCGAATTCGACTACTCGATCGTCGAGTACGCGCAGGGCAAGCCGCTCAATGAGATTCTCGGCATCAGCTACAAAAAGGACGGCCAGGTGATTCACAATCCGGATCGCCCGCAGGTGGAGAACCTGGACGCGATGCCGTGGGCCACGAAGATCTACAAACGCGACATCGACGTGACGCGCTACAACGTGCCGTTCCTGCTGCATCCGTACATCGCGCTCTACTCGACGCGCGGCTGCCCGGCGCAGTGTACGTTCTGCCTGTGGCCCCAGACGCTGAGCGGGCATGCGTGGCGCAAGCGCTCCACCGACGATGTGGCCGCCGAACTCAAGTGGGCCAAGGAGAATTTCCCGCATGTGAAGGAGTTCTTCTTCGACGACGACACGTTCAACATCCAGAAGGTGCGCACCATCGAGCTGTGCGAGAAGCTCAAGCCGCTGAATCTGACGTGGAGCTGCACCTCGCGCGTGACCACCGATCGCGAGACGCTGAAGGCCATGAAGGACGCGGGCTGCCGCCTGCTGATCGTCGGGTTCGAGTCGGGCGATCCGCAGATCCTCAAAAACATCAAGAAGGGTGCCACAGTCGAGCGTGCGCGAGCCTTCGCCAAGGACTGCCATGACCTCGGCCTGGTGATTCACGGCGACTTCATTCTCGGGCTGCCGGGCGAGACCAGGGAGTCGATTCGCAATACCATCAACTTCGCCAAGGGGCTGGACGTGGAAACCATCCAGGTCTCGATTGCGCACGCCTATCCGGGAACGGAGTTCTACGAATTTGCGGCCGCCAACGGTTTCATCACCAACCAGACGATGCAGGATGACGGCGGCCACCAGATGGCGCACATCGAGTATCCCGGGTTGCCGACCGATTACGTGATGGAGATGGTGCACCGCTTCTACGACGAATATTACTTCCGGCCCAAGGCGGCGGCGCGCGTGGTCTGGAAGGCCATTGTCAATCGCGATCTGCCGCGCCTGTATGTTGAGGCCAGGTCGTTCCTGAAGCTGCGCGCGCAGCGCAACAAGATGGTGAAAGAAGCGCGCAGCCGGCAGCCGGAGCCTCCGGCGCCCGTGAGCGCCGGCGCATAGGTTTCTTGCGTAGCGTTCATTACGACGCCAAACCAGCAACCGCAGATCCTTCGCTGCGCTCAGGATGACATCGGAAACATGATTCGGAGGGCGGCTCGGGCCGCCCTTCTCTTGTCAGCACAAGGAATCAGACACCACAGAATGTCGCAGCAAAAGCTCAAGCCGCGCCAGTACCTGATGCTGGGACTGGTCTCGCTATGCGCGCCGCTGGGCGACGCATGCCTCTCGCGCGGCATGATTCGAGTTCCCGCCATCTCGCTTGGCCATCCGGGGTCGCTGGTCGCGGCGGTTTTCACTCCCTGGATCGGGGCCGGTATCGCGCTGCTGATCGGCTTCTTCGCCAGCTATCTGACCGCGCTTTCCTGGGCCGATCTGACATATGTGTTGCCCGCCACGGCGTTCGGGAATGTCATCGTGGCGCTGCTATCGAAGTTCTGGCTGCATAACACGATCTCGCTGGAGCGCTGGTTCGGAATCGTGCTCATTACCATCGGCGTGGGATTCGTGGCCCGCGGGCCATCGCTCACGGAGCATCCTGCCAAGTCCAAACCTGAGGCCCACGCTGTCCCCGCAAAAGAAGAGCGTGCGGGATGATTCCCGCTGCCGGCACGACCCATCCCGGACCATGGACCGCAACCGCCATGATTGCGGCGGTGGTGCTGTTGTCCACGTGCGGCGAAGTGCTGACTGCCGCAGCCATGAAGTCGATCGGCGACCTGGACGAGATTCGCGCTCACTCGGGGCTGAAGGGCGCCATCCACGCCGTGATTACCTGCCCGCTGTTCTTTGCCGGCGTGACTTTTCTCGCGCTTGCGTTTTTTGCCCTTCTGTTCGCGCTGAACCATCTGGATCTCAGCCTGGTGGCGCCGGCGTCCGCTTCGCTGAACGTGGTCACTATCGCGATCGCAGGCAAGGTCTTTCTGCATGAGAACGTCGACCGGCGCCGATGGACCGCGGCGGTGTTCGTGTGCATCGGCGTGTATCTGCTGGCGCATTGAGCGGCCGACCGTTGCGCAGCCGCAATGCCTCTCAGCGAGCGATCAGGCGAATTCCAAAATTGGGAAAGATTGGCATCTGCCACAGGGTGGCCAGTGGTTCCCCGTGAACCTCTTTGTTGAACTGGTATCGGGGCATCCACGCGTACGACAGGAAATTCGATCGGTTGAGGATGTTGTCAACACCACCGTACAACTCAAGATGAAGTGAATGAATCTCGAATTCCTTGGTCAGTTGAGCATCGAGGCGCGAGTAATACGGCGCGCGTTGCGTGTTCTCTTTTGAAAGATCGTAAACCGGCCTGTTTTGCGCACTCGATTCCGCGAGGTCGAACGCCGTGTAAGGCCGACCGGTTGCGTATCCATAGCGCCCGGAAATGGTGTACTGCCGCTTCAACTGGGCAATGCCTGCGACATTGGCAATCCAGGGAAAATCAAAATTGCTGGGTCTAAGGATTTGATCTGTCCCTGCAAATTTGGCGCGGGAATAGGCGACGGATCCTTGAACTTGAAAACGCGAAGAGATGTGCGACTGATCGGAGAGTTCAATTCCGGCGGCCTTTCCAACTCCGGTGCTGTTCATGGGAAGCCACACCAGTTGTTCACCGATCATATCCACCATCGTATGCATGGTGACGGAGGGATATTCGGTGGAAGCGGGAACGTCCAGATAGTTTTTGTTATAGGCTTCAACCCGAATCAGCGAGCCACGGAGAAAGCTGAAATCGGCGCCCGCGATTTCGTGTTCGGTGCGCATGGGGCGCATGGCCCGATTGCCGGGGTAGGCCAGCAGATTGATGTATGGAGGCAATTGTGCGTACATTCCGTATGCGGCGTGGAAAGACAGCGACTCGCCCAATTCGTAGCGAACGCTGGCGCGCGGCGTCAGGGTTGTATGGTCACCAAAGGCGAATGTCTGGAACCGCGTGCCGGCGCCCAGGGAGAGATTCTTAAGCGGGCGCACGTGCGCCTGCAGAAAGGAGCCGCTCTGACCGGTTGAAAAGTCAGAGAAGAAAGACGTCGAGTCGGCTCTTACCGGTGTTGCCAGATAGGGTGAGGGCGCCCCGCTTGGCTGGGCAACATGGAAATGAGGTCTCTCCAGCCAAAATGCGGTTCCACCTGTGACTCCGATGCGGGACGAGCCCCACTCCATGCTGTAACCCGCGGTGGTGAATGCGTTGTTAGAGTCTTCAGAGTACACGGGGAGGGGAGAAATCGCTGCCGCTGCATTGGCGCAGCCGATTCCGGGTACAAACGTGATCTGGAGAGGATCGGTGATCTGATCTTGCTGGCGGATGCTCTCAACCTGTTCCGAATCGCTGAGGTTCAGGACGGAAAACGATCTTGCCGAATGGATGTGTTGCCAGATGAGACCGGTCGTTTCCCTCCATCCGGAGTATTGCGAATCGATGCTGCTCGTTTCGTAGTAATCTTCCGCGCAGGGAGCGATGGAGATCGAATCCCCGCCGGCAACGTGCAGGAGCGTGAGTTGGTCTCCCCCTGGTGCGGTGCGTCGAAAACGGACCAGTTCATTGGTATACGATGGAACTCCGTTGAGGCCGGCGTCGTCGCTGATGAGATTCAGCAAACCATGGTGCGCTGACGCCAGAAGGCTACCTCCAAAGGCGTGCTTGACCAGTAAACCACCAGCGCCCTGGACTCCCAGGTCACCTTCAAGATGATTATCCTGGACGTTTGTTTCCAGGGAGCGAATTTCGGTAACGGACGAGAGCCGCTCCGGGTAGCGTGCATCGAAGCCACCGGTGGAAAGCTTCAATCCCTGAATCGCCGCGGAATCGATCATGGGACCAAAGCCACCGGTTGAGTTGGCTTCGGCGAGGTGATTGATGTTGGGCACCTCGATTCCATCCACCAGGAAAAGGTTCTCTACCGGGTGGCCGCCTCGAACCAGCATCTGGTTGCTCAGGTCGCTGGATGCAACCACCCCCGGGAGAATCTGCATAAATCGCGACAGATCGCCGTACGATCCCGCCGTGGTTAGGATTTCTTGCGCCCCGGCTTGAAGAGGCTGCGGGCCGCTGGTGTCGATTTCGGTGGGTGAATCGTGAACTTCGACGGTGATGGAGATGGGGTCAACCCGATCGCCGAGGGAATCAAACAACGATTGCGGCTGAGTGGAAGAGCCAGTAGAAGATGCTGCGTTCGCAGAGGGGGTTTCGTGGCCATTCTGCGCGTTGCCTGACCGTGCAGCAACCGCAAGGACAATCAGGACTGCGCACAATCCCCTCAACCAGGATTGCATCAGATTGTTCCTTCCCGCCTGCCTAGGGGTGCACGCAAATCGGGAGAATCAATCTGGGCCCAAGGGACAGTTGCGTTTAGATAGGTTTTGTAAGGCTCTGATTAAAAATATTCTCAAGTCGTGAAGCTTGCTTCCGTGATGGTGATCACTTGCCGCGGGTTACGGCCTGTGACGGGGTGCTTCCCTGTACGCAGGAATCCTGATGTTGGGCGTTTATTGAATCCACATTCGTGAGTGGATCTGTGGTCAAATGGATTTCGCCAGCAAAGCGAGTCGATCGCATGGTGGTAATCCAACCGGGGATTCCAAGGATGCCGAATCTCTACGAACCGGCCGTTGTCATACGGATAAAGGAACGGATCGGCCTCCTCAAGCCGGACGGCGCGCGACAATGGGGCAAGATGAGTCCGGCGCAAGCCCTCGCGCACTGCTCCGAATCGATGCTGTGGGCAGTAGGAGAAGTGCGGCCGCCGCGCATGTTTCTCGGGAGTATCATCGGGCGCCTCCTGAAGTCGAAGGTCCTCGTCGAGACCGAGCCGATGCGCAAGAATTCCCCGACCGCCAAAACCCTGGTCATTGCGGACGACCGAGATCTTGGCTCAGAGCAGCAGCGGCTCTGTGCATTAATCGACCGCTTTGCGACGGCCGGACCAAGCGGTTGCACCACCCATCCGCACAGCTTTTTCGGGCCGCTCACTCCCAGCGAATGGGCGGCCCTGATGTACAAGCATCTGGATCATCATCTGCAGCAGTTCGGGGTTTGAATCATTTGCAGCGGTCGGAGTGCGTAACCGCACTGCAGGAGCCCGTCCTGGGTCTTGCCGCGGCGGCTCAGGCCGGCTTTTCTACGGCCAATGCAGGCTCTTCGGTGACGGGGCGGCGGGTGGACGCCCAGATCACGATCGCCACGCCGGCGAGAACCGATCCCGCGCTCGCCAATTGCGCGTTTGAGAGGCCCCAGAGCAACTTGGGGTTCCGGCGAATGAACTCCACCAGAAAACGGGCTGTCCCGCTGAGGATGAGATATTCGCCCAGGATCCTTCCCGTCGCGTGGGCCTTGCCCCCTCGCACCCACAGCCAGGCGCCGATCAGCAGACCCGCCCCAAACTCGTATAGCGGCGTGGGATGCACGCGAACGAAGATCGGCTCGATGCCTTTCGGGAAGCTCATACCCCAGGGCAGATTGGTTGGAATTCCGTAACAGCCATCCCCCGACAGGAAGCAGCCGATCCGGCCGATGCCGTAGCCGATGGCCGCCGCAGGGGCTGCCAGATCCAGCGTCCGCAGCGGGCCGATTTTGGCCCTCCATCCCTGGAGCACCAGAGCCGCAATCCCGAAGACCAGTCCGCCAAACCAGGCGAATCCGGCCGTATCCCACAGCACGTGCCAGCCCTGCTCGCGAAACTCCGACGGGGTGTCGAGCACGTGCCAGAGCTTGGCTCCCACGATGCCGGCGACCACCGTGATGGCCACCATCCCGACCGCGTCGGCGTCGATCTTCCAGCGCCGGAAGTTGCGATCCATGATGATCCCCGCGCTGACGGCCGCGAACCAGAGCATCAGCCCGAATGTGGGCAGGTGAAAGGAACCAATGTTGATATAGGGAAGCATCGCTACTACAAGTATAGACGGCCCTCCGCTAGAAGACGATTCGCTCCTCCGGGCAGCGGGCGTCATTTTTTGGAGCGACGCACTTGCATTCCTGCAGGGCTCCGGGGTGATACTGAACCCATGTCCACCATGACGTATCCGGGAACCGAGGTTCTCTACACCCGCCAGCAAATCTCTGGGCGGGTGGCAGAGATGGGCGCCGAAATCACCCGCGATCTGAACGGCGAAAAGGTGGTGCTGGTGGGCGTTCTGAAGGGCGCGGCCATTTTCCTGTCGGACTTGGCGCGTTCGCTGTCGGTGGACGCAACGTTCGACTTCGTGGCTGTCTCCAGCTACGGAAAGGGCCAGCGGTCGTCGGGTGCTGTCAAGCTGATCAAGGACCTGGATGAACCGATCGAGGGCAAGAATGTCCTGATCGTCGAAGACATTCTCGATACCGGTCTCACGCTGTCGTACCTACGCAAGATTTTTCTGCAGCATCGGCCCCGGACGCTGCGCATTGCGGCGCTGCTTGACAAACCATCGCGGCGCATCGAGAAGATCGATGCGGACTATGTGGGGTTCTCGATTCCCAACCTGTTTGTTATCGGCTATGGGATGGATTACGCGGAACGGTACCGCAACCTCCCCGACATCTGCCTGATGACCGCCGACCATCCGGAGTAGGACTTAGATCCTTTGATAATCTGGTTGCATAAATCCCCTCGGGGCTGGAAAAAAAGCCCTCGGGGGCTAAGCTCGCGGTAATATCGGGACTTTTGCGGCACCGATAAATCCGTGCCCTTTCAAAGCAGGATTTGCAACCGGTTCTGCCGATTCCTGAGTTCTCTTTGCGAAAAACACTCGGCGGGAAGTTGCTTTCCCGGTACAATTCTCAAGAGTCTGCGGCCTCTGCCAATTTCCCCATTCGCGCATCGAAAATCCTCAACGTCTGCCAGATAAGGTCCGCAGGCTCGCCGTGCCCGTTGCTGAATGAGCAGTGCCGTAGAGACCCGAACGAAAGGTCCAGTCCCATGGCGCAGCAGGCGATCGATCGCGCGCGCGAAACCAGCACATCGTCTCCGATTCGCTGGCTGCCCAGTGGGATCAAATGGCTTCTCCCTGCGGGCTGTTGCCTGCTGATAGGGCTGTTCTATCTCTCCGCCTTTTTTCCCAAAGAACACGCATGGGAAGCGATCGCTTTCGCCTTCGTGGGATTGAGTGTTCTCGCCGGCCTGCACCATGCCACCTCAGTTCCAGCCGCGGTTCCGCTTTTCCTGAACGATGTTGTTCATGTAGCGCTGGGGGCGCTGGCGGTCCAGTTGGCCATACGAACCGGAGGCATGACGGCGGTCCAGGCCGCGCCGCTGGTCGGCGGGCTTGCGTGGCTCAGCGGGCGACTGAGCTTGCTCGACCAGCGAGTGCTGCCCGCATCCCTGTATTGCGGAGCTTTTGCCGGGATGACCTCCTCGCACGTCCTGCCCAGTACACGGTGGGTCGCAGTGGCGGGAATCATGGCGGGGATCATCTATTCATTGGCCAAGCATTTCTGGGTCGGCATCGGAGGCAAACTCGGAACCATCGCCTTTGCGGGTACCGCGCTCACCGTAATAGCCGCGCGCCTGGCAGGATGGAACCATCGGGTCCCGGAGTCCACTCCTATCGAAGGGCCCATGCTGTGGGCGGTTTTCGGCGTAGCCATCGTGGCAGCTCCCCTGACGTTCTGGTTATCGGAGCACTGCAAATTCGGCGCGGTGTGTGCGTCGGCGGTGCCGTCTGCCGTGCTTGGGCTGAGCATCAATCTGCTGCATCCGTCGTGGCAGGGGAAGATACTTCCGCTCGCCGCTGCGTGGCTCGGCGCCAGCTTTGCCGGCATGACGTCGATGGAGCGTCTGGCCGGGCGGTATTGGATGCTCCCACTGCTGGGGATGATCTTCGGTTTCCTCTTTGTCGGTTCGGGTCCCCGCGTGCACGGTTTCGGCGGACTTCTCGGAACCACTGCCCTGGTGTCAGTACTCGCAGGATTGGGGCTTGCCCGGTGGACGACGAAGAACACCGTTGGCTCCGAAAAGAATGCTTAGCGCGTGCCAGTTCGAGGGATGGGGCCTCAATCGATGAGGGCGGCTGAAGTATCCTGATCTCCTGGAAGCCTATGAGCAGCGAACGCGAACTTCTCGAGGGCGCCTATCGCGACTTCAACGCTCGCCGGATGGAAGAGGTCCTGGCCCGGATGAGTCCGGACGTGGTCTGGGCGAACGGAATGGACGGCGGATTCGTCTATGGACGCGAAGGGGTGCGCGACTACTGGACGCGCCAATGGGCAGTGATCGACCCGCACGTCGAGCCCATGGAGATAACTCCCGATGAGAGAGGCAGATGGGTCGTGATGGTTCATCAGGTGGTGCGCGATCTCGAGGGAAATATTGTGGTGGACAAGATCGTCCACCACGCCTACCAAATCCAGAGTTCCGTTATAGCCCGAATGGACATCGAATAAAGGGACAAGGAGAGTCCACTCCGGGAGACGGCGTTCCCCCGAACCCTGCGAGTCACGCTGAAAGGGTCCATGAGCCGATTTCCGGGCAGGGCTGACGCCTGTGAGTCCTGTCCTTGGTAAGTTCTTCGCCGAGGGTCTATACTCATCCCCCGGGAGACAGCCAGGAAGCCGCCCCGAGAGCGGCGCAAGGAAAGGAATTGCATTTTTTGGAGATCATGGAGAGCGCCGGTACGGAGCGGTGAACTTTTGTATGACCGGACCAGGCCACAGAGACTCCAAAAGTGCCGCAAGGAGTATGAACATGGCAGCGATTTCGCCCATGCAGGAAGACCTTGAATTTGACCACGGAAGTTTCGATTCGGCTGCATTTACTTCCCAGACCCTGGCGAACTGGCAGAATCTTGCCGGTGTAATTGACCATACCCTCCTGAAATCCGATGCCACGCTGGAGCAGGTGGAGAATCTGTGCGACGAAGCGATTCGCTACCGCTTTGCGTGCGCCATGGTGAACCCGGTTTGGGTTCCGGCGGCGGTTTCATTATTGGCTGGAACGGGCATCAAGGTCGGTGTGACACTGGGGTTCCCGCTTGGCGCCTCGCTGGTTTCCACCCTCCGCCAGGAGGCCGCGGCCCTCACCCGCCTGGGCGCGCGCGAACTCGATATGGTCATTCCTATCGGCCAACTCAAAAGCGGCAACCACCACGCCGTGGAGCATACCATCCACGCGACGGCCTCGATGGCCCACCATCATGGGGCCGTCCTCAAGGTGATTCTGGAAACGTGCCTGCTCACGGTGGAGGAAAAACTGCGTGGCGCCGAGATTGCCATCCAGGCGGGAGCGGATTTTCTCCAGACCTCGACCGGCTTTTCGACCGGCGGCGCGACCGCGGCGGACGTGGCCCTGCTGCGCGGCGTGGCAGGAGGCCGGTGTGGGGTGAAGGCCCTGGGCGGCATCCGCACCCTGGCCGATGTGCGCGCCTTGCTCGAAGGCGGGGCCAACCGCATCGGAGCTTCCTCGGGCGTGGCCATCGTCGGCGAACTGGGAGCGGAGTAAAGGGCAGGGAACAGGGAGTGGTGAGTAGGGAACAGTCAGGCTTGGAAAGCTCATGAGCCTGGATTCGTCGATCACCCGGATGGTTTCCTCATCGAGGAGATGACAGTGAACGAAGATCACTGGAAGGACGGTTTGGTTACCTATACTTACGGCGACGAAGAGTGATAACTCGATATTCGCGCTGCGACCGCCTCTGATCCCTAATCTCTGATCCCTGCTCCTTGCAGCACCACGACGGGCTGAAACAAGGTCCCTGCCACACGCCTGGCGATACTCACCAGCTCGCGCTGCGTGGCGAAGACCTTGACCTGCGAAGCGGTTGAGAATTCCGGCAGGTTGGCCTGCGCGCCGTTGCGCAGCTTTCCGATCGCATGCGCATCCCCAGTCACCGACGGCATCTCGGGGAGCAGCGCGCGCGGATGGACGCACAGGAGCATGAGCGCCTCCGGATCGTCCACCAGCACATCCAATTCGTCGAGCCGATGGGCCTGGGCCAGAGTGAACGGTCCAGCCTGCGTGCGCTGGAGGCTGCTCAGATGCGCGCCACAGCCCAGATCGCGACCGAGTTCGTGGGCTACCGATCGGACATATCCGCCGGAGCTAACGCTGATCGTGAAGGCCGCCTCCACGCCCGCGAGCTCTGTGATCGCGAACGAGGAAATGTGAATGGTGACCGGTTTCAGCTCGACCGGCTTGCCCGCGCGCGCCATCTTGTAGGCAGGGACGCCGGCGATCTTCTTGGCGGAGAAGGGCGGCGGTGTTTGCTCCATTTCCCCGCGAAACCTCTGGGCGGCGGCGCGCACCTGATCCAGAGCCAGCGCGGGCTCAACGCGTTCGCCCACCATCTCGCCCTCGGCGTCGTAGGTGTCGGTGGCGCAGCCAAAACGAATCGTCCCGGTATAGCTTTTTTCCGCCGACGCAAAGAACTGCGCGAGGCGCGTGAATCGGCCCAGCAACAGCGGAAGCACGCCCGTGGCCATCGGATCCAGCGTGCCCAGGTGGCCGATGGTGCGCTCGCCGCTGACCTTGCGCACGCGATGTACCACGTCGTGGCTGGTCATTCCGCGCGGCTTATCGACGACCAATAACCCGTCCACCGGTCTACTCTAGCAGTTACGCATACCTTCAGGTGGTCAACGGGGCGGAGCCTCGATGCTTTGCAGAAGCTCCACGATTCTGGGCGCGCCAATGTGCCCGTAGTCGGGAGAAAGCAATCCGTACGTCTCGACCGCATTGTATTTGCGCCCGCCGCCGCTCGATTGTGTCCCGTTCAGCGGCCAGTAACTCCACGAGAGCAGCTGGTTGTCGTGCAACAACCGGATGAACAGCCTGAACCAGTCGGAGTTTGCGCCGCAGTTCAAGCTCTGGCAGGTGCCGAATTCACCAATCCAGAGCGGAACGCCGGGCTCAATATGCATCAGGAATCCGGCGCGCACTTCGTAAGCCTGCTTCATCTCGTCGTAATTGGCGAAGGGATGGCCCTGGATGTTGTATGCATGCGGCGAATACACCAGCCGATGCTCCACCGGCAATCGAACCTGCAGTTTGTCGAACCCGGCGAAATTGGTCGAGTAATCCGGTCCCTCGACCATGATCAACAGCCGTGGGTTGCCGGCCAGAACGGCTTTGCCTCCGCGTTCGGCGGCTGCGTGCCAGTCGAGCCTGGGATCCGCTCCGCCCCACGCTGCGCCGTTGCGTAACTCATTGCGCAGATCGGCGCCCACTACCCAGGTCTGTTTCCTGTATCGCTGCGCGATGGTTCGCCAATCTGCCCGCCATTTCGCCTCCGGGTAATCGGCATTGTACCACAGGCCGTTGCCATCGGTTTCGCTGCAGCACCAGTCTGCGCGGCTTACGTGGTTATCAAGGATCACCATGATGTGAGCGCGCGCCAGGGCGGCAATCACGGCATCCATAATCTCCATCGCTTGCTTGCCCTTGAACTGCGGGTTGGCGGCAATCGCGTAGTCCGGCAGCACCGGGTCATGCTCCAGCGTCTCGTTGGCCCAGGGCAGGCGCACGGAGTTCACCCCGATGTTCCGGATCAGTTCGACAATCGTGGCCAAAGGCGCATGATCCAGCCCTCCCGCCACGTACTCTTTCTCGTCGAAGCCGTACCAGTTGACCGAGGTCAGGCGCACGTTGTGTCCTGCGCTATCGACGATGCGGTGCCCGTCGGTGTGCAGCGGTGGAAGGATTTCGCTGGTCTGCGCGCGTGCCGCGATGATGCTGAAGATGAAAGGGGAGGCAACGAGAACAACCCATTCGATGGTTTTCGTCCGGTTCATTGGGATTGAGTATACGAGGGTACCCGAATCTACGATTGCGTGGCCCGGAGCCGCAGTGAACCGATTTATATCCGGCCCCTGTGATAATCTTCGCTGTTCCGAGCAGGAGGGATGCCATGCCGCTTCGAACCAGCGTGGTTGGAATCGCGTTTCTGGGGTCGATGCTGATCCGAGGCCTTGCGCAGCCCGATTATCCCTTCCGCGATCCGAAGCTTCCCGACGAGCAGCGCATTGCCGACCTGCTGGGACGGCTGACGCTCGCAGAAAAAGTTGATCTGATGTCGAACCATCCGAAGATCCCGCGTCTGGGGGTGGTCTTCTCGGGCCACGTGGAAGGGCTGCACGGTCTGGCGCTGGGCGGACCGGGCGGCTGGGGTCCGCGGGGAAAGCAGCCGCTGCCCACCACGACCTTTCCGCAGGAGAAGGGGCTGGGAGCGACGTGGGACCCAGACTTGCTGAAGAAGATCGAATGCCACTTCTTCGGCCCCTTCTTCGCGGGGGGCACCGAGAACCACATCCAGTCGAGCTTCCCCCTCTCGAGGTCGAGCGACCCGACGAACCCCCTCGCCGAGGCCTCGTAGTAGTTCTCGCTCACGCCCCTGCCTGAGAACTTCGGGGTCGCGATGCCCTGCGTCGAGGCACCGAAGATGGCGGAGTTGCCAAAGAAGGAGGGGGCAGCCTCCCCGCAGTAGCCCGCGCCCGGCGCGACCCCTGGCACCCGGTCGACCAGGCCGGGGAACTCCTTCACGACCCGTCCCGTCTTGGGGTCGAGCCCGTAGAGCGTCATGTTGGCGGAGATGAAATAGAGAGTCCCGTCCTTGAAGTTCAGAGAGAGGAAGGCCGTCTGGTGCCGCTCGACCTTCGACCTGGAATCAAACGACCACAGCTTCCTGCCGTCCCCGGCATCGAACGCGTGCACTACGTGGTATCCGTCGCCTAGGTAGACGACCCCGTCGACCACGAGGGGAGTGGTCTGGACCCCGACCTGCCTCTGGTCGCCGCCCTCGGGGACGGAGGGGCTGATCTCGCTCGTCCAGACGACCTGAGATTGGCCGCGTTCCCTTCGGAGATGTCCTCCTGCGCGGAGAAGCCGCTGTTGAAGTCGTCGAGTAGGGGTGGAGCCACTCCTGCAAGTCGCTCGGTTTTCGGTCGGAGCCTGGTTTGTTATTTATCCCTTCGATCCGTTCTTTTCAGAGTCACCGTCGTGTAGGGCCAAGCGAAAACACGCCGGCCGCCCTCTTCCAAGGCCGACGTGAATGGGAAATGTCTAAACTGGCAGAAGCCCCAAATGACAGATGAATGGGTGGCGTAGGGGTCGAGATCTTCTCAAGAAGTACGGTGACATCGTCGCGGTCGACGACATCACGATGGACTTCGAGAAGGGGACGCTGACGACGCTGCTGGGGCCCAGCGGATGCGGGAAGACCACGACCCTAATGTCCGACATCGCCGGCCTCGAGAAGCCCGACAAGGGGAGATATCGATAGACGACGCCCCTGTCTCTCGCAGGAGACCGATGTCCCCCCGGAGAAGCGGAAGGTCGGATAGTCTTCCAGTCACGCGAATTATGGCCACACATGACCGTGTTTGACAACATAGCGTTCCCTCTCGAAAGATTCAGACACGTGTCCAAGCAAGAGATAGACCAGAGGGTGAACAAGATGAA
>CAVPNO010000123.1:0-31478 GCA_963706455.1 uncultured Acidobacteriota bacterium | reverse complement strand
GCTCCGTATAAGGCTCACCCTGCGACGGTTGCGCAGGCGCAGGGCAGGCGCTCAATCAGCTCGCCCTCCGTCAAGAGCCGGCCTTTCTCGTTCATCACGATTTCGAACCCGGTGTCGCGCAGCGGCTGCAGATCAGGTCGTTGGCCGGCCGTGTATCTGCTTGATGTTGCACAGAATTTTTTTCTTCATCGTGCATCGGCTCTTCAGTTTGGTTCGAAGGGCGCCGGGGGTCCACGAAAAAAAATGGCTTGGCGGGGCGACTTGAGGGACTTTCCCGCGAAATTCGCAGCGCCTATCCCTTCAGCACGACGCGACGACGTCATGCTCGACGAGATCGAGGCCAAACCGCAGTCGTGACAGGACCGGACGGATGTTGGCGGACAGGCGTTTCGCGCCTGCCCGACTCGAAGCCCGGCTATTTGCTCAGCGAATCCTTATTCACGACCAGCGCCGCGCCGTAGCAGGTGTCGGGCGCCGTCGTCTTTTTTGTTGTGCAACCAGAAGAGGAAGTGAAGGGAAATGCATTCCTCCGCATAGAGATCCTGGGTCACGTTGGCGTAAACCTCGCCAATCCTTGAGGGTGGGGAGCTGGTCGGCCGCGGCGTGCCGATCACCTGGATCTTCCCGGTCAGCCCCTCGTCCTTAATTGCTTGGGCGATGAAAAGGCTGCCGAAGTAGTCAGTGTTGTATATGAAATTCACGTCAGGGATGAGCTTGCAGCACCCACCGCATCTGCCTGGCTCTTGGCCGATCCGTCCTCGTTCACGATCGCTACAACTTCGATATCGGGGGCGTTGGCTTTAAGATAGTCTTTGAAGCCTGTAATCCGCTGCTGGATGTTGAGCGCCGCCGTGATCGCGGTGATGCCAACCTTGCCTTTGCCGTTGAGCGCGTGTTTCGCCAACTCGCCGACTTTCGGCCGAGCGCGAAGTTGTCGGTGCCAACGACGCGTCTCGCGCGGCGGAATCCTCGCCCTGGCCGTTGCCGTACAAGGTGGGGATGCCCTCGGCGCGAGCTTTAGCCAGCACGGTATCGGTCGCCTTGTAGTCGATGGCCGCGCCCATCAAAATGCCCCGTCTCCGGATTGGCGATCGCCTGCTCGACGACGGCGATCTGCGCCGGCACATCCTGGTTGACTGGTCCGGTGATCGTCGTGCGCATTACCCCGAGATCCTTCACCCCAGCAGCCCAAGCCTTCAGTTCGTCGGTATAGAACGGGTCGCCGATATTGGCGGCCACCCACACGTACATCTGGTTAGAAACGTCCTTGGGCGGCGTCTGCGAGACGAACGGCTTCTCCATCGCCGCGACGTTGTCTTTGGTGACCACCGCCGGCCTGGTGAAGCAGGTGTCAGAAATAGAAGACAGTCCGTTATATTTCCAGTAGAGGAAGTAGAGCGCAGTCCACTCCTCGGCGAAAGTGTCCTTCGTAATCGTGGCGAAGACCGTCCCGTCCTTGATCGCCGCCAGCTGCTCGGCGGTGCGATCGGTCCCGACCGCCAGCACCTTGCCTTGCAATCCCTGGTCCTTGATAAACTGAGCGACAAATCCGCTCCCGGCGTCCATCGTCCAGATCAGATTCACCGTCTGGATGAGCCTGCAAAAATGTCGCCGCGGCCGTCGTCTCGCTTTGCGGCGTGCCGTCCTCCAAAGCAATTCCGACAATTTCAACGCCCGGATATTTCGTGCCGAGTTCGTCCTTGAAGCCCTGTACGCGCTCCTGAATGGTTCTGTGCGGTGATGAACGATACGATGCCGACCTTGCCTTTGCCGTTTAGGGCTGGGCCGACGAGATCCGCAGCGCTATCGCGCCGAGCGAGGAATTAGCCGTCCCAACGAACAGAATCGCGAGCAGATGATCCTTGATTTCGCCGTTGCCGGCAATGACCGGAATTCCAGCGGCGCGCGCTTTCATCAGCACGGGTTGCGGTGGCCCGTCGTTGACGGAATAAATGAGAATGCCCGCCGTGGTCGGTTTTGCAATCGCCGCCTCGATCAGAGCGATCTGCTGCTGCACGTCAGGATTCTCCGGGCCAACGAACGTCGCCTTCACGCCCAGGGATTTTGCCGCCGCCTTCCAGGCGGCCGTGCCTTCCGCATAGAACGGGTGACTGACATTCGCCGGCCACCCCAGATGTATTCCTGTTCCTCGACGGGGACCTTCGCGGCCGCCGGTTCGGCGATGAGCGCGAAGCCGCGGCGATCGCGCCGACCGCGAGAAAAGCAATTCTAGATAACGACGCATGTCCTCCTCCCTATGAAGTCTCTATGTTCGCCGACCCCGACCACCTTGTCGACCTTTAGCGGCGCAAGGATTTCGCCAGAAAGAATTCAAGTCGGCCGTATTCGCCCCTTGGCGAGCGCGTCGCGCCAACTGCGATCAACACAACGACGCCGAGGGTGCACATCTGCCAGTAAGGTGAAATGTTGAGCATGATGCTGGCGTTGGTCAGCATCGTCATGAAGAACAACCCAAGGAGCGCGCCCGCGATTGATCCCTCGCCGCCATTGAGGCTGCATCCGCCGATCACGGCGCCGAAATGACGCGCAGATTGAGGCCGTTGACCGTTTGCGGAACCGCGGCGTTCAATCGCGCAGCGTAGACGATGCCGCTCAACGCGCTTGCCAACGCGACGAGCACGAACGAGATGATCGTAACGCGATCGACCTTGACGCCATGCAGTCGCGCACCTTCGCGGTTCCCCCGGTGGCGTAGACGTGATAGCCGAACTTAAACGCCTACCTCGCTCCTTGTGCGCGGCGCAATTAGCGCGCAAATGAGGCTCGATCGCGATCGCCTCCAGTCCATCTTCGACGAGTCGGGGCGGAGCGATCTCCACGTCCCTAGCTCTGTGGACGGCGCCGTGATCAGCCTGCGCGTGCCCGCGGGCATCCTGGCGGCGTGGGGCGAATGCGGCAAACTGGCAAGCCGCGGGACCGCCCCCGAAGATGCCGCGTGCATCAAGCTGAACGAGCTGCCCAGTCCCACCGCTTCGTTCCCGCAGGAGATCGATCCCGCCGAGATCGCGCAAGTGGGACTGCAGGCTGCGGGCCTGAGCCCGACCGACGCCGCCAATTTCACTCAGACGGTGGACTGGACGACCACAATGGTGTTGCCCGTCTTCCACGGGCAGACCGCCTACAAGAGAGTGAACTTCAACGGCATCGAAGCCGTGCTGCTCCGGCGGCGGAATGACAGCCCCTCGGAACGATTCAATCTCGTATGGGTGGACAATGGAATTATGTACAGCCTCATGGGCAGCGGCGACGACACCGCCGCAATCAACCTGGCCTCGAGAATTGACTAACATTGTGTCTTGATGTGTGGGTGCCCCAGGTCCGCGGTTTTGGGACCTGGGGAAGCAAGCGAGAACATGCATGGCCGCATGGACCATTGACGCCGCGGGTCTGAGAAAGGACTTCGGAACCCGAACCGCCGTCCGCAATCTGACCATACAGGTCAGCCGCGGTGAGGCGTTCGGGTTTCTTGGTCCCAACGGCGCCGGCAAAAGCACCTCCATCAAGATGCTCCTCGGGCTGGTGAAACCCACCAGCGGCCGGGCGTCCCTCCTTGGCCAACCGCTCGGAACCCGCGATGCCCGCGCGCGCATCGGCTTTCTTCCCGAACATTTCCGCTTTTACGACTGGCTCTCCGCCACTGAACTGCTTATGCTGCACGGCCGGCTCTGCGGCGTAAGCGACAACGACCTGCGGCGCCGCGTGCCCCGCCTGCTCGACCGCGTCGGCCTCGGCTCGCAAAATTCCAAGCCCATCCGCAGCTATTCCAAAGGCATGGTGCAGAGGGTCGGCCTCGCCCAGGCCTTGGTGAATGAGCCCCTGATCCTCTTCCTCGATGAGCCCACATCCGGCCTCGATCCGGCGGGACGTAAACTGGTGCGCGAAATCGTCCGCGAACAGCGCGACCGCGGCGCCACCGTGTTTCTCAATTCCCATCTCCTGGGCGAAGTGGAACAGAGTTGCGACCGCGTGGCGTTCATTCGCCGCGGCGAAGTGGTCGGCATGTACGAGATGGGCGCCTGGCAGAAGGAACGGACCACCGCCGACCTCGATATCACCGGCATTTCTCCGGCCGGCCTCGGCCTCCTGAAACAAATGGAAGGCCTACACATCGAATCGCACACCGGCCGCAACCTGCGCCTGCGCGTCCCCCACGAAGATTCACTGCCCGATGTCGTGAGCCTGCTTGTCGGCCATGGAGCGCGCATCTATTCCGTCATTCCCCAGCGGGTCACGCTCGAAGATTTGTTTCTTGAGATGATGGGACCGGACCAGGGATTATGAGCGATCAGGCATTGCCACCGGCAAACCCGGCACTGGCGGAAAGCGCTTACGGCGACGCCCGGCGCGACTCCCTCCAGGCAGTCGCGCGCGGCCCGGGCGCCCTGCGCACGGTGGTCCTTATGGCCCGGGTGACATTTGTGGAAGCGGCACGCCGCAAAATCCTCTGGCTTGCCGCCTTGGGCGGCATGGTCTTTCTGGCTCTCTTCTGGGCCGCGCTGGTCTCCATGCTGCGATCCATGTCGCCCAACCTCACGTCTGTCGCCCGGCTCGAAGGCGTCGGCATGATGACCATGATGGTGCTCTATGCCGGCAGCATGTTGACCTCGCTGATGGCGGCGCTCATCTCTTGCGACACTCTGTCCGGCGAGATCGCTTCCGGAACCATCCACGCCATCGCCACCCGGCCGGTGAACCGCTGGTGCCTGGTTCTTGGTAAATGGATTGGATTCGCATCCATGCTCGCGCTCTACGTGCTCTTCATCGAGGGCGGGACCATCGCCATCGCGCGCCTCGAAGCGGGCCGCATCACGCCGCATGCCGGCGCGGCCCTCGGCCTCCTGTTGCTGCAGTCCGTCGTGATGCTGGGAGTCACCATCCTCTCCAGCACGCGGCTATCGGCGCTCACCAGCGGTGCCTGCGCCCTGGGCCTCTACGGCATTGCCTTTCTCGGCGGATGGATCGAGCAGTTCGGCGCCCTCCGGCACATCAAGGCCTGCGTGGATATTGGCATTCTTGCCAGCCTCCTCATGCCCAGCGACGCCCTCTGGCGAAGAGTTGCCTTCAAGGTGCAACCGCCTGTCCTCGGCGCAGCCGGCGTTTCCCCGTTCTCAAGCTCCACCGTGCCCAACAACGCCATGGTCCTCTATGCGGTTCTCTATGCGCTCCTCGCACTCTTGCTCGCGCAGATCATCTTCGAGCGCCGCGATCTGTAGCTCCTCTTTCCGGAGATCGCATAACAAAAAGAACTCGTCATCCTGACCCTGAGCGGCGCGAAGGGGAAGGACCTGCGGTTGTTTCTCAGCGAATTTCAAATGCAACATCGGCTGGATGATGCTCGAACCGCGCAAATTCCTCTCCCTTCCGCGCCGCTTTGTAAACTTGATACAGAGGATCCATTCATGGAATTGCGCCGCCTTCGCTCCTTTCTGTTTCCGGCCTTGCTTCTCCCCGTCGCCGCATCCTGCGCGTTCGCCCAGGATGCCATTCAGCTTACCGTCGACGCCACGCGTACCCCCCAAAAGCTTCTCCATGCCCGCGCCGTGATCCCCGTCAAGCCCGGCCCGCTCACCCTCTACTATCCCAAGTGGATTCCCGGCGAACACGGGCCCGAGGGCCCGATTTCCAACCTCACCGGCCTCAAGTTCGAGGGCAACGGAAAAACCATTCCCTGGCAGCGCGACCTGCTCGACGTCTTCACGTTCCACCTCGATGTCCCTCCCGGCGTATCTACCATTGCCGCGGACTATGACTTCATCGAACCCGAAGGACAATCCGCTACGGACAAGCTCATGGTGCTCGAGTGGAACGAGGTGGTGTTGTACCCGGCCGATCCTCCGGCAGAAAAGCTGACCTATGACGCCACTCTGCGCCTCCCCGAAGGCTGGAAATTCGGCTCCTCGCTTCCCGTCGAAAAGCAATCCGGAAACGAAGTAGTCTTCAAACCCATTTCCCTCGACCTGCTCGTAGACTCGCCGATTATCGCCGGGCAGTTTTACCGCAACATCGATATCACGCCGCCGGGCGAGCCCGTCCACCACCAACTCGACCTGGTGGCCGACAGCGAAGCCGCCCTGGCCTTAAGCCCCGATAACCAGAAGCAGATGACCAGCCTGGTTGCCGAATCCGGCAAGATGTTCGGCACTCGCCACTATCGCGATTACCACTTCCTGCTCACGCTCAGCGACCACGTGGCCCACTTCGGCCTCGAGCACCACGAGTCCAACGACAGCCGCTTGCCGGAACGCACCCTCCTTCTGCCCACCTCAGGCTTTGTGGTCGGGGGCCTTCTGCCGCACGAATTCGTCCACTCGTGGAACGGCAAGTTCCGCCGTCCCGCCGACCTCACCACGCCCTACTACGAACAGCCCATGAAGACCGACCTGCTCTGGGGATATGAAGGCCTCACCGATTACCTGGGTCCCCTGCTGGCCGCGCGCAGCGGCCTCTGGACGCCGGAACAGTATCGCGAGTACCTGGCCGGCATCGCCGCCATGCTCGGACCTGGCCGGCCCGGCCGCACCTGGCGCCCGCTGCTCGATACCGCCATCGGCGAACCGGGAGTGATGGGCCGGGGCGGCTGGGTGGGCTGGCGCCGCAGCGTTGACTATTACGACGAGGGCGATCTGCTGTGGTTCGAAGCGGCCACCATCCTCCATCGCGAATCGCACGGCGCCAAATCCATCGATGATTTCTGCCTCGCCTTTCACGGCGGCCCCAACAACGGCCCCGAGGTCAAGACCTACACCTTCGACGAACTGGTGAGCGCCTTGAATCAGATCGCGCCCTTCGACTGGGCGGCCTTCTTCCACGAACGGCTCAATTCCACTTCCGCCGAATCCCCGGTCGGAGGCGTCGAGAACGCCGGATGGAAAGTTGTCTTCAACGCCGATCCCCCCAAACTGTCCGGCCGCAGAAACAATGCCGGCGAGCTTTACTCAATCGGCGTCCAGCTAGGCAGCGACGGAACCGTCACCGACGCCCTCGTCGGCAGTCCCGCCTTTAACGCCGGCGTCTCGTCGGGAATGAAAGTGGCCGGCGTCAATGGAAGGGTCTTCAATCCCGATCTGCTCGCCGACGCCATCAAGGAGTCCAGGGATACTTCGAAACCCATCACGCTGCTGGTCATCGACGATGACTACTACCGCAACTGCACCATCAACTATCACGGCGGAGTTCGCAATCCGCACCTGGCGCGCGACGAATCCAAGCCCGACTACCTGGATGAGCTGATCAAGCCCCGGGCCGGCCACCCATAGGTGACTGCGGAACATATAGACGAGATTGAGGCTCCGCTCAGCCGAGCCTCAATCTCGTTTTCCTCTAATTTAATTTAACCTCGCCTCAATTCGGTGCATGGGCCTGGCCCCATTCCCCGGCATCCTCGTCGGCGAACATCACCAAACCTCCATTCACCTTGAACAGAAAGCCCCTGAACCGCGCGACATCGTCCACCGTCAGCGTGGCCCTCGCCACTTCCTCGAGATTGCCATTCGAATAGACCGTGATGGAGGGCTCGTCTGTCAGCGCCGCCAGCCAACTGGAGGAATCCAGTCTGAGCGTGTAGACCATCGTTGCCTTTCCGTGCGAGAACGAGATACTTGCGACCAACGTATTTCGTAGGACAGAAAGCAATCTGGGGCGACTTGCGCGGGCCGAATCGTGAGGTTCGCGGGAGGGTCGGACCCTCCTGAGCACCGCGACCATGTATGACGAGGCCCGATCCGGAAATGATTACGCCGGATCAACCCCCGATTTTCGCCGGAAATCTCGTTGTGCCTGTCGGCCGGCAAACGATCCACAAGGTCGTAACGTCCAAGGCATTACCAGTGGGGTCGCGCGGGGCCAAAAATCGGACCTCCCTGTAATCAGATTGCCCTGTTTCTGCTACCTAGGATTTAGTCAGACTGTTCAGCTTCAAGCGCCGGTTCCGCCTTGCTGAAGCTGCGGTCGGCTCATCTGCCTGGGGCAACCAATGGCCACAATGTCTTTGAGCACCCTGAGAATAGCGCCCGCTGCCCGACCGCGAATAGAATCAGCGGTGATGGAGAGGGCCGGAGTCATCAGCGAGCTCGACGATATTGATGAGTTGGTCAGGCGGCACCAGGCAAGGATCCGCCGCTTTGTCACCTGCTCTACCGGGGATCCCGACCTGGCGGAAACCATTACTCAGGACACTCTGCTCCGGGCCTTCAAAGGCCGGGAGAGCTTTCGCGGGGATTGCAGCCTCAATACATGGCTCACCGGCATTGCGATCAACGTTACCCGCGACCACCTGCGTTCCGGCCGCTACAAGTTCTGGAAGCACCTCAAGGCCACAGCGGTCGACGTCCACGAGATGGCTTCGTTTCTGCCTTCCGATTCGGTCAGCCCCGAACGCCGGGTTCTGGCCAAGGAACGAGTCAAACAACTCTACGGCGTGCTCGAAACCCTCTCCTTCAACCAGCGGACCATCTTTCTGATGAAGTTCTCTGAAGAGATGGCCGTCGATGAAATCGCGGAAACCCTTGGAATGGCAGTCAACACGGTGAGGACACACCTGCACCGCGCTCTAAAGGCCGTTCGCAGCAAATTGGGAGCGAAGATATGACGCCTGAATCGACAACTCATCTGTCCGACGAAGCACTCAACGACGTGCTCATCGGCCTTGGTTCTCCGGAATCGCACGCCCACCTGGACGCCTGCAAGGAATGCCGCGCCCAGGTGCAGGCGTTTCGAGGCGATGTGCAGTTGTTCAACGCCGCCTCCATCGCATGGAGCGAAAGCCGGTGGCCCATCGCGCGGATCACCGCCCCGCACCGGGGACGTCCGCGCATTCCCTTCGCCAGCTGGACGGCCGTGGCCGCGACCCTGGTCATCATGGCGCTCGCCGTCTGGCACCACCGGTCCGCGGCTCCGCCGGCTCAGGTAACCGCTCCCCAATCGCTGCCCGCCGACTCCGAGGCGCAGATCGCCCAGGACAATCAACTGCTCCAGGCTGTCAACGCCGCCATCAGCCCGGAGGAAGAATCTCCCATAGTCGAATACAAGATCATGGAGAGCCCGAATTCCCACGCCAGGGCGCACTCCGGCAAGAGGGTGAAATGAGCAGGAATATTTTGTGGACAATCTGCTGTTGTGTTTGCCTGGTCCTCCCCCCAGTGGCGTCCCTGGCGCAGGAAGGCGGCGACCGGGATCACGACCGGCCCGGCGGTCCGGGCTCTCCTGGTGGCCTATCCGGCCCCGCCGGGCCAAGAGAGCCGGCTCACTCCCGCGAAAAGGCCCGCACCGTTACCGCCCCGCATAATGCACTGCAGTTCGGACCCGTCGGGCGATGGTGGGACGACAAGCACGTGATCCAGTCGATTGGCCTGCGCCACGAACAGCAAAAGAGGATGGATGCCATCTTCGACGCCAACAAGCCCGCTATCCTCGACAGCTACAAGGCGTTCTTGAATGCCCAGGCGAATCTCGCGGCCGTCAACAAGGACCCGCACGCCGGCAAGGACCAGGTATTCGCCGCCATCGACGCAGTAAACCAGGCGCGCAGTTCCCTGCAGAAGGCCACCTCTGCCATGCTGCTGCAGATTCGCAAGGAGATGGATCCCGACCAGGTCAACAAGGTGGAAACGATAGAGTAAACCTGCAGCTTTCCGAACCCGCTTGCACGACCTCTAGCCTGCCCTGGGCGAAGTCGAAGGGTGCCGGCATTTACCAATAATCATGAGGGTTTCCGGGGTAACTAAGATCATTTCTGACTGTTCGCCCCTTCCGCCTCCCGCAGCGCCTTGTCAATCATCGACAGCTTCCTCCGCGATGTGCCCCGCACCACGTAGGTGATCCCAAACGACACCGTATCCAGATGCTGCCGCAGGCTTCGATTGTAATAGCCGGAAAGCGTGAAGTAGTTGCTCAAAGGAATACCGACGAACGTCGTAAATCCGTTGTCTTCGCTGACCGTCGTCACCGTGCTGGTCGGCGGAGGGTTTCCACCGCCCCCGCCGCCGCCACTCCCCCCGCCATCGTCGTTCCTCCGCGCATCCTCTCCCTGCGGCACAATCCGGTACACGGTCTGTCCTCCCAGAGGAAGCTGTTCGTAAGCCACCGCCTCAATGTACGTGTGCCGCGGAAGCCAATAGATCAGCCCGGTCTCGAAATGAGCCAGCCCGCCAACGGAGCTGTAGTCCTTGAACACCAGGTTGTTGAACAGCCCTGAAGAGTTTCCTGCGCCCAGGTCCAGCACCACTCCGAGCTTGTTGAAATAGCGATCCACGTGATTGCTGAAGTCGAAGGTCACCTGCCCGGTTCCAAAGCCCGTGGAACGTTCGCCGGTAGGAGCGGTCAGCGACGCCGTCACCGTATCCTGCAGCGAGCCCGGATCAAAGAAAGCGTGGAAACCGATCAGCGTGTCGCCCGGGTTCACTCCGCCGTCAACCAGGGGATGCGTCGTGGCCGTCGCGGGATCGAGGTTCTGCACCAGGCGATGGAAGTAGATTGAGGTGCTCGCATCGGCCGAAAAGCGCCCGTTAAACGTGTAGTTCACCGCCGGCGTCGTCACCGAATACCAGCCCACCGAAGAACTGTGCACGCCTGAATAGGTGATCCCCGCATTCAGGCCGTCAAGAAGTGTGCTGAGCCCGGGAACACGCGGGACGGTTTGCATCTTTTCCGGAAGGTGGCCCGGGGCTATTCCGGCGGCTGCACTCTGCGCGTGCGCACTTGCGCACAAGGCCAGCAGAATACCCGACCCGATCAACCAGCGTGCGGGGAACAAGCGCCCAGACCTCCAGTGCCCTACCAGTGTGTCACAACCGGTTAGACGCGGCAATGCAGGAATGCGGAAGCCTTTTGGGGCCGCAAGCAGACACAAGAAGCAAACATTTCTCCGCTTCCCCCATTCCTGGAAACGCTTTCACCCACCTTCCGGCAGAGGAAGATCCGGGTGCCCCACGTCCCCGGTTTTGGGACCTGCGAAACGGATCGTCGAACAACGAAATTCGCGCATTCACCCAAGCCCTACTTCCCGTAATCACCCGGATTCACACTCAGCGACGACGGCGGAAAACTCGCCGCAGCCGACCCCAGCCGCGTGTTGGGCGTGTCCCCCATCGTCAGTTCCAATTCACCGCCGTTGACGATGTCCGCGTGTCGGAACCAGATCTGCTCGAGCGGTTTCCCATTCAGCCGGATGCTCTCAACATACTTGTTGTCGCGCGAGGTGTTGTGCGCAACGATCATGAAGTCCTTTCCGTTTTTCAGGTGGATCGTCGCCTTGTCGAACACCGGGCTCCCCACGTCGTACACCGGAATCCCCGGCGTCACCGGATAAATGCCGAGCATCGAGAACACCACAAACGCGCTCATGCCCCCGCCGTCTTCATCGCCCGGAATCCCCAGCAGCGTGTCGGTAAAGAACGACTCCAGCAGCATGCGCACCCGCTTTTGTGTCTTCCACGGCGCGCCCAGGCGGTCGTAGATGTAGGGAATCACCAGGCTCGGCTCGTTCCCCATCGAGAACTGGCCCGCCATCGACGTCGAGTCGGGAAACTTCCCCTGGAACTCATACTTCGACCGGCCCAGCGCCTCGCGAAACAGCTGATCGAGATTCGCCTCCGCCTTCGCCGTCCCCCCCATCAGCGCGAACAGCCCTTGGAAATCCTGCGCCACGTCCCACGTATAGGTGTAGCCATTGTTCTCGTCGTAGTAGTCGCGCCCGCCCATGCCGCCATCGAACTTCGGATCCAGCGGCTCGATCCACTGCCCCTCCGCATCCTTCGGCCACATCAGCCCCTTGTCGGTGCGAAACACTTTCTTGTAATTCGCCGCGCGACTCAGAAACAGCAGCTCATCCTCCGGCTTCATCAGAACCCGCGCAAGCTGGGCGATGTTCCACTCGTCGAAACTGTTCTCCAGCGTCACCGGAACCGGCTGCCGCTTTTCGAACGGATGCACATGCGGATCGGTCTCCTTCTCGCCCGGCTTGAGCGCCGGCATGTAGCCATGCTCCGCATAGAAATCATCCAGCGGCCCCTTCGGCCCCAGCCGCCACGGCAGCAGCGTATCCCGCAGAGCCCGCTTCTTCACCCCGTCATACGCCGTCTCGAGATCGAAATTCCGCACCCCCTTGAACCACGCATCCGCAAACCATGGCGCTGCGTGATTGCCGTTCATGCACGCCAGGTTGCCCGCCGCAATCGCGAACGTCGGCATGATGCCCGACTGCTGATACATCCTCACGTACGACTGGATCTTGTCCGCTTCCATCTCCGGATTCAGCAGCGTCTGCAATGGCTCCAGCGCGCGATACGTATCCCAAAGCCAGTTGTCCACGTAGAATGGCCGCGCATCGCGATGGACCTGGTGATCGAACGCGCTGTAATACTGGCCATCCTCGGTAATGTTGATCATGCGTTCGAAGCAGCGATAGAGCGCGGTGTAGAAGATTCTCTTCTGCGTTTCCGTCCCGCCCTCGATGGCAACCTGGCCCAGCGCCTCGTTCCAGCGCGCCTTCGCCGCATCGCGAACATGCTCGAGTCCCCACTCGGGAATCTCGCGCTCCAGATTCTTCTTCGCCTGTCCCACGCTGATCAGCGATATCCCGTAGCGAAACTCAAGCACATTAGCACCCTGTCCCGTTGCCGCCACGCGCCCTTTGCCTTCGACGGCTTCCGCCTTGAACGCCATCGGCTGGCGGAACTCGCCGTAGACATACGCCTGCAGCCCGTCCACCACCTCCTCGCCGCTGATCGAGCCATCCGACTCCAGATGCAGCGCCCCGGGCTGTCGATTGGCAACCACCACCGCGGCCTTTCCGCCCGGAAACGTAAACCGAAAATATCCGCACCACGCAGTCGGAGAAAACTCCGTCCGGATCAGCGACTCGTCGAAGCGCGTCGCATAGTAATAAGGCGTCGTGATCTCCTGGTCGTACGCCGCCGGCGCTCCGGTCTCCCCCGGCATGATGCTGAACAACTCCGGCTGCCGATGCGAACTGATGGTCAGCGGAAACGATTCGATGCGGTCGTCCAGAGCATCATCGCGCATGGGATAGAAGCGGATCATGCTGTTGGGCAGATACACCGCCGGCCGCGTGGGAACCAGCAGAATCCCCACATTCCCGATCGTGGGATCCACATACTCCACCTGCGCTCCCGCGCGCCGCGCCGGCATCACGCCGACGGCCAGGAATGCGGCCGCAAGAACACCCGGATAAAATCTCGTCTTCATGAATTCGCCAACCAAAATGTTTGTCATCCTGACCCTGAGCGGCGCGAAGGGGAAGGACCTGCTTTTGTTTCGCGAGAATTCCGATACCCACGCCATTCGCTGATGGCAGCGATCCCATGATAGCTCCGCCGAAAGCGCCAACCGTCGGGGCCCGAAGCCCCTTGCGCTACACTTTGGGTACCCAAACCGATGAACCTTCCATCGCTTCTCGCCTTCCCTCTGTTCGCACTCACCGCATCAAACGCATTCGCCCAGGTCATCAAACCCATTCCCCCCGACGACCGCTTCAAGGCGGACATCCTCGTCATCGTGGCGCATCCCGATGATGAGACCGAGGTGACCGGCTATCTCTCCCGCGCCATCTTCGACCAGCACAAGCGCGTCGCTGTCATTTTCGGAACGCGCGGCGATGGCGGAGGCGACGCCGCTGGCCAGGAACAAGCAGCCGCCCTTGGCGCCGAGCGGGAAATCGAAGCCCGCCGCGCGTTGTCCGTCCTCAGTGTCACCAACATCTGGTTTCTTGGTGGGCCGGATACGCCCGGCCAGGACGTCCTGCGTTCCCTCGAGACATGGAACCACGGCTCATGCCTGGGCCAGGCGGTGCGCCTCGTTCGCCTTACGCGGCCCGAGGTCATCCTCACCTGGCTGCCCGTTTACGTAGCCGGAGAAAATCACGGCGACCACCAGGCCTCCGCCGTCATCGCCACCGAAGCCTTCGACCTGGCCGGAGACCCCACCGCCTTTCCCGAGCAACTCGCTGCGCCCCGCGACCGCGACAACATCGGCAACCTCACCGAGGGCCTGCATCCCTGGCAGGCCAAGAAGCTCTATTTCTTCACCGACGCCGCCAATCCCGCCTTCCAGGCAGGCAACGGCCCGCAGTATCCCACCGAAGACGAGTCTCCATCGAAGAAAGTCCCCTATTACAAAATCGCCGCCGAAGAAATGAGCTATCACCTTACCCAGGGCGACTCGGGACAAATGGCCACCACCGCGATCAAGAAGGACGACTACACCTTTTTCCGCCGGCCCGAATTGCTGATCACCGGAAAATCCCTGGTTCCCGGTTCCATCACGGGAGATGTCTTCGAGGGCATCACCGCCGAGCCCATTCCCTTCTCTCCGCCGCCGGGATACAAGCCCGCACAACGATCCGGCCTCTCGATGGACCTTGGCGGCCCATTCAGTTTCTATCGCGCCTTCTGGCAGGCGCACGGATTGACGCACCTCGCCGCCCTCCTGTCCGAGACCGGGGTGAATGTACCTCCCGGTGAGTGGCTCCAAATTCCGGTTCTGCTGCGCAATGACACGGCTTCCGATGCGACGGTGGCGATCAACGCAACCTTTCCGCCGGGCTGGACGGCAACCAGCGGCAACGGAACCTATTTCGTCCCCGCGCACCAGGAGACGCCTCTCTACGTCAAAGCGAAGATCGCCGGCAGCGACGTCCAAACGCTCCTGATCAACGCCGAGGCATCCGGAGCCAACCTGCCCCCGATCGCCATCGTGGTACACCCCGATCGCGCGGCTTTGCCTCAGTAATGCGTGCCCCATGTCCCCCGTTTTTTGGGGATGCCTCAGGGACCTTCGAAACGCATCGGCGAGAACAGGTCAATCGGATGATGCGTCGCTCCCATCGTGGCCAGGTCCGCCAGGATTTCCCCCACCACCGGCGCAAACTTGAACCCATGCCCGGAAAAGCCGCACGCCACGCTCACCCATGGAAGCTCCGGATGCAATCCGATGACGAAGTGCTCGTCCGGTGTCATCGTATAAAGGCAAGTCTTCGCCTTCACGATTTCGCCATCCAGCGCCGGAAAACGCGGCTTCAGCTTCCGGATCACTTCCGCCCCATCTAATTCGTGGATCACCCGGTCGACCGTTTCCGGCGTGCATTCCACGTCGCTGCCGTGAATCGCCGCCTTCACTCCTCCCCCCGCGCCGTCGATGGCGGGAAATCCATATCCCGGCCGGCCGTCCTCGGGCGACTCGCATAGAAACACCGGGAAATGCCTCGCCAGAAACGGCTCGATCCCGCCCTGCGGCTCGATCCACGTCATCACCTGCCGCGTTACCTTCAGCGGGACCAGGCCTTGCAGCATCTCATTCGCCCACGGCCCCGCGGTGACCACGAGGCGCTCCGCTTCGTACACGGCCCGGCTCGTGGTCACCTCCGCGCTGCGTGCATCGGCATTCCACCCCAGCACCTTCTCCTCAAAATGCAGTTCCGCTCCGCTCCCCGCGGCCATCTTCAACTGCGCGCGTATGCACTCCTCGGGGAGAAGATACCCGGCGCGCTCCTCGAACACCGCGACATCGTTCTCCAGAGGCGTAATCGCCGGAAAGCGATCTCGGATCTCGCGGGGAACCAGAACGGTGTACGCGATTCCATGCTGCCGCGCGGCGGCTATCCCGCTCGCGACCATCTGGCTCTCCGCCGGCCCAAGAATCAGGCCGCCCGTGATGGTCAGCAGCCTCTTCCCCGCGTCGCGTTCCAGCCGCTCCCAAAGCTCATAGGAGCGCAGAACCAGCGGAACATACGCCGCGCTCTCCCAGTACGCCTGGCGGATCATTCGCGAGCCGCCATGCGAAGAACCCTTGTCGTGCGGCGGCGTGAACTGTTCGATCCCGAGAACGTTCTTTCCTCTTGCCGCCAGTTGCTGCGCCGCCGCGCTTCCCATCGCGCCCAGCCCGAGAACGATCACATCGTAGCTCATGCAGAATCTTCCATACCCATACTCGATAAGTTCCCGCAGGGAACGCAAGAGAGGATAAGTCTGCAATAAACCGGCACGCCGCCACATTTCTCTGGATGGAAGACCTCTGCTGAGCACCCCCAAAAAGCGCGACGGGACGCCACACGTCCAGCGTCCCGTCCCAAGGCCTCGCCATCACCGCCGGCTATCGGCTCGACATTTCTTTCATCTTCCCGTCCACCGGCACGTTATGCGCCTGCGCGATCTGCTCGATCAACTGCAGGTGCTTGGAAATGATATCGGCTCCCTGCTGCGCAACCTGCTTCACCGTCGGATCCTGCGCATTCTGTGCTTCGCTTTGAAAATCCTTCAAATCTTCCTTGTGATCCTTGACCATGGTTTGGATATATTCGGTGTCGAATTGCTGGCCCGAAAGCCCCTGCAGCTTTTCAATCAGCTTCTTGTCCTTCTTCGATGGACCCTTCGGCTCGCTGGCGCCGATCTGTTTTGCAACCGGCTTGAACCACTTGTCCACCATTTGCTGGTGCTCCGACGCCATCTTCTGCCCGTACTGTTTCACGTCGTTGCTTTGCGATTTCTGCTCCGCGAGCTGACCAAGCTGCACTTCGGCGACCCCTCCCTCCAGAGCCTTGGAGATAAATGACTGGTCTCCGAAGTTCTGCGCAGTGGGTGCGCCGGCGTTGGCGCCTGGGCCTGCCGGCGCGGTCGACGACGGCGGCTGTTGCTGGCTCGGCGGCATGGGCTGGCCCCCGCCCGGCGCTTGCGCCGCCAGCACCGCACACGCCAAAAGCGCCGGCGCGGAACACAGGCACATCCGTTTCAGGGTTGCTTTGGAAATCATTCCGTTTCCTCCTTTGCACGTTTCAGGCGCGAAAAAGACGCAGCCTGGACACACATCCTTTCGGCTGCGTCGGATGCCCATTCACAAAGAGGAAGTTGCTTTCGGATTCGGTCGCGCGCTAAGTGCTTCGTATTGAGAGCCAGAATAGTGGCCAAGAGCGGACCACCAAAGCGGAGGCCCGCAAAGCTCCCCTGAGCGCACTCAAAGGCTGCGCGCCCTATTCCCTATTCCCTGTCTTACTTCGTCTCCGGCTCCCCTTCGCGCGAAATCTCATCGCCCGGCGTCGACGTCATTGGAAGCAGGCGATATCCGTCGCGCGTCCGGATGTGGTATTTCTGCAGATCTTTCCCGTTCAGTTTCACCTTGATTGAACGCCAGCCGCGGTTGGGATTGGCCTGCGGATAATAGCTCAGCGTATAGAGGTGAACCAGGTCTTCCTTGATCGACGCGAACGCGTCCTTCTCCTCGCGCCAGTTCTTGGCAAAATACGCCTTGCCGCCCGATACCCTGCTCATCCGCTCGAAAGCCGCGGCGGAAATGGGATCTTCCTGCGCCTGGCGCGTGCTGATGATGTAAATGATCGTCCCCGTGGATTGCGCCAGCTCGGCCACATCCTCCGGTGGAACGGAACTGGCGTTGTCCGGCCCGTTGGAAAACACCACGATCGCCTTGCGTCCCTTCAACGGCGCCGCATCTTTCACGGTGAGCAAAAGACTGTTGTAGAGAGCGGCATCGTCGCCCGCCACGGTGCTGCGCACGCCGCTCACCACCCGAAAGTGGTCCCCGCTCAGCGCCGTTGCCCGGGAAAGATTCCGGCTGTACGAATAGAACGCCACCTTGCTCGACTGATCCATCGACCGGACAAAGTCCGCGATCGCGTCCTGCGCGAATACAAAACTCCGATACATGTAGTTGCTGGTGTCGAACAGGATGAACACGCTGGCATCGGTCAGCCGCGAGATGGTGATGCCGGCCGCATCCGGCGGAGGCTGCGCGGCGGGATCTTCGTTGTCGGCTTTCGCGCTCGCGTTGCCCCCGTGGTCCCGGCGTACCGCCTCCATGGGGCTGTGGCCCGATTCCACGCTCTCTTCAAACGTAGAAATCTTCTGCGGGATTTTGTCCTCGGTCACGGAAAAATCTTCCGGACGAAGTCCCGTGACATAGTTGCCCTTCTCGTCGGTGATGGCGACGTTCAATTGCACCAGGACAACGTTTACGCGTAGGTGCGTAGGATCGTCCTGGGCCGCGATCCGTGGTCCACCACTTTCCCAAAAGAACAACAAGGAGAAGATTGCAAAACTTGTCAACGACTTGTTTGCCATAACCCATCCCGATCCGCGATTGGCCGCGTTGCGATATGTCTATTGCCGTGCAATGGTGCTGGTGCTCACTGGCTGAACGGCAATCTTGCCGTGCCGGAATTCGTCGCCTGTGGTTTCCATGGCCCGCAGCAGCGCCGGCCAGTCATCGATATTGCTGGCGAAAATATTGGAGATCATGTGGCGCGTCAACGTGGGCACCAGCACGTTGAGCATCACCGGGGAGTAACCCATCTCGTCCGCCAGCCGCGCCCAGTATAGATTATTCGATTCCCACGATTCGGCCAGAAGCCGGCTCGCATTGCCGCCGAATGCGGCTACCGGCTTCATGTTCAGAAGCGTGCACGAGTTGGTCTCGACCAATACCGGATGAGGCACCCCGAACTCGGCCGCCAGGCGATCGGGATCGGTGTCGGCGCGATCCTTCTGCGCCAGCTCATCCAGCTCTTTGTTTGCCTGCCCCAACGACGCGGCCTGGTCGGGATACTTCTTGCGGAATTCCACCGCCAGGTAAAACGCGTCGGAGGGAAGCGTGTGGGCAACCAGTTTCCTTGCCCCTTCTTCGCCCTCAAGCGCGCGCTCCATCCGTTCCTCCCGTTCCGGGGTCATGCGGTCGGAGAGAATGTTGATCACCTTTTCTCGCACATCCGAATTGGTGCCGGCCGTCAGGATCAGCTCCTCGCCGGCGCGCTGGTAGAGGGCTGCCGCGTGCATTTCATTGTGGCTCACCGCCCACCAGCGGGGCAGCACCGCGCCCACCAGCAGGTCGGGCACCACCTCTTTCCAGATCAATGCCTGCACGTTCCGAGGCGCGATGAAGTCCTCTTCCGTCGACGCCAGGGCGTAAGGCAAATCCGCCAGCGAACCCATCAGGTACGCGCCTCCACCCGCGGTCGCGCCCACGCCGATCAATTCCGGCACGCCCCAGATCTGTTCGAACCCCTGCACCGACACCGACGAGAAATCGTGCGACCGTACGAACAGCGGGTTGTTGTGCAGAACCTCGGCGCCCGGCGGCTCGTAATAGGCATAGTTCAGGCCCACCAGCGTGTCGCGCAGAAAAGGAGTCAGCTGCCCGCGCGCCGCTTCCAGTTGCCCCGCGTTTCCCGGCGATTTCAGGATCCGCGTCAGGTCGGTGCGCACCTGCAGCTCCGCGTGCCGCGCCGTGTACACCACCGGCGACCACGAGCTCCGCTCGCTTCCCGTGAAGATGGGCCGCGGCATCTCGAACTCGCGCAGGTTCCCGGCCAGCGGAAGCAGGCTGTCGCCCACTTTCGCGCCGTGCTCCATTTCGCCCAGGCCGTCAAACAGCCCGTACAGCGTGTCCAGCGACACCAGTCGCTGGTCGTCGAGAACGGCGCGAATTCTTCCCGCCAGTTCGCCGTGCACGCGACGCCCGTCCGGACTGTTCTGCGGCGGCCCCGCAAGCAGATCGACGATCTGGTCCTGGGTCAGCGCTCCGTCCATTCCCGTGGCCTTGAATGTCGCCAGCAGCGAGGCCCGCCCCGCATCGAAAAGCTGCACCGCCGAACCCACCCCAATGAACGGCTGCACCGCGCTCTGCCACGACGCATTCAACTGCGCCGTCGGAATCTGTCCCTGGCGGGCAAATATCTGCCACAGCCCCACCACCGCCTGGAACGATCCCAGCGCATTGGCCTTCAGCCCGGGATTGGAAATCCCGTCGATATGATCGGCCGCGTTGATGAACCGATCGATCGAGGCATCGTCCAGCGCGGAGAATTCCGCAAAGATCGGGAACCAGCGATTGAATTGCGAGATCCGGCTGGCAATCAGTTCTTCGGTTGCATCGGAAAGACTGCGCTCCCGCGGCCGGCCCGCATTCATTGCGGTCAGCATCAGGAACACCTGCATCGGACCGCTCTCGGTGTCCAGATTGGCCGAGGCCACCAGCGTTTCCAGCAGCCGCTCCGGCGAGTCCCAGCCTCGTCCGCGGCGGATCCATTCGCGCGTGGCGCTGGCCCTGGTCTTGTGGCTCAGGATCGCCTCCCAAGCCCCCAGGCCCCCCGGAATCTGCGGGTCGCCGTTTGCTTCCCACTTCAGCGAGGTCAGCAGCATCAGCAGATCGGCGTTCTTGGGAAACACGCCGGCCGCCGCGTTGATGCGCCCCGCAGTCGAGTGGTACGCGCTGTAGAAACGGCGCAGGCGATTCCCCTCCGCGAGATGAGCCTGCTGGCTTCGGCTCAAGTGCGCCAGCACATCGTAATACGCTGCCACCCAGCCCCCATCTCGGGTCAGCAGATGAAGCACGAATTCGCCCGGCGCGTGCGTGCTTGCGCCCACCAGGTCTTCCCAGGCTTTCTCATCGCCGGCCGGAGCAGCCACGTTGCCGGAGTGAATCACAATGCCGCTCCCATACAGGTCGAAAACGGCAGCCATGCCAATCAGCCGTTTCAGGCCCGGCGACCCCGCAAGCGCATTCCGGGTTTCGTTGTCGCACCGCGACAGCGCCGCATACAGCCGGTCCAGTCCCTGGTCGTGCAGCAATTCGTCAATCAGGTTCTCGCCCGGTTTGGGTGTATACGATGAGACGCCGACCCAGTTCTTCTCATCTAAAATCAGCGGAACCCGGGTAGCCGGAAACGAATACGTGAAGGGCTCATTCTTGCCCAGCGCTTCCTCCAGACCGGTAATCGGAAATCCCGAGTCGATGGTCAGAAACGCGCGCTCCGCATTGGCCGTCACCAGCGCTGCATCCGGTTGCCCGCACGGCTTCTGGAACCGGTATCCCAGCACCTGGATCAGCCGCGTGGCCTCCTCGCAGTTGGCGATGTGAATGGTCCCATTGGCATCGCCCAGCGCCAGCAGTTCTCGCCCCTGGTGCACATAACGGCTTACCAGCAGCAGGAACTCGGTCTCCCGGCCTGCCTGATAGCCATAGAGGGCCGCATTCCGCGCCAGCGTGGGCAGAACCTCCTCCGTGGATACCTCCTGGCTTACCCCCGCCATGCGCAGGAACGACCGCAACGGCCCCGGTATGATCAGGGTCTGGACACCCGGCGAAGACGAAGAAGCTCCGTCCACAGCTTGATCGGGTGTTGCAGCAGGAGGTGCCGCGGGCGCGGCATAAATCGGACTGTACGCCGCGAGGCACAGCAGAACCACCACGCAGCAGGTGTGGGAGCGAAGAGGGAACCTCATGGTATATGCCCTTTCAGATCAGTGGCGCCCGCCGGCCCACCGACCCGTCCGTACCTCGCGTGGCAAGTTGTCAGAATGCAAGCCGCAAAAGCAGGCTCCGTATGCGCCAAACCATTTCCGTGACTTTTTAGTGCTCAAAAATTAGAGGATGATGACGTTTCCATCTCGGAAAGTGTGAGAGGCTGACCTCCGCGACGCGACCAGGTCCCTGCATGTTTCGATGCAGCCCGCGCGAACGCCGTCACGCGGACTAGGTCCACCATCATCGCAAATCAGCATCGGATGGGCAAGTGCAATGCGCAATCGACAAAAAAATTACAAATCGTTGAACTTCTACCCCGAGCCCCATGTCTGCGCGCCGGAGGCGCATGGGAGATTAGCCCAGCGTAGGGACGCCGCAACGACATTGCCCCCTGCCTACTTCCCCTTCACCGCTGGATACCCTTTATTCACCCAGTCGTCGCCAAAATTGTTCGCCAGGTAGAGAACCTGCACATGCGTAAACGCAAGCTCATGCAGGCGCCTGTACGCCGGACCCACGTTGGGGCAACGGTTCCACGGACAGCAGCCGCAATAGAGCACGATATGACGGTCCTTGGGAACCGTGGATACCATGCTCTCCATCGACTGGATTCCCGAGGCCTGCGATCCCGGTCCGGCATACTCCGAGGCCGGAATGTGCGCCTGCCCGAACATCACCCGCGAGCCCACCTGCAGGATCAGGGGCTTCTCCTTCTCCGGCGACTTCAGCATGCGCACCAGTTCTTCCGGTTGGATCAGGCTCGATTCGGGAATAGAAAGCGCGCTGGTGGCGGGCGCGGAAGCAGACGATTGCGCGCGCGTTGCCGCAGGCATGCTCCAGATCAAACCCGCAACGACAAACAACATAGCCAAACGGAACGGATTGCGGCGCATGAACACTCCTGCTTAATAGACGAAATTGAGCAGCACAGTAACAGGACCGCGGACGCAAAGCAAATCCATCGCCGCGAGGCGCTTCTGGCCCTCGGGGGTGGACGCATGATCTTTAACGTGCAAAACCATCCCCGTTCGGGGGAAAATGAATAGCGAAACGAATTTTACGAATGGAATCATCGAATCCCTTGACGCCTGCACAGATTCAAGTCCCCAAGTGGTCAGCCACAGAGTTTCAGCGGCACGTCCTCGACGCCGATCCACAGGTAGCCGTCTTCGACTGCGACGGCACCCTCTGGAGCGGCGACTCTGGTTATGGATTCATGGTCTGGTCCATCGAGCAGGGCCTCATCTCCCGCTCCACCAGCGACTGGATCGACAACCGCCACCGCGCTTACCGCGCCGGATCGGTGACAGAGCTCCAGATTTGCGGCGAAATGGTCCAGATCTACTCCGGCCTCCGCGAGCACGAATTGCAGGCCGCCGCCGCCCAGTACGTTCAGGACCATGTGCGTAGCCGCGTCTTTGCCGAAATGGCCGCATTGGTCGAGGCGCTCGCCCGTCGCGGCACCCGGTTGTGGGCCGTAAGCTCCACCAACAAATGGGTGGTCGCCGAAGGGGTGCGCCCGTTCGGCATACCCGAAGAGCGTGTGCTGGCCGCCGCCGTGAAGGTCGCCGGCGGAATCATCACCGACGAACTGGTCGATGTGCCCACCGACGAGGGCAAGGCTGCCGCTCTGGCCCGCGTCGGCCTGCCCCACCCCCACGCCGTCTTCGGCAACTCCATCCACGACCTGGCGATGCTCGAAATCGCCGCCCGTGCTTTCCCGGTGAATCCATCTCCGGCTCTGCTTGAAGCCGCTGCCCGCCACGGCTGGACGTACTTCCGGCCCGCCGCCGCGGAAGCCATCGACGCCGCCGTCGACGGAGAATAATCCAACCGGGCGCCCAGCACGTCGACTTTGACACCGAGCAACCACGCAGCAACCCGCAGCCGCGCCGGAGGCACAAGGGTGTATTAGCCCAGCGCTTCAGCGCTGGGTAAGCGCCCCCAGGAACGCCCGCAGTCCCGGAGGGACGGCGCCGTGGGTTGCACCACCCCAAACCCATACATTCTGCTTGCCTTGCGGACCCTGTACACTAAACCATGTGGAAGGACCCAAGCAACTGGCCGGCCCCAAGCCCCCCGGACCGGCGCTCCGCTTTGTCGTGGCCGCGCTCATCGTCCGTGGCGGCGAGGTCCTCATCTGCCAGCGCCGCCCCGACCAGCCGATGGCCCTGCAATGGGAATTTCCGGGGGGGAAGATCGAGCCCGGCGAGACACCCGAGCAGGCCCTGGCCCGCGAGTTGTGCGAGGAACTGGCCATCGAAGCCACGATTGGCCCCCGGATCGCCCATCTCCGCCACAACTATCGCCACGGCGGCGCCGTCGACCTGCAGTTCTTCGCTGTACGCGACTTCTCCGGCGACCTGCAAAACCGCATCTTTGCGCAACTGGTCTGGGCCCGGCTTGAAGACCTGCCCACCTACGATTTCCTCGCCGCCGACCGCGACCTCATCCGCGACCTCGCCAGCGGCAAGCTTCTCTAATCCCGCTCACCCCCCTAGCCGCCGCGCCGCCATCGCCGTCCCCTCCACCCGCGCCCGGATCTTGGCAAACGCCGTGTCGCGCGCCGTCGAAACATCATCGGAAAACGGCGAGAATCCGCAATCGTCGGTCGTGCCCATCCGGTCCACCGGCAGAAACTTCGCCGCCTCCAGCACCCGCTCGCACACCTCTTCCGGCGTCTCCACGCGGCTGTCGATCGGGTCGGTCACGCCGACAAATACCGTGTGTTCCGGCCCCAGAACCTCCGCGATCTGCTTCAGAACCCGCGGCCGGTCCGCCTCGCTCGACAACTGCAGATAGAACCGCCCTGCCCGCATGGCAAACAGTGCCGGCAGCAACCCCGCATAGTCCACATCGGCGGAATGGGTGGAATCGTGGTCGCCGCCCGGGCACACATGCACCCCGATCCGCGCCCGCTGCTTCGCATCGAATCGATCCAGCACCCGATTGTTCAAATCGACGAAGCTCTTCAATAGCCCTCCGCCCGGGTCCAGCTTCAACGACAGCCGCCCTTCGGTAAAGTCGATCTGCACCACCTCGGCCCCCGCCGCCAGTGCCGATGCGATATCCGCCGCGGCCTCGTTCACAAGGTCCTCGATAAACTTCTCCTGCGGATACCCCTCGATCCCGCCCCCGGGATACAGCAGGCTCAGCGCCGACGCCGAAATCACCGCCTGCTTCAGCGGCCGCCGGGCGTGCGGCTTGGCTTTCTCCACATACTCGCCCGCATGCTTGGCATAACGAAACGGCCCTCTCGTCAGCCGCGGAAGCTGCCGCGTATGCCCATCCTTGAACGGGATCACCACGCCGTCGCCCGCCAGGTTCGTCAGCCCTTCCAGCGGATACGTCGCAAAACTCGACTTCCTCTGCTCGCCGTCGGAGATCACCGGCGAACCCGTCGCCTCAAACCGTGCGATCGTATCGCGCACCGCCTCGTCCAGCTGCGTTTCGAGAGCTTCGGAAGAAATCCGCCCCGCGGCGTAGTCTTGCATCGCGCGCAGCAACTCCGGCCCCCGGGGAATGCTGCCGATCGGTTCTGTCGGAATCGTCATGCGCGCGAGTCTAGCCCACCCGCCCTCCACCCAACCATCCACCAAATGATGGAGAACGACGGAAGGCTTTTACTTCGCCCGCCCGTCCGCTCCTCCACCCTGTTCCCTGATCCCTGACCCCTGACCCCTGACCCCTGATCCTGACCCCTGCCCTCACTTCACCATCGTGATCTCCAGCCCGATCTCCGCCTCCGCGATCTCCACCCGGCGGAACCCCGTCTGCGCCAGCATGAGCTGAAACTGCTCTTTCGTATACGCGCTCTTCAGCAACGTCGTCCGGAACGCCAGCCTGGTCATCACCCGGTTAAATGCGCTCAGGCTCATCCTGTCCACGTGCCGGTCCAGCGCCTCCTTCGTGGCATCGCCGCGCATGTCGATAATCACGCCTCGCCCGCTCGGCTTCAGCACGCGGCACATCTCCCCCAACGCCTCCACCGGCCTTGCGAAGTTCTTGAACGCCGCCCGGCACAGCAGGAAATCAAACGTATCGCGCGGAAACGGCATATTCGAAGCCGAACCCTGCTGGAAATCGACCTCCACGCCGGCCTCCGCAGCCTTCCGGCTGGCGATCTTCACAAACGTCCTGCTGATGTCCAGCCCGCTAATCGCATACGATCCCCGTTTGGCCAGTTCGATCGAGAAGTACCCCGGCCCCGGCGCCACTTCCAGCACCCGGCTCCCCGGCGCAAGTTCGCCCGCCACCCGTTCGGCCAGTTCCGAGTATTCGGTCATCACCTCCGCCGTATTGGCCGCATACCACTTCGCGACCACGCCTTCCATCCCGCGATCCCCATGCCTCTTCGGCATTGCCGTCGTTGTCATAAATTCCTCCTTTGGGTTTGCCCTGCTTTATGTTCCAAGGAAGACGTGCAAACACACCTCTCCCGCACCCCTGAAACCAGGGGTTGACCCTTCTCTGCTTGTTTCTTGGTTTTCCCCGCCCTTAACGCCGGTCTCAGGTCCGAGACCCCAGGCATCCGGCGCGACTTCTCAGATCGGAAAGCTGACAGCCTGACAGCTCATCTGTTCCCTAATCCCTGTTCCCTAGTCCCTCGCCCCTCGCCCCCTGCCTCACTCGCAAAACACCCGCACCTTGGTCATATTCCCGTCGCTGCCGTTCACATCCACCGTCAAGTCCTCCAGGTGGTCGATCAGCTCTTCCAGGTTCTCCGGCTTGATCTGCGACAGGGTGATGGGCACGCCGTGCTTGCTCAGCGCCTCGTCCAGCTGGTCGTGCGCCTGCTGCGGGATCAGCGCCGCCAGCCGCACTCCGGCGCGCAGCAGCTGCATGGGCACCCGCACGTTCACCGTGGTCCCGCCCTTCAACCCGGTCATCGACTCGTCGGCTTCCACCAGCACCCGCAGGTACTTGGCGCGCGTCTTCACCGGCGCGCCGTCGCTGCCCCTGGTCGTCCCCGTGAACTCGGCCGTGGCCGGTATCGGGTCCAGTGCGGCCAGCAGCCGCTCCGCTTCTTCGGCCGTGATCTTGCCCGCGGCCAGCATCTCCAGAATCTGACGCCGATTTTCGTTCATGACACTCCTCCCATCCGGTACATCACTGCCGACACCACGTGCAGAAATCCCGGTACACCCCCCGGCAGCAGCGTGTGCGCCAGCCTCTCCAGCCCGGGCAGCGATTGCGCCACGCAAACCGCCGCTCCCACCCCCATGGCCCACAATTCCTCGCGCCCTGCGTTCCACGCCGCCAGCAGGCGTTCCGCCTCTCGCGGCGTAATCCGCCCCAGCGCAACCAGCGAAAGAATGGCCTGCCGTTCCCTCTTCATGCCAACCCCACCCCAATCACCAAGTCCCCGGTCCCTGCACCTACAGAATCCGCACCGAAATCTTCTTTCCATCCGCGCACACACGTACATTGGTTCCCGGCAGCGCGCACACGACCCCCCACAACACCCCCACTGTCCGCCAGAACCGCAGGTCAAACAGCAGGCAGGCGATCCAGATACCCAGCAGCACGAACGGCGCCAGCAGGATTCCCGGAACCCACAGCAGGAACAGGGGCAACGGAATCGCCGGCTGCCACCCGTGTTCTGCCTGAATGCGAATCACCGCAAGATTCGGTGTCATCTCCGCCCCCTTTAAGCCTCTCTCCCTGTTCCCTGTTTCCCTGCTCCCTAGTCCCTTATTCCCTCCAGCGCCCGGATCGCCTCATCGGCCCCGATCTCGCCCCGGTTCAGACGCTCCAGCACCTCGGCTCGGGAAGGCGATGGATTGGTGTCCACGAACTCCAGCAGGCCGGCAATCCGGTTCAGCCGCGCCTTGATGGTGGGGTAGCTCACCCCGAATACCTGCTCCATTTCCTTGATCGACCCGTGCGAGCGCAGGAAGGCGGTTACGAACACCTGGTCCTCCAGGCTGAGGCGGGCCAGTTCCGGGAGCGTAAACGCCCCCTCCACCGTGATCCCCTTCTCGGGCACCCGCACCCGCTCCACCACCAGCGGCCCTCCCTGCGCGATGCGCAGCAGATCCTGCCAATCGGAAGCGGATTTGGGATGGGACGCCACTGGTGAATATCCTTGAGGTCTCTGACTACATGAAGAACAATACTCAACTTTATTGAAAAAATCAATACTAAAACTAAATAAAGTTAATATATTTGCGAAAGGCCGCTCTGCGCGCTCATTTCCGGTCGGCAGCACCCTCTCCCTTGATTTCCCGGCGGAACTCGATCAGCTCGATCGGAGCCCCGTGATCGAGGATCATGGCCACCCGTGCCCCCTCGCTGGGCGAGTTGGGTGCGATCAGGATTTCCCGTCCCGCCAACGCCGCATCCAGATCGTCCACTTCGAAAGCGACGTGCGGCAGCGTCAGAACGATCTCCGGATACGGTGCGTCTTCGTCGAAGCGCATCCATTGCACTCCGCACGGGCTTGTCTCGAAACCGGCAGTGTGAATCTTCAGTCGGGGAATGTGGATCTCGTCCGGTCGCGGCGTGCGGGTGGGGATTCCGAAGTGGTGGTAGCGCCAGCCAAGGGCCGCAACTGCCGGCGGCTCGTCACCCTTGCGGTTGGTCCTGGCCGCCGCAGCGGCGGGAACCCGGGAGAACTCGTCCAAATCAGCCTCCGGTCGTTGGAACATCGTCCGCATTGTCGCACACGATTCGCCCAGAACCCCGTCAATGACGGGCGCTGCATGTTTTATCAACAACGGCTACGCGGTCTTTGAGCCCCTTCTGCTCCGACGTTTCGCCCACCATAGCCACCCACCTGTAATTGCCTGCAAGGGTAGCGTCAGAGAAGCAAGTGCAGCCAATAGTCGTCCAGCGCCACCGCCAATTGCACCCGTATGGAGGGCGCGATTCAGAACCACAACTCGCTCTGCCGAATTGCTACGCGTACTTACAACGTCAAGGGTGTTGCCCGAAAATTGATCCGATCAGAACGACGCTGCCGCCGTTGTCCGAGTGATCTTCCGGGAAGCGCATCTTCACCAGATAAACAGCTCGCGGCTCACGAGGGATGGAAACCCAGAGTATCGACGCTCCAGGTAACGCGTTCTGGGCAACAGAACACGCGAGATCAGCGGAGATGGGTTGAACCCCGGTCTTCGGCTGGGAGGCCACTGTCCGCCACACCGGTTTGCTTTGAGTCATTGCAATGGTCACGGGCACCGTCCATCGTTCCAACGCCATATACGCTCCGGTGGCGGCAAAACCGAACATGAAAAGTGAGGAAAAGAACCCAAGGGAGTTGTGAAGATCGAAGGAGAGGCGGCGAAAACCAGCAGAAGATTTGATTCCGATCCGCTTCAGCGGCCACCACAAATACAGACCACTCGGCGCGAGAAACATCAGAACGATCGCGGAGAACGCCATCCCATTGTGAAGGGCTTTCATGATCACGGTGAATCGCACAACACTCAGGTTTCCCAACACCTTCCCTGTGTATTGATTTACGAACACCTGTCGCTGCAGGCGGTGGTGGCTGGGGATAACGGAAAACCAATACGACCGATCCGGTCTGACCGATGGGACATAGACTGCGATGACGTCTTCAGGATGCAACACCGCGGCGGCGCTAGCCGCAAGCTGTGTTACGGAAAGCGGATGAGCTTGCGGCGTCACCTTGAAAACTGATGGCTGAAGGAAGCCGTCGATTTCGTCGGAGAACGCGAGTACGGCCCCGGACACGCCCAAAATCAGCAGAAACAGACCCGCAATCAATCCACCAATGAGATGGAGGTTGAACAGGACCAAGCGAATGCGAGCGTCGCGGTTCATCCCTTCAGACAGTCCAGATTGAACGAAATTGTAACCACGAGCAAAGACGTCGCCCATTGAAGGAACGCTCGTCAAGGTTGCCGTTCATTTCCGCAGCGTATGCTGTTTGGCACGGTCGCGGGCGAGTCCCCGCCTAACCACACATAATCCCGAGGTTATTTCCGGGTTGGCGGATATTCGTCCGAAATCATAGCGACACGTGATGACAAACCGAACGATGTCCATACTGCCGATCGGCGGCCTTCAGCAGCAAGGCCCCGCCATCGGAACTCCCTTCCCGCTGATCGAACTGGGCCACGACCGGCTTGCGAAAAATTCCTGGGAACAACAAACACTGTGTTGTGCTATCTTCAGACATTCAGAGGCCTCTTTTGTTGCTGCAAACATTGTCTTGACAACATGTTTGTAACAGAGGAGGCCTTTGTTGTCTTCAAATATATGAATTAAGCGGGTTAGGGAAACGTTTCCCCAAGCAACGCAAGGAGCCTCTGGGAAATGCCTCTCACCTACACAACGCTGTCGCACGCTGCAATCAGGTGAAGGGCGCTACGGACGCGGAACGCTTGCGGCATGGAAGCGGATACAGTCTGCCGCTAAGCGATACGGAGTGGAACTTCGAGAAGTCCGGCTATTGCCCAGAGCAGCGTCCGAGTTACTAGCGTTAACTAGTTAATAAACGAGCGGTGCGGGGCGCTCGGCGGTCGGCCCAGCTTTCCGCGCAAGGTTTTCAAGGCCTTGAATGCGCCTTATATCTTGGTCATTCGTCAGCCAAATTCGCGCATCTTCTAGGATTAGTTTGGGCTTCTCTTTCGCAATATGTTTGTTCCTTTCTATTTCAGATTTGGCCGTCTCTCGTAGAAGCTAGCTTTCCAGATACTACTGTTTCGAGGGAGAAAGGTTGCCGCTCTAAAGTTGCACACCTATTGCCCAAAGCCCGGACGCGTAAAGTGACTACAATAATGATGTGAGATATTACACAACCATAGCGATCAATGGCGGCCCTTTCTGCCAGCGTAGCGTCAACAAACTGGATTTCAATAGTATGAATGGCAAGCGCCGCATCCAAGCGGCAGCAGTGATGAACCAGCCCGCCGCGGCGTTGCATTTCTCTTGTCTGCAGCCCATCAGCGGCCGAAGCAGAAGATCATGAAACAGGGAGAACACGTCAAGATCATCGGAAGAGACGGCTTCTATGTATTCCTGAAAGAAGCTCAAGGAACGGCAACCCTTCGAGTGGGTGGTGCGAAAAGTCCAGACACACCGACCTTGGCCATTGCGATAAATCAAGTAGTTTCTCTGGAAACAACAGTATTGGTGAAGCAAGAAAATCGCAGATCAAGTCTATGAAGTTGGAACTCATCCACCGACCGAAAATCCGAGTAGCTATCTTCGACGAAGATCCTGTTCGCCTAATTGGATTTCGAGATGTGCTTGGTTCGGAGCGGGATTTGCAACTCACACTTGCCGGCAATATTGAACTCGGCGAAAGTGTCGAAATCGATGTAGCGATATTGAGAGAGCGCCGAGGCTGTAGTCTTGCTTGCCAACTGGAGAGAATCACAGCTGCGTTGCCCAGAACTCGAGTTCTGGCGACTGGATCAAGTCTGGACCAGAACGATGTGATTGAATCCATCGGCCTGGGTGCAAAAGGGTACATCAGAGAAACTGCGTCGGCTGCCGAGTTTGCGAACGCGATCCGCACCGTGAACCAGGGATTGATCTGGGCTCCTCGACGTCTCCTCGCCATAGTCATTGACCGCATCATCGATTCTTTTCCCGGTGCTCGCTCCACCGATCGAGTGGCTCTCACAAGCCGGGAAAAGGAAGTTCTGCAGATATTAGTGACTGGAAGCTCGAACAAAGAAATTGCCACTCCCTTGGGAATAGAAGTACGTACTGTCAAAGCCCATGTGTCTCACCTGATGCAAAAGCTGGGGGTGACGAACCGGCTCGCGGCGGCGGTTGAGGCAGTGCGGCAGTCAATAGTGAGTACTTGATCAGGAGCATGACAATCGAGGCGCATGATGTCTTATCTCGATGACCTGAGAGACATGATCAGCCAGGTGCATGGCGCGGACGCTACCCACGTCGAAAGCGTGCCGGTGAAAAAGACATTTCACGGCAAAACGGTATGGGAAGGCGTGGTTGAGGTCTTTGATCTTAGAGGTCACCCGGCAGCATTCAGAGCATATGCTTGGACGCATCACACGGATGACCCGACCGTTCCTCTCCGCCACGTAACCATCTTGCATCTGCATCCCATCAAGTCAGCGCAAGACGCGGTAGACGCAGCCATCATTCAGGACTTTAGAGAACCTCGAGACATAAGAATTAAGCGAAGAAAGTCGGATGGGGAAAGCTGCCTAAGGGGGAGGCGAAAGGCGGAAATCTTGCCGGTACGC
>CAVPNO010000122.1:0-21513 GCA_963706455.1 uncultured Acidobacteriota bacterium | reverse complement strand
TCCGAACGCGGTCGCTGGCAAAAGCAAATGCCGCCTAATTTGGTGAAACCAGGAACTGGCCCTGGGCCGAAAACGCCGGCTGCTAAAAAATATCCACTCCGGGTGGTTCGCCCGCGGTTGCCGGTAAGAAGTCCGTACCTCCGAACCTGCTTGGCGTGAAACCCGTCGGGACACCTGGCGCATCGCCAACTGCAACCGGAGGGAAAGCGACCACACCTGGATCGAGACAGTCGCCGACCTGGAGCCGTGCCGGGAGCATCGCCAAATGTTCAAAAGGCGACTCCACCGAATCCGGACGTCTCGGAGCCGCACCCGCGCCGCCCACAGATAGCTCATCATTCCGGCGGCATGCGCGAGTACCCGCAGGGTCCCGCGGAACACCAGGCGATCGAACCCCGACAGTGTCCCGATGACATCCTCGGAATGTTTGGATAGAAACTCCTCCACGGCGTTCCCCCACCCTGGTCTGGTGCTGCTCACACAACCCAGTCTATCCAGCCTGAGGACGGAACGCCGTACTCCTTTGGTTGCGGCCAACGGCTGCGCTGTGGACTCCTGCCAGCAGCCAAGTGTGGTTGACCGCGAGGTTCTACTCGTCGTTAAACAGCACCGAACCACCCTCTTTGGTGCTGATCATGCCGATATTTTGGAGTTCCGCATAGTCGATGCCGACCATCTTTTTCGGCGCCTGGCCGGTCAGGAACGTCAGCATTTTTGAGAACCAGGAGACTTTTTTTTCTTATCAAAAACGTGGCGGCGGGAAGATCTGGAATCCGAAACTCGCCCGCGACGTGTTGAAGTCAATATCCCTCGCCTTATCGATCGCCACCTCCTCCCCCGCCAATTTGCCGGTCTTCCTCATGTCTCTTGCACACCTTTGTAGTCGGTAAATTTGGCCAAATCATCGTATAGCAATGGCATCGCGCCACCCAGTCTCGTCTGATAACTTCAGATGGCGATCGTCACGCAACCACGGCGGGTCCGAATATCGGCGCCCGGTACCGCGGGGGTGGGCCGACAGCCGGGAGATCCCAAAATTCCCACGGCTATCGGGCGACGGCAAGACAGAGACGTTCACCTAATGATCTCATCCAAGCGTCTCGATCGTTACGGCGGTGACATTGTCGTCGGCCGCTCGCTTCGAGGGCAATGGCGACGAGGTGCTCGGCCAGCCGATCGTCACCAACATCCATCAGCCCGGCGAGATCTTCCTCGGGCACGCTCTTGAAGAGACCGTCGCTGCACAGCAGAAACCGGTCGCCGGCGCGCAGCCGATCGGTCACCTTGTCGAGTTCCGCGGGCTCGTCGGCACCGCCGAGGGGCCCGGGTGATGACGTTGCGGCGCGGATGACGCGCGGCTCTCCGCCCGGGCCGATATCGCCGCTGTCGAGCAGCTCCTGCACCAGGCTGTGGTCGTGCGTCAGCTGCCGCAATTGCCGGCCGCGCGAGAGATAGGCGCGCGAGTTGCCGGCCCACAGACAGGCGTAGTGGTCGCCGCGCGCCAGCAGCACGACGATCGTTGAAACGAGGCTCGCATCCGGGCCGCGCCGGGCCGCCTCGATCTGCATCAGCCGATCGGCGTCGACGAGCCGTAGGCGCACTTCCGCCAGGAGTTCGGCGGCACCGAGCCCGGCCGGGATCGCCTCCAGAGCGTCGGCAGCGATGCGCGAGGCGACATCGCCGGCCTGATGGCCGCCGGCACCGTCGGCAACTGCCCAAAGGCCGAGATCCGGGCGGTTGACATAGCTGTCCTCATTGCGGCGGCGCGCCGCGCTCATATGGCTCGCCGCCGAGGAGCGAAACCGGCCCGCGGCCATCACATGCGTTTCGAACGGTTCGGGGGTCATGAAGGCGCAAGCACCGACATATCCAGCATCGCGGCGAACCGGGTCTCATCCGGCAGCGCATCGCAGGCAAAGGCCCCCGGCGGCACCCGCGTGCCCCCTCGGTCCACCACAACCCCGCCGCCGTCGGATAGCGGAGCGGATCGATCTCGGGATCGGCGGCGGGTGCGGTCGCCGCCGCTTCGAGACGCGCCGCCAGGGCCTCAGGCGGCAGGTCCTGCGCTACCGCCTCGCGCCCGGCCGCGTCCGCAATCTCGAAAAACCCGCTGCTGTTCTCGATCAGTCGCGGCAGATCCGCCTCGGCCGACAGCGCCGCCAGGGTCAGCGGATAATAACGCCCGCCGCGGTCGACGCTCGGCAGCCAGAGGCCAAGCACTGCGCCCGGTCCGCAAATGCCCGGCATCAGCGCAAAGCGCCAGACCGGTCCTTCGAGCCAGGCCGAGAGCCAGCCCTCGCCGAGCATCTCCCGGCTCGACAGCAGCATGCGCTGCATCCAATCGTCCCACGGGTCGGTGAACGCGCGCGACAGCCCGGACCGGACAAAATCGCCGCGCGCCGGGATCTTGCCGCAGAAGCCGGCCGCCGCTCGCGATGGCACCGCCTGCCCGAGCGACGCCGGTCAGAGCTGCGGGCACTGGAAGCCGCTCAAAATCCCGGGGACAAACGGGTTCAGCACCGAGGCGGCGAGGATCTCGAAGCTCGCCGGCGTTCGCCGAGCTGGAACGAGAGCGTGTAGCGCTCGGCCGAGCCCGAGCGGCCCCGAGGCGGCCCTGCTCGAACAAATGAAACAGCGCCCAAGGCCCGCTCGCCGACAGCGTACCGGTGCCGCCCGCCGGCGGCGGGTCGAATGCCAGCCGGGCGCTTTGCATGCCGTTCGGGCCGGGCCAGACGATCTCGGTCGCGCGCGGCGAGCCGTGCGCATAGCTGACCGAGGTGCCGCCGAATTCGAGGGTGACCTGTTTTGCCCCGTTGTCGAGCGATAGCGGCGTGATGTCGAAGCGGACCGCCGGCGTCGTGCCGCCGGCGCCGAAGAACAGGTCGCGGATCACCGCCGCGCGCTGAAAGCGCGCGAGCTGTTCCGGCGTGACCGGAGCCGGAACCCCGTCCACCGCCCGGGCGCGCCAGGTCGGACCGCTGGTGTCGACATATGGCCGAAGCTGGGTATTGAAAAAGCCGTCCAGGGGCCGCCCGGCGCGAACAAGCGGGCGAAATCTTCGAGCGGGATGTCGTCTGCCGCACCCGGCTCGAACGGGTAACGGCCGGCGACCGCCTTCCGGCAAAGCTCGGCCGGGCCGCTGCTGCTGTTGAAGGCCGACGCCACCTGCTGACGCGCGCCGCCGCCGCGCAACGCGGCACCGCTGGTCGCCATCGCATTCAGCCAGCGGGCTACCGGCTGCGGATCGCGCGAGGCCTCGGCGCGAAGCATCAGGATCGGGTCGTCACCGGAGGCTGGCGCCGGCCCCGCGCCGGGGACTGCGGCCGCCAGCTTTACCAGCTGCTGCTGCAAGGCGTTGATCGCTTGCAGCGCCTGGTCGATCGGCGCGCCTGCACCGCTGCCCACGAAATCGCGCAGTGCCCAGTAGCGGTCGTCGATCTGCTCGCCGGGCGGCTCGGGCGGCGGGCCGGGGCGCTGCGTCCCGATCAGCGTCTTCAAGAGCGCCTCGGTGCCGGCGACGGCTTTCCCGGCCAGCGCGGCACCGGCCGCACTCGCCGCCGCCTCGGCCGGCGGTGGTGGCGGCGGCTCGGACAGGGTCAGCCGGCGGGCGACGCGATTCTCAACAGATCGCGGATCGGCGATTGCGGCGAACCCAGCACATAGTAGGTCCTGCGCCGCCTGTTCCGCAGTGCGCGGCGGCAGGATGCGGAGATCGGCCAGCATCGCGTCCCATTCCTTCGGATCTGTCGACCTGAAGATATGCTCAACGAAGCGCTACAAAGCCGACGAATTGCTTGGGTCAGCCGCCGGCATGGAGCGCCACCCATTCCCGGATGACCTGCCGCTCAGAAGCCGTTTTATGGGCCGTTGAACACCAAGTCAGGTACATCCACTCGGCCGCCAGCGCACAAGTAAGAATCTCTAAGTAGCCCTCGGACTTTGCGACACTGAGAAAGAGATCGTGCAGTGGCGCAAAGCTCCCCTCCAGCGCCAAACCGACGCGCTCGTTCTGCGGGATACCCATACGGTCGAAGGCGGACACGAAGAACTGCTCCTGGTCGGTCACCAGTCCATAGAGCCCGAGGGCGAGATGCCGGCGCTCGCGAAAGGACGGCGCCTTCGCCACGGCGTAGCCGAGCGCCGCTGCGGCGCAATCGACGAAGCCGTATTCGATCTTGAGGTACCGTGCAAAAACGCGGTCATCGATCGTGTCGTTGGCAACCTCGCGAAAGAATCGATGACCGATCGCCGCGTCCCAAGCAGCCTTCGTCTGCGAGCGCATCTGTTCGGAAAACGTGACTTCGCCTTGGGTCATCCGGCTAGCGACCCGCCCGATCGACGAAGCGGTTGGCGCGCTCCGGATCAACCGCGTTCCACCAGCGGCCATCGACCTTCAGCGCACTGGCGACGATGACGCCATCGACGACGTGGAGAATGTCGCCCACGTTCTCGGATGTGACGCCGCTGCCGACAAGCGTCGGTAGCGAGGTCGCCGATCTGATGGTCCTGATATAGTCGAGATCAGCAGCGTGGCCGGTGCGCTGGCCGGTAGCGATGATCGCGTCGGCGCTGAAGAATTCAACGTCGCGTACGAGTTCGGGAATTGACCTATCCTGCACGATAGCGTGCGCGCCATGCTTGACATGCGCATCGGCGAAAATACGAACGCCGTACGCCGCGAGTTCTCGGCGATAGCGGGTCGCTCGTGCGGCCGCGCCCTCGATGAAGTCCTTCATTGGCGACATAAGCATTGGCCCATTGATTGACCCGAACGAAGCGCGCGCCGGCGGCGCTCGCCACCGCGAGGGCGTGTAGCGCAGCGTTGGCGAGCACATTCACGCCGATTGGCAGTCGCGTTTCACGCCGGATGCGATCGGAGGCGACCGCCATATGCGCAGCCGTCTCCGGGCCAATATCCTCGGGCTTGGCGAACGGGATGTCGCCGTGGTTTTCGACGATGAGCCCGTCGAATCCCGCACCGGCATACGCGCGCGCGTCGTCGAGCGCTCGATCGTAGATCGGCTCGACTTCGGGCCCACGATGATCCGGGGAACCCGGCAGCGGCAGAAGATGCACGACGCCTATCAGCACGCCGTGGGCACGGCCGAATATCGCCTTCAGAGCATGATCGCGTTCGCGCGCGACGGTAGGCACATCGCTCATGTCATTCGTTCCGCAAGAAGCCGGCGCGGCAAGATGTTCGCCATTTCGTCGCGCGTAGGAAAGGACGAAAGCACTCCGGCGCGCCCTACACAGATCGCCGCGGCCTGGGACGCCGCTCGCAATGCGTCAACCCAGGCGAGTCCCTCCGCCCGCCCAGCAACAAGCGTTCCGCAGAAGACGTCGCCAGCGCCAACGGTGTCTACCGCGGCAACCTGCGGAGCTTGCGCGCGCAACGTCTCGCTTGCCGAGACGAGCGCCGAACCCGCCGCGCCGAGCGTCACGACAACGGATCCGGCGCCGGCGCCGAGCAGCACGCGCGCCGCCTCAACCGGATCGTCCCGGCCGCCGAGTTCCAGCGCCTCGCCGCGATTGAGAACGACAAGATCAACGAGGCTCCAGTCGTAGTCTGACGCGGCGTAGGTCGGCGATGGATTGAGCGCCGTCATCGCTTTAGCATATGCTCAAACTAGTACAAAACAAAAAAAAAAAAAACATTGCGCAAGCTAATTGTCAAGAAACTGCTGCTTCTGAAGGAGTCTGTTACGATGCCGATTTGCCACCCGTCAGGCAGCGGGCGCTACAGAAACTTATCTGTTACGCAGATCGAACGTCCAGCGAGGTAATCAATCAGATTTGAAGCAGACGATATTCAAAAGGCGAAAAAGTTTTCCGCCTCATCTGATTATGCGGAGAGGATGCAGGAAGCCAAGTGATCGATAAGCCGGACATTTATTTTCTTACTACTTAAAGCCGGTGGGTTCAAAACAGGTGCTGCTCGGGCTCGAAATCGGTTAAGTGGCTTCCGGGAATCAGGTATTAACATTTTTTACAGATTCCTTTTCTGATTCCCCGCAAGACTTTTCTCCCCCGTAACATTTGTTACGGGAAGGATCGGCGGCCCCACTCCTCCAGCCGGCGCATGACGTCGTAGCCCGGGTTTCGCAGTTCTTAGATACACATTTGTAGTTGTCGATTTTGAGGTATCGGAGTTTTCCGAGGAGCCTTCAACCCGTAATTGGCAACCCCTGCTCCGCCGCGCTGCCCGAGCCGTGAGCCAAGGAGCGCAGTCTGCCCGGCTCTTGAGGTCGGCAGCAAACGCCCCGGTATAGACCTGGAAATCGGTCCAAAAAACACACAAGGGGAAGGGATTAACTAACCCGCAACTCTCGACCGTGCTCACATACGGCTACTGCGTCTCGATTCGATGCATCGGCAGCTTGGACGGAGGACGCTTCGGACACTAGCTTGAGCAGGGCGGCCGACGGGACGAAGAGGTCTTTCAGGTCCCATGTCGAAGGCGTACTCGTTCGCTCTTTCGTATCGGGGGTCTTTGCTGTCCATGTGGGGGATTAGGACGGCGGTGTCAAAGGTCTGCACTGGAAGGACCCGGCAGTCGCTTCCTGAAGAGGAGCTTCTCCGTATCCATCGTTGTCCTGTCCAGGACGCGCATGCAGCGCCCTCCAACCACCCTGGGCTTGTTTGATATTGGCGTGTCTACGGATCTCCTAACGCGGGCGTGGGTGGTGAGGTGAATGTTCGGGGTGGTTGTGAGTCAGAATCATTACCTCTAAGCACGAAGTAAGCAATCGCGCAGCTCTGCCGCTCGGGCATAGCCGATGGATCGTGCTTCTCGGAAATGGCATACTCGACTGTAGTGGGCCTCTGTTTTTTTGGGGGGGGTTGCTTTGAATAGCGGTGGAGAAGTAGGCTGGGATATTTAACGCGGGCAGAGCGCGGCGGTTCCTGTCGCGCTTTCCATGGACCCTGGAGCACTCGAGCCGAAAACACCCGGCGTCGGTCAGCCGGTCAGGGCCGAGCCATGACGAAAAGGCGCGGGTACCGATGGCAAAGTGGACATTCGGGTCGAAAGTGGACATCCAGAAGGGTTCTGAGGCTCAATGGTGACATCGAAAGGGGCGAAGGGTGACATTTCTGGTTCGAATGGTGACATCGGAGGTCCACCTTGACTCCAGAGGAGCCCCTGGCGTGTCGAGTTTCGAAGTGCTGGGTCCCCTAGCAGTACCTCAAGATTCGGATTGATGCCACTCCACCCTGGAGCATTAGCGCGTTTGGGTTAATGCTCCACCCTGGAGCATTAGCATATGTAGTCTGAACGAAGAAACAAAAAAAAAAAAAAAAAAAAAAAAAAACAAAAAAAAAAAAAAAAAAAAAAAAAATGAATTGAATAGTCAGCTGGAGTCCTGTTGCGGGCAGCATTCTCATCGACGCCACCGTCGCGCTCGCGGCCGGAAGTCCTGGCGGACGCGCCTCGGCGTACATGCTCGGCGTCTGGCAAGGCTCAGCCGCGCAGCAAGCCGCCGAACTCGTGCCCAAGGGAGTGAGCGTGGCGGCGTGTTTCCAGACAACTCTCTGCTCCGGAGTTGCTCAACGGAGACGAAGCTCTCGACTGCGACGTGATCGTCTGCAGCGACTACCCCAACGCCTCTCAACTCGCGCGCCGCTGGCCGCGAAAATTCCCAGCGTCCGCGCCATAGCAATGAAACTGAGTCTTAAAGTAGATCAGACAGAACAGGGGGGGGGCAAAGCTTTGGCTTCGGCGCAATTGAATGCATTGTTCTATCTGGGACACACACCCGGTTATGGCCAGACGATCGCCTCTCCCGTTCACGGCGGGCTGCGAATCGCCTCAAATGAATCCCTTCGGAGACTTCCAGGGGGGCGTTCGTCCCCCATTTCAGAAGTGAAGCAACATTACAGGAAAATGATTAACTAGTCCACAAAAATGATTATTTCGATCATTTTTATGGAATTTCGATTCTCCGGTCATGTATATTTGGGCGGCATCTTTGGAAGGCCCTCGAAAGGAAAATTCCCCATGACCCCAACGTCTTCCCCCTGGGCGCGGCTGGCCCGTCTGGCCGCCGCGCTTTCGTTTACCTGCGCCGCGGCCGCCGTGGCACAGGTTGTCGTTGTCCCGCCCACCCCGCAGATCGGATCCTCCAACCCCATCACCGCCCTGCCGCAGGTTTCGCGCCCCCATGCCCACCACTGCGTGGTGCCGCTCTTCCAGAACATGGAATTTGCCGACTTCAACCTTAAGTCCTTCAGCTACACTCCTCCGGCCGCCTGCCCGGGTCCGTGGGCCAAGGTCATCTTCACTGCCGACTTCACGGTAACCGCCGGCCGCCAGTTCGATCGCACTGCGGCTTTCTACCTGGGCCACGCCAACATCTATTACGGCACCACCGCCGAGCCGCGGAAGGCCCTCAGCCCGTCGTGGCACGTGGAGCATGACGTCACGGATCTGTCGGCGATCTTCGCCTCCCCGCAGACCGGCGAAGCTAATCTCGGCAACTTCGTCGGCGTGTCCGGCGGCGTCACCTACAACGGCATCATCTACGCCAATGCGGCTCTTGAGTTCTATGAAGCGGGAGACGATCATCCCGCCCCTGTCACCCCCGACATCGTCGTTCCCGTCAATGGAACTGGGGGCGATGCGGGAACCCTCAACACTACAACCGATACCATCAGCCAGGTACTCAACCTGCCCACCAATGTCGAACGCGTCTATCTTGATGTGATCGCGCAAAGCCAGATTGGCGACGAGTTCTGGTATCTCTGCGTGCCCAACGATCAGGCCGCAAACCTGTTTACCTGCGGCGGAACGTCATTCCGGGAGACCGAGGTCTCAATTGACGGACAAGCTGCGGGCGTGGCGCCCATCTCCCCGTGGATTTACACCGGCGGCATCGATCCGTATCTATGGGAGCCGATTCCAGGCGTCCAGACGCTGGACTTCAGGCCTTACCGCGTCGACCTGACGCCCTTCGCAGGCGTGCTTTCGGATGGCAAAACGCACACCGTGGCAGTCAGCGTGTATGGTGCGAACAGCTATTTCCTGGCCACGGCCAACCTGCTCGTCTACCAGGATCACGGCGCAACCACGGTCACCGGCGGCATTCTTAGCAACACGCTCAGCGCTGCGCCTTCTCCCACGGTCACAGAGGACATCACGCCCGTCGGCCCGGACTATACGGGCACCATCACCGTCGGATCGAAGCGAAGCTTCTCCATCAGCGGATACGTGAACACGTCCCACGGCCGTGTAGAGACCACCGTCAGCCAGGCAGTGAATTTCCTCAGCACACAGGAATTCAATGTGGACCCGACAACCGGCGTGCCCGAGATCCAGAACGCCCAGCAGACCAGCACCCTGGATTCGCATACGTCCATCCGCGGCGGTCCCAATTCCGGCACCATCGACCAGCACTTCTCCTACCCGCTCGTGATCGACTACACCTTCAACCAGCATCCGAACGGCAATTACTACCAGACCGTGACGGCCGATCAACAGTTCCTGGTTCGCCAGGTGAACAACACCGGCGAAGGCCCCGCCGTCGTGACCAACGAGATTAACCACGTCCATTCCATGGATACATACAACTGGGACGCGAACTTCAACCCCCTACCCCCCACCGGAGCCAATACCACTCAAACCTACCGCCTCCAGTCGCCGTCCAACTCCTGCTACGATCGCACCATCCATGCAACCACGCAGACGCTGGTTTCCGTCCACGACGGCCCCGGCTGCGATTAACCGCCCTGCGCGCGCATCACAATCCAACCAGCGAGAGAGGAGCGTCCCCGCTCCTCTTTGCTGTCTCGCCGCGAAAATCAACGCACGCGAGCCGCATACAACGCATGATGCGCAAGGATAAAGAGCGTTTTGCCATCCGCTCCGCCGAAGGCCAGTTGTAACGGGCGCTCAGGCACGTCGATTTCCGCCAACTGCCGGCCTTCCGGCGAATAGACCACGATCTGCCCGTTTGCCACATACACATTCCCATGCTTGTCAACCGCGACGCTTTCGCCGCCGCGTTGCGCGAATGGTCGCAGGTCAGTCAGCGTGCCGTCCGCGCTCACCTTGGCGTTGTAAGTGACGTCCTCCGATTCGCTGCTCACGTAGACGCGCTGCCCCGGCCCGGCGGTGATGAAACCATAAGTGTCGAGGTTATCGCTGAAGCGCCAGCCGGAGGTATCTGTCGCCGGACCTTGCTGAAACACTCTGCCGGCCGGCAAAAACACGCTGCCGTCGGCGGAAACATATTCGCGCGCCTTTGGCGTGCCCGCGTCGGCCGCGAACATCTCGGCCAGTGTCCTAAACCGCATCGTCTCCAGGTTCAGCTGGTCTTTGAATTCGCCGTTGTTCCACCAGTTCCCGGGCAGGATCACCGCGGCATGGTCGTGAGGCTGCGCCGGCCGGGGCGCCAGAACCGTCAGGTCTTCGGCAGAACTGCCCGGCCGGAACGTATAAACCGTGCTTTCCGGTCCGGCAGAGGAGAGCACCAGCAGGTTGCCCGATTTGTCGAAGACGAGGTTCACCGGGTCGAGCGGATTGTCGCGGACAACCGTGAGCCCTTCTTTCTCCGCCCACGCGTAGATCCGCTGGTTGTGATGGTCGACGAAGTAGAGCTTGCCTGCCGCGTCCACGGCCGCGCCGGAGATGGAGAAGAAACCGTCTTCCAGTTTCTTCACGGTTAACCCGGGCTCCACCACTGCGGATGCTTCAGGCGTCGCGGGCTCCGGCGGATCCGCCCCAATGTCGAGCACCGCGAACTCCCGCTCGCGCACCTCCAGGTGATGGGTTACGTCTTCAATCGCGTTTTCGTAGGGAAACTTGCTCAGGCGCAGGAAGGTGCCGCACCCGTTGCTGTCGCAGATGCCGTAGCCACTCTCCGCGTTTACATGCACATTGCGGAAGTGAATCTCCGATGAGTTGTAGATGCGCGCCGCCGTGGGAAATGGCGCCCGCGACCGCGTCACGCGATAGGCGTGGTAATTGGCGAAGGTCAGATTGCGGCAAGAGTCGATTTCCAGCGACAGGGCTTCGGGGCTCTCCCCGGCCTCTTCCTCCGTCTGCGGCGCGTTGATGTCCCAGTTCTCCACGTGGTCGAATTTGATCTCCACTCGCAGGTGGTGCTCGTTCGAGAGTTCGTAAACGTGGCCGGGTGTTCGCGTGTTGGATACCAGAAACCCCACCTGCGCAAAGGTGTTCGGAGTCCAGATGTCAGCGAACCGGCCGCCCCCGCCGTCGGCGATCCATAGGCTCGGATACTGGCTGTCCCAGCGCTTGCGCAGATCCGGATCGGCCGTATGGTTGTTGTTGTAGGGATTGGTGCCGCTGCCGTGCCCGCCGAGGAAACGCACGTCGTCGATCAGCGACCACTCGCCCGATTTCCACAGGACTCCCACCGCGCGCGGGTTGACGCCACCGGTGAAAATGCCGATCCCGCTGAGAATGGTCGCCCCTCCTGGAGAAGCAAGGATAACTGGCTTGGGAGCGCCGACGCCCTCGTAGCCGGGAGTCTCGTCCAGCAGATCGATCTGCGTGAGCGTCGGATGGAGCCCGATCAGCACTGTCTCCGGCTTGAGCGTGATCGTGTCGCGCACCACATAATGCCCGCTGGGAAAGTAGAGCACGCGATGGGCATCGATAGCTTGTTGAATTGCTGCGGTGTCGTCGGTGGCTCCGTCGCCCTTCACGCCCAGCGTATGCACGTTGACCCATTCGCTGCTGCGGGGCAGTTCGGGAATCGCCTCCGCCCGCACGTCCAGTGTTGTTGCGCCAAGTGTTTTGGCGTTGTACTGGGTGGCGATTGTGCCCATCTGGCCAAGTCCCGGCAAAACCAATCCATGACTGAATTCTGAAACGCGATAGATTGGGCCCGGGCCTGCCAATGTCTTTCCGCTTTCGCGAAACCTGGCGAAGACCGGAACCTGAGTCAGCACGGCATTCGCGAACCCAATCTCCGTCAGCGGGCTTTGTTCCTTGCTGATCACCACCGCTGCCTCACGTACGTTTTCAAAGCGGCAATCCTTCACCCACAATTGATCGGGATAGCCCTCATCGATGTCGATACCAATTGGAACGTTATGGAATGAATCGCTGACCAGCGTCAACCCCGCTTCGTGCTCCCGTATCGCGGATTCACGCTGCCCCTCAAAGGTCGAGTCGAGCAGGGTGAATTGCCACGCCGGCGACGTGTTTTCCGTGAGAATCGCGTAGCGGCCGCCATAGAAGTGCAGATCCTCGGCCTCGTTGCCTGCCTGGTAAATCGCTGCCAGACCCGATCCGATATGAAAATCCATGTGCGCCAGGAACGAGTGTTGCGCTACGTGGAAGCGGACCGCGACCGCGGCCTCATTCCCATCTCCGATCTCGAAATCGATGTTGCTCATCGCCGAATAAAACGTGTTGGGATTGGCGTCGGCCACGTTCTCGTTCGGCGGAACGGAACCGGGCGGCGGAAACGCGATACGCCCGCCCATCCGCGCATGCTCGCGCGGCGAAAGGCCGGTGAACATCAACATCACGCCCATGCCCTTCTGAAAGCCCGGCGTATTGGGCGGCAATACAAGGACAGGCCGCGTCTCGCCGTACCCGATCAGGCGAATGCCCGGCCAGAGGTAAACCGTGCGCGTGAGGGTATATCGTCCGGCGGGGATGAAGACGATGCCTTCGCGGGCTGTGGCTGCGGCCTTGTCGATGCCGGCCTGCAGCGCAGCAGAGCTGTCTTCGGTTCCGGCGGCGCCGTCAAGGTAGATTGCCTTGGGATCGTCCGGTCGCGTGTCGATCACGGATGCGGCGAAGGCCGTCGGGCACAGCAGGAGCGCAAGAGCGGACAGCAGAGTTTTGTTCACCGGTCTCCCCGCAGCGCGGCGTCAACCGGCTGCGGAATCAGCATATCCGACCGGGCAGAAGCCCCCCTATGGTCAGGATCTGGCCCCGGCGAGCATGTCTCACATGCTCGATATCCGTAGATAGCGGCGGATGTCCGGAGCCATCGTAGCCAGGAGCCAGGCCATTCCAATGAACGCCACCGCCCAGATTGTTCGTTTCATTCACTTCCTCCTTCTCGGTTGATTTGGAGTATAGACACGAAGATTGCGATCGGGTGCCACCGGTAGCTTGGATGCCGATCGCTCCCGTTCGGGGGACTGCACGCATTCGGCTCCTCATTTTTAGGTTGTGTCCTGCCGTGGTGGCGGTACACCATGGTCCCGTGCGTCGCTTCCCCATCAGAACGCACCCGAGGCCAACCCGTGGAGCCTTCGAATCAGCTATCGCCGCCCATCGCAGAGATCGAGATCCTGTGGATCACCGCCGGGCTCGGCTGCGATGGAGACACCATCGCCATGACGGCCGCCACCCAGCCGGCCATTGAAGACATCGTGCGCGGCGGCATCCCCTGGACTCCCAAAGTCAAGCTCCACAATCCGTTTCTCTCCGCCGAATCCGCCGACGACTTTCTGCGCCGGTTCCACCAGGCGGCCCAGGGCGAAGTGGAAAACTTCATCCTCGTGGTCGAAGGCTCCATTCCCAACGAACACAACAAGGCAGAAGGCTACTGGGCTTCGCTCGGTACCGATAGTGCGACCGGGCAGCCCATCACCACCTGCGAATGGATCGACCGGCTTGCTCCGAAAGCCTGGGCCGTGATCGCCGCCGGAACTTGCTCCTGCTATGGTGGCATTCACGCCATGGAAGGAAATCCCACCGGTTGCATGGGCCTTCCCGACTACCTGGGATGGCAGTGGAAGTCAAAGGCCGACATACCGATCGTTTGCGTTCCGGGTTGCCCGGTGCAGCCCGACAATTTCACTGAGACGCTGCTATATTTGCTGTACATGGCCGCTGGCCGCGCGCCCATGATTCCTCTCGATGAGGCGCTTCGGCCAACCTGGCTGTTCGGCACGACGGTCCATGAAGGATGTGACCGCGGAGGTTACTACGAACAGGCCCAGTTTGCGGAGGAATACGGTTCCCCCCTCTGCATTGTCAAGCTCGGATGCTGGGGGCCTGTCGTCCAATGCAATGTGGGAAAACGAGGATGGATGGCGGGAATCGGCGGGTGCCCCAATGTTGGTGGAATCTGCATTGGCTGCACCATGCCGGGGTTTCCCGATAAATTCATGCCCTTTATGAACCAGCCGCCTGGGTCGCTGCTTTCCTCTGCCGCGGTTCAGACCTATGGGCGGGCGATTCACTCTTTGCGCAGATTCACCCAGGCATCGTTGAACAAGGTGCCCAGTTGGCGGCGGAAGAACACTGTACCGCAGCGGACCGACTGAACTTGATATCGCGCGAGAGAATCCAATCGGTCGACCTTTGAGGTCTTATGGTTTCCTTCGCACAGGCCCCGCGCGCCGGCCAGGTTCCATTCGAGAACCCGGCCGACGAACCGGATCTCGAGCAAGCCGAGCGGCTGCTGGCAGGGTTGGCGGACGTCTTCAGACCCTTATCCACTCCTGGCTCTTCGCCTTCCGATCAGGTGGATCAGGATGCGCATGCCTTCAACCTGGAAGCCAAATACCGCGCCCTCCTCGAGCAAATCCCCGCCGTCGTCTTCATGGCCTATATTGATCGCGGCACCAGCGAAGCCTATGTCAGTCCGGAGATCGAGGCTGCCCTCGGATACTCCCGCGAAGAATGGCTGGAAGATCCCGTCCGCTGGTACGAGCGAATCCATCCCGACGACCGTCAGCGATGGAGCCTCGAGGCCGCCGAGATGTTTGTCTCCGGGAAGCCGCTGCGTTCCGCCTACCGGGTAATCGCGCGCGATGGCCGGGTCATCTGGTTCCATTGCGACGCCCGCATGGTGCGCCGCTCCGACGGCCAGCCTTGGTTCATCCACGGCGTGGCTTTCGACATCTCCGACCTGAAACACACCGAACGCGCTCTGCAACAGGAGAGAAACTTCGTCGCCGGGATTCTTGATACCGTCGGGACCCTGGTCACTGTCCTCGACCAGGAAGGACGCATCGTTCGCTTCAATCGTGCCTGCGAACTCACCACCGGGTACGCTTTTGACGAAGTCCGCGGCCGCTCGATCTGGGAGTTCTTCCAGCAACCGGAGGAGGCGCTCCGCTCCCGCGCCGTGTTAGCGCAATTGAGCGCTGACCTTCTGCCTCAGGACTACCAGAGCCACTGGATGACCCGCCACGGCACCACCCGGCTGATCGCCTGGTCCAATTCGCTTCTTCCTGACAACGACGGACGGCCTCATTACATCATCGCTACCGGTATCGACATTACCGAGCGCGAGCAACTGGAACGGGCGCTTCTCAATATAACCGCCCGCGAGCAGCACCGCATCGGGCAGGACCTGCACGACGGTCTGGGCCAGCACCTTACCGGCATTGCCTTCATGGCCAAGGTGCATGAAGAGAAGCTTGCCCGAACCAATGCCGCCGATGCTGCCGATGCGGCCAAGATTGTCCGCCTTGTCAATGAAGCGGTCCACAAAACGCGCGAGCTTGCGCGCGGCCTGTTCCCCGTGATGTCCGATGCCCAGGGCCTGATGGCAGCTTTGCAATTCTGGGCGCACGAAGTGGAAGACATCTTCGGTGTTGCGTGCTCATTCGAATGCGAGTCTCCCGTCCTGGTTCACGACAATGGCGCCGCGACCCACCTATACCGCATCGCCCAGGAAGCCGTTAACAATGCCATCAAGCACGGGCAGGCACGCAACGTCCTGGTCCGGCTTACCGCGGAGAACGGATACGGTACCCTGCTGATTGCCGATGATGGCGCAGGCATTCCCGACGAATGGGCCAACTCCCCGGGCATAGGACTGCACATCATGAGTTATCGCTCCTCCACCATCGGCGGACGGCTCCAAGTCAAGCGAAACGCAATGCAGGGCACCAGCGTCTCCTGCATCTTCCCCATGAAGAGCGCTCCGTCCTAGCTCAGGACATACTGATTTCGATGGTTATGTTAGGACCACGCGTAAAGCCCGGCGAAGCGGGCGCCAGATGGTAGCCCCAGGCGAAAGCCTGGGGGAATGCGGTGAATGTATTGGATCAGCCCCCGCAGGGGGCGAAAGAAGCAGGGCGAAACCAAACTAAGAGGATGTTGCATGGCCACCCTTCCCATCCCCGAAGAAACTGCGCAAAAGATAAAGAATAAAGTGCTCGTGGTGGACGATCACCCGCTTCTCCGCCAGGGGCTCGCGTTGCTGATCAACCAGCAGCACGACATGCACGTCTGCGGCGAGGCCGAGGAGGCCCAGGCCGCCATGCAGTCGATTGCCGAGAAGAAACCCGACATCATTATTCTCGACATCTCCCTCAAGGGTCCCGATGGCCTCGAACTGCTCAAAAGCATTCGCGCCGTCTATCCCGACCTGCCGGTGCTTGTCCTCTCCATGCACGACGAGGCCATCTACGCGGAACGCGCTCTGCGGGCCCGCGCGAACGGCTACATCATGAAGCAGGAGGCCACCGAGAAAGTGCTCGTGGCGCTGCGACGCATCTTCAATGGCGAGGTGTACCTCAGCGACGGCATGTCGAAGAAAATGCTGAAGCAATACATCGGCGGCGCGCCCCCACTGCTTGAGTCGCGGATCGCCGCCTTATCCGACCGCGAACTCGAGGTCTTTCGCCGTATCGGCGAGGGCCGTGCCACCCGCGAGATCGCCGACGAGCTTCATCTCAGCGTCAAAACCGTCGAAACCTACCAGGCCCACATCAAGGACAAACTTTCCCTGCGCAGCGGCCGCGAGCTGATCCAGCACGCCGTGCAATGGAAGATGAACGAAAAGGCCAGTTGAGCCCGCATGGTATGCATCGGGGAAATCCCGATCTATTCCCGGGCAAAAGCACGAGCCCAGAATAAGGCCCATCCCGCTTGCACCTTGTTCCCGCGGTCTGTTCCGATGATGGCGCTGGACACGGCGTCTTGCCATCCCCATTGTGCATCGGTCCAGGGTAGCTGGGAACTGCGCACACGGCACAACGCTGGATTTATACCCAGGCACGAGGTCGTTACTAAGGCATTTTGATCTGCGACGCTGATCCGGTCAGTGACCGCTGGCATCCGTCCGGCCTTGGCCATCAGTTCGATAGTTCGCGCGTCGATCCACCGGCGTTTCCGCTATAGGAGATTTCTGTCTTCTCAACGGATCGCTCGAACCAGGAAAGGAGGATCCAGCTTATGGCTGAGCATGCTGCGCCTTACGGTCGAATGACTCAGAAAAAACCTGCCGTCGCCGAGTTGCATATCGTATGGATTACCGCGGGCCTGGGATGCGACGGAGATTCGGTCTCCGTCACCGCCGCCACCCAGCCCAGCGTCGAAGACGTGTTGCTGGGCGCCATTCCCGGACTGCCCAAGGTCCATCTTCACAATCCGGTGCTGGCCTACGAAAACGGCGGCGACTTCCTCGACTTCTACTACAAGGCCGAAGCCGGAAGACTGGAACCGTTTGTACTGGTGGTCGAAGGGTCCATCCCCAACGAAAAAATCAAGAAGGAAGGCTATTGGGCCGCCGTTGGAACCGACCCGCACACAGGCCAGCCCATCACCACCTGCGAGTGGATCGATCGCCTCTCGCCCAAGGCCACTGCGGTCATCGCCATCGGAACCTGCGCCACCTACGGCGGCATCCACGCCATGGAAGGAAACCCCACCGGCTGCATGGGCCTGGCCGACTATCTCGGCTGGGAGTGGAAATCCAAGGCCGGCCTGCCCATCGTGAATGTGCCCGGCTGCCCGGTGCAGCCCGACAACTTCATGGAGACCGTGCTCTACCTCCTCTACCAGGTTGCCGGCCTGGCGCCCATGATCCCGCTCGATGACCAGTTGCGGCCCACCTGGCTGTTCGGAAAAACCGTGCATGAAGGTTGCGATCGCGCCGGCTACTACGAGCAGGGCGACTTCGCCACCTCCTACGGCTCTCCCAAGTGCATCGTCAAGATCGGATGCTGGGGCCCGGTGGTCAATTGCAACGTGCCCAAGCGCGGCTGGATGAACGGCATCGGCGGATGCCCCAATGTAGGCGGCATCTGCATCGGCTGCACCATGCCCGGTTTCCCCGACAAGTTCATGCCCTTCATGGATGAGCCTCCCGGAGCCAGGGTCTCCACTTCCGCGGTGGGCGCCTACGGGGCCGCCATCCGCACCCTGCGCAGCTTCACCCAGGCTACGGTGAACAAGGAGCCCAGGTGGCGCCACGCCCGCCCCGAGCTCACCACCGGCTATCACCCCACTGCGTACTAGCAACACATCGGGTGCCCCGCCTTCGCCGACGTTCTTTGTCCGCTAAGGCGGGAAGACACCAAGCCCCGTCCGAGAAGAAGGAGAAATTTCGATGGCGACAATCAGTGCCACTCATCGCGAAGAAGAGACCAAGCCCGGACAGCTCGTCGAGATGAATTGGGACCCGATCACCAGGATCGTGGGCAGCCTCGGCATCTTCACGAAAATCGACTTCGGCCGCCGCAAGGTCGTCGAATGCCACAGCACTTCCTCGATCTTCCGCGGATACAGCATCTTCATGAAAGGCAAAGACCCGCGCGACGCGCATTTCATCACCAGCCGCATCTGCGGCATCTGCGGTGACAATCACGCCACCTGCGCCACCTACGCGCAGAACATGGCCTTCGGCATCAAGCCCCCTCCCATGGCGGAGTGGATCGTGAATCTCGGCGAAGCCGCCGAGTACATGTTCGACCACAACATCTTCCAGGACAACCTGGTTGGCGTCGACTTCTGCGAAACCATGGTGAAGGAGACCAACCCCGGCGTGTGGGAAAAGGCCGTCAAGACCGCCTCGCCCCACGCGCATCTGCACGGATACAAAACCATCGGCGACATCATGAAGGCCCTCAACCCGTTCACCGGCGCCTTCTACATCGAAGCCCTGCAGATGAGCCGCATGACCCGCGAGATGTTCTGCCTCATGGAAGGCCGCCACGTGCACCCGTCCACGCTCTATCCCGGCGGCGTGGGCACCGTGCCCACCGTGCAGCTCTTCACCGACTACATCGTCCGCCTCATGAAGTACGTCGAGTTCATGAAGAAAGTCGTCCCCCTGCACGACGACCTGTTCGACTTCTTCTACGAAGCCCTTCCCGGATATGAAGAAGTCGGTCGCCGCCGCATCCTGCTGGGATGCTGGGGCTCATTTAACAACCCCGACGTTTGCGACTACACCTACCAGAACATGGGCAAATGGGGCGACGCAATGTACGTGACCCCGGGCGTCGTCGTCGACGGCGAACTCGTCACCCACAACCTCGTCGACATCAACCTCAACATCCGCATCCTGCTCGGCAGTTCCTACTACGAAGACTGGCAGAACGCGCAGACCTTCGTTCAGACCGATCCGCTCGGCAACAAGGTCGACCAGCGCCACCCGTGGAATCAGTCCACCTTCCCCAAGCCGCAGAAGCGCAACTTCGACGAGAAGTACACCTGGGTCATGTCGCCGCGCTGGTACGACAAGCGCACCGGCGACTACCTCGCCCTCGACACCGGCGGCGGCCCCATCGCCCGCTTCTGGGCCACCGCGCTGGCCGGCATCGTCGATACCGGCTACATCAAGGCTACTGGGCACAGCGTCAAAATCTACCTGCCCAAAACCGTATCTCTGCCGGAAGTCGAGTTCGAATGGAAGATCCCGAAATGGAGCAACGCCATCGAGCGCGACCGCGCCCGTACTTACTTCCAGGCCTACGCCGCGGCATGCGCGCTCTATTTTGCCGAGAAAGCCCTGGAGGAGCTCCACGCCGGGCACACGCGCACGTGGACCGATTTCAAGGTGCCGGAAGAAGCCATCGGCTGCGGCTTCCACGAGGCGGTTCGCGGCGTCCTGTCTCATCACGTGGTGATTCGCGGCCACAAAATCGCCAACTATCACCCCTACCCGCCGACACCGTGGAACGCCAATCCGCGCGATTCCTACGGAACCCCCGGCCCCTATGAAGACGCAGTCCAGAACACGCCCATCTTCGAAGAGAACGGGCCCGCCAAGTTTAAGGGCATCGACATCATGCGCGCCGTCCGCAGCTTCGACCCCTGCCTGCCGTGCGGTGTTCACATGTACCTCGGCGACGGCAAGGTGCTTGAGACCCATCACTCGCCGATGTTCGGCCTGCAGCTGTAGAGCAGCTCTCAGTTGTCAGTTCTCAGTTTGCAGCCATAAGGACTGACAACTGAAGACTGACAACTGACAACTCGAAGGGACTTACGTGCCGGACCAAACTGAATTCCAGGAGCAAATCAGGAAGTTGGGAGAGCTGGTCACTCAGTATGACCAGATGCCCGACAGCCCGCAGAAAGCCGCGGGCAGGGAACTCGTCCAGCTACTGATGGATGTGCACGGTCAGGGACTCGAGAGGATCTTGGAACTAGTCTTCGAGAGCAGGGAGTCAGGCAGTGCGCTCATCGACCGGCTTGGCAAGGACGAGATCGCCGGCGGCTTGCTCCTGCTCTATTCTCTCCATCCCGATGCCTTCGAAACCCGCGTGCATACCGCCGTGGAGCGCTTGCAGTCTCGCCTCCGCAAGCTCTCGTGCGCGATTCAACTTCTAACCGCAGAAAACGGTATTGTCCGGGTGCAACTCGAAAAAGGAGGCCACAGTTGCGGTTCATCGGCTCGCGAATTGCAAACCATCGTGGAAAACGGCATCTTCGAACTCGCGCCCGACGTCGCATCGCTCGAAATCCTCGGTTTGGAAGAGCCATCCTCGACCGGCTTTGTCGCTCTGGAAACCCTGGTCGGGACCGCGCCGCGCAACGGGCACGCAGTGCTCGCCGGAGGCGTCCGCTGAAGGTCGTCCGCCAGGGCATCGAGAGGAGTCGCTGATGCCGGAACAGCCGTCCATGGCTTTCGAGCAGGCGCTCGGCGCGCTACGCCAGTTCCGCGGCATGCGCCGGTTCTCCTCTCGCGCCATTGAGCATTGCGAACTCTGCAGCGCCGAATTGCATGGCGAGCATCCGCATCTGGTCGAGCTCGCCTCGCGCCAACTCGTCTGCGCCTGCGATGCCTGTGCCATGCTCTTCGACGGCCTCGAACGTTCCAAGTACAAGAGGGTGTCGCGCCGCATCCGGTTCCTGCCCCATTTCGCATTGACCGACGCGCAATGGGACAGCCTCGTCATTCCCATCAACCTCGCCTTCTTCTTCCGCTCCAGCATCGAAGACCGCACGGTCGCGCTCTATCCCAGCCCCGCGGGCGCGGTGGAATCGTTGCTCCCGCTCGATACCTGGAATGCCATCGTCGCAGGCAATTCCGCCCTCGAAAATCTGCAGTCCGACATCGAAGCACTCCTCATCAATCGCATCATCCGGCCGGACTCACCCGCTCCCGCCCAGTACTACATCGCGCCCATCGACGAGTGCTACCGCCTGGTCGGCCTCATTCGCGCCCATTGGAAAGGCCTTTCCGGCGGCGCCGAGGTATGGGCCGAAATCGACCGCTTCTTCGCCGACCTTCACTCCCGCGCCGAAATTGCCGAAGGAGGCCCCGATGCCTGAGTTGGCTATCCAGGTCGCCGGAGCCGAGATGGTCCCCTTTGCCGTGACGCCCACAATTGCGTTCC
>CAVPNO010000121.1:0-16242 GCA_963706455.1 uncultured Acidobacteriota bacterium | reverse complement strand
CGATCTGACCGGGGACGGCATTCATGATTGCACGTTGCAGTGGCTGGCCCCCGATGTTCCCTTGGAGATCCAGGAACCCGGCGAGGCATGTCTCTCCTTGCCGGCTGGCAAGATGAGCATGCGCCTTGCGTGCAGTGCCGAAGGCTATTTTGATTGCATTCGTGCCGGCGAAAGGGTTTTCGGCTGGAGTCCTCATCCAGCACGCCCGGATAGAGGCTGGATCTCTCGCTACTACGCGCAGAGAACCCCCGCACTTTCCTTCGCGCTGCAGTCCAACTCGCTGCTTCCCATTCGCTTTCTGACGATCATGACTCTCGGAACAAATCCGCGGATCGAAGTGGCCGAATCACTGGAAGAGATCGTCATTGATTCCACCCGGGTCGGCATTTTCCATCAGGAAGACTTCCCGGCGCTGGACACACGTTACGAGACGAAAAGCGCAGCCTATGTTGGGAGTACAGCCTTATGACGCATAGCGTATTGCTCATCCACCAGGCATTTGCCTCAAAAAATGATCCGGGCGGGACTCGCCATTTTGAACTCGGCAAGAGGCTCGTCTCGCAAGGCGATCGGTTTACAGTCATCACCAGCGACACGTCCTATCAAACGGGCAAAAGAGTTGTTGACCGAAAATCATTTGTAACAACCTCAACCGACGATGGGATCCGAATTCTTCGTGCCTACACCCTCTCGGGTATGCATAAGAGCTATTTGGCAAGGGTCATAGCGTTCCTCTGGTTTATGTTCATATCCGTCGTTGTCGGGCTTCGCAGCGGGCGTCCCGATTTGGTGATGGGAACTACCCCCCCAATTTTTCAAGCCGTTTCGGCCTGGATTCTTTCCGTTTTGTTCCGCCGGCCCTTTCTGCTCGAAGTTCGCGATCTCTGGCCGGAATTTGCCATCGACATCGGGTTGCTCAAGAATCCCGTGCTCATCAGCGCCGCGCGCCTTCTGGAGCGCTTTCTATATGCTCGCGCAGACCACCTCCTGGTCAACTCGCCGGCTTACCGCGACTACCTGATCGCCAAGGGCATCGCGCCGGAGCGCATATCTTTCATAGCAAACGGGGTGGATCCTTCGATGTTTGTGCCCGATGAGAGCGGCGCGGCCATTCGCTCGCAATTCGGACTGGAAGGAAAGTTTGTAGTTACCTACGCCGGCGCCATCGGCATGGCCAATGATCTCGACGTCTTGGTGAAAGCAGCCGACCTCCTCAAAGATCGTGCCGACATCCGGATTCTGATCGTAGGTGAAGGCAAGGAGAGAAATCGCCTTCAGGAAATGACACGGCAGCTGGGAATCGACAGCATCACCTTTACCGGCCCATTTCCCAAAAGTCAGATGCATAGCGTGTTGGCTGCCTCGGACGCCTGCATCGGCATCTTGCGCAACATCGCCATGTTCAAAACCACGTATCCAAACAAGATCTTCGATTATATGGCGGCAAGCCGCCCCACCCTGCTGGCTATCGATGGCGTCATTCGTCAGGTTGTCGAGGCCGCCCACGGTGGAATCTATGTTACCCCTGGCGATCCTCTCGCGCTGGCGAATGCCATTCGCGGTTTGGCCGACAACCCCGGCCACGCCCGCGATATGGGCGTCAATGCGCGTAACTACGTCGTGGAGCACTTCAATCGAGACGACCATGCACGCGCCTTCGCTCGTCTGATTGCGGCTCTCTCTGCGTAGCAATGTGAATTCTAACCCGTCACAGAGATCGAGCCGCGCACGCCCGGCTAACAACCCCTCGGAATCGACGATCGAGGAGTTGAGTACTGAAAGTACTGCACGTCGTGGCGCGCGACACAGCTTTATGAAAACTGCCCCGGTGCCTCAACTCTCATTCGATGTCATTGAGGAGGAAGATTGATCACGCGTCGAATTCAATGGTTGCCTTTGCTCCTGATCTTCTGCGCGCTCCTCGCGCAGAGGGGTTCCGGCCAGGCGAACCCAGGTTGCTTTTGGTCGTTTCCCGATGTTGTCGCATGTTTCAACGCTAAAGGTGACGGGGTCACTAATGATACCGCCGCTCTGCGTGCCGCGATCGTCTACGGCGAAACCCACAACGTCCCCGTGCATATCCCCGCGCTCATTTTTTCCATCGTCCCTTCAGACTCATTTCAGGACGAAGGGGCGATGAACTACAAGGGAGCCTTTCCCATCTCCTCCAATATGCACATCAAAGCTGAGCCAGGGGCAACTTTCCGTATCGCCAACGGAGTATCTACCAGCATTGCACCTGTGCCCATGGCGATGTTCTACACCAACGGCGTCCACCATGACATCTCCATCGAAAACCTAACCCTGGACATGAACGGCCAGAATAACCGTATCTCTCCCGCCGGCCCGCCTGTATCCGTTTCAGCTATATCCTGTGATGGGACATCCTGCAGGGTCAGCGCTGCCAACACATGGGTTGCCAGTCGGAGAATAGTCATGGCAGCGCATTTGTGGGGTTTTCGCGGCCCTCTGGCAGAGGCTCTCAATGGGCACGGGTATGTTCTCAAGGACTTGACCCCTTCAGGCTTTACGATCGCTGCAAACTTGACCGGGACGAGCAAGCAAGAGGGAACTTTCGCCGAAGCCCTGACGCGTCTTAACCAGGCGCAAATATTCGTCACCAGCAGTGTCAATGGTCCCCGCCAATTACCGGCTGCGGCACTGTCAAACGTGCTGTTGCAAAACGATACATTTGCCAATGGGGCTGGCGTCAGTTGTATCGTCATGGCGGAGAGCAATACGCCGGGAGCGGGCCTTGGTAGCGGATGGAGGATACTGAACAACACCTTTGCTAACAATGGTATTGATAGCGACGATCACTCCACGGTGTTCGGATGGGCGAACGACATCGATGTCGAAGAGAACACGTTCAGCAACTCCACGCCGGCAGGCGTCTCACTCTTTACCGGCAGCCCCTCCGTTTCCGGTCCGCACGTCGCGTACGAAGTGCACGGCTCCAATACCACCTTTAACAACAATACGATTCACAACTATTACCAGGGCCTCTGGCTAGCCGACAATCTGACCAGCCCGGTGGTCCACACAGTCATTCAGCACAACCGGTTCGATCCCGTCTTCTTCGGCGCCTCCGCCTGGGACCAGAGTGCGGCTGAAAAAGGAATTACCGGTATTCTCATCGAAGATAATGACTTCTATTTCGACGACTCGACGATCCCAAGCAACCCCAAAGTTGATCATAAGGCTGGCGTGGTCATAGGCTCTCCCTATGGGATCTCCGATGTCGTTGTGCGCGGTAACCGTGCACGCAAAACCGGTGGCAGTGCAATCGCCAGTTCCTTTGCCATTGTTATTGCGCCCACGGTGGCCGATCAATCAACCCGATCGATCACGATCTCCAACAATACCGGAACCGGACTGTCAAACGGGGTAACTATCGCCGCCCACAACGGACGCCTCGAAAACATCGCGGCCATCAATAATGATTGGAAGGACCTCGCCCCGGCCGGAATCGCTTCGCGCGCCAGCGGCGATTTCGTCAGGAACCTGGGCGCTTCCACTGGGACTATCGCAGGACTTAATTTGGGCGGCGGGTCGGTCGTGGACTCAAGACCGTCGCCACAGACATACTATGGGATTCTGATTCAGGGAGGTTCTTCCAATCTCTCTATCAGTGACCTGATACTTAATCCCACCAGGTTCTCCGGAATTGCAGGGGCTAACTACGTGGAAACCGGAAATCCCAACATCCAACGTCGACATGGAGCCGTCCTCCGCTGAGATGGGCTATGCAATCGCGACTCAATAACCTGATCTCTTGGAATTTGCGGGAGCGGAGTGCGGCCCGGATATCGGTTAGCATGTATTGTTTCTGGAAGCGGGCTTTGGACATTGTCATTTCAGTCGTCGTCGGGGTGATTTTCGGTCCCATTCTTCTCACAACTGCCCTGTTCCTATGGCTTGTCCAGCGGCGAATCTTCTTTCTGCAACACCGGCCAGGCCTCCACAGTCGTCCATTCACCCTGTATAAGTTCTGCTCGATGACGGATGAACGCAATAAGCAGGGCGCTTTGCTACCCGACAGCCAACGACTAACCCGTATCGGAGCCCTGGTACGAAGCACCAGCCTCGATGAACTACCCCAATTGTGGAATGTGCTGAAGGGCGACATGAGTCTCGTCGGACCCCGCCCGCTCCTCATGCAATACCTTGACCGCTATACGCCGGAGCAGGCGCGCCGTCATGAGGTCAAGCCTGGAATTACCGGGTGGGCTCAGGTGAACGGACGAAACGCACTCTCCTGGGAAGAGAAGTTTGAGCTCGATATCTGGTATGTCGATCACCGGTCGTTGTGGTTGGACATCACAATCCTCGCGAAGACCGTCCGTTGCACGCTCATCCGCAAAGGCATTTCCGGCCAGGATCAAGCGACAATGCACCAGTTTATGGGCTCACGCGCGAAGACGGCTCCAGACGACGAGATACATTGATGCGAATTGGTGTGGATATCACCAGCATTTCCCAAATGGAGCACTCGCTTCAGGTCAGCGAGACTCTGGCGGCAACTGTCTTCACCGCGAGCGAACGCAGCGTTGCCGCGCGCGCGTCGGCTCATCGTGCTGCCGAGTTCCTGGCCGGGCGCTTTGCAGCGAAAGAGGCAGTGGTCAAGGCGCTGCGCCTGGGCATCGAGGATCCTCAGATGATGCAGGAAGTCGAGGTGCGAACCGCGGACGATGGCTCCCCCATGCTGAGCCTTTATGGAAGGGTTAGACAGGCGGCCCTTGATTGTGGGCTTTCTGAATGGCAGGTCTCAATTTCTCACGAAGCAGGCTCCGCTATGGCGGTTGTCTTGCTGTCGTAGTCAAAGGATATAGATACATGGCTAAGTGCACAGTCAACAACGTGGCGATCCGCGGGATTACTTGTGCCGTCCCTGGAGACGCCAGGCAAGTGGACGAATTTGGCGCCGCATTCGACCCTGCTGAAGTTGAAAAGATCAAAACGACCGTCGGGCTTCGGCAAGTCTATAGAGCTCAGATTGGTCAGACAACCGGCGATCTTTGTATAGAGGCCGCGAAGCACCTGTTGGACAGGCTCGGCTGGGAGCTCGCGAGCATCGACGGTCTTCTATTGGTAACCCAAACACCGGACTACTTTTGCCCGGCAACCGCATGTGTGGCACACGGAAAACTTGGGCTTGACACGTCTTGTTTCGCATACGATGTGAATCTCGGCTGTTCTGGCTATGTCTATGGCATGTGGATGGCTGCACAGGCAATTGCGACCGGTACTGCTAAGCGAGTGCTTTTGTTGGCCGGAGACACTTCCAGCATGACCCTGTCGCCGCAGGACAAATCTGTGGCGATGTTATTTGGGGACGCGGGTACAGCGACAGCATTCGAGCTAACGCCGGGTGCTTCGCCGATCTCTTTTGCGCTGGCCACCGACGGTACTGGTTATCGCAATCTATTTATTCCCGCCGGCGCATTCCGGATGAAAGCGAGTCCGGAGGCATACGCACTTTCCCGGGGGGACGACGGCAACATTCGCTCTCCAATGAATCTTTATATGGACGGCCTCGAGATCTTCAATTTTACTCTGCAACGGGTGGCGCCGCTTGTCCGCGAAACACTGAGTCTTCACGGCTGGACCCTGGACGATGTCGACAGTTTCATCTTCCATCAAGCCAACGCCTTCATCATCAGGACCCTAGCCAAGAGGCTCAAAATCCCCGAAGAGAAAGTTCCATTGAACATCGGGACTTTTGGAAATACCTCGGTCTCTTCTATTCCTCTCCTTTTGACAGACAAGGTCCGGGACCGCATCTGCGGTTCTGAGCCGCAAAAGCTGCTTTTGGCAGGTTTTGGTGTTGGTTACTCCTGGGCAGCCTCAGCACTGAGCCTCTCGCGGCTACAGGTAGCTGACATTCTCAGGATAACGGAGGGGACGACGTGTTCGCTCTCACAGACAAACTAATCTTGGTCACTGGCGCATCATCCGGCATTGGCCGGGCAACGGCAATTGTCCTGAGCAAGATGGGGGCGGAGGTAATTCTGAGCGCGAGACGCGAATCCGAACTGCAAGCTACTCGCGCCATGATGATCTCACCGGACCGGCATGCGGTTGAACCAATCGATCTTGCGGACACCGACGCGATACCGCGCTGGGTGCAGGAAGTGTGCTTGCGCGGTAACCGGCATCTCGACGGCGTGGTCCACGCTGCGGGGATCGGAACGACCGTCCCACTCAGAGTTCTGAGCCGTACGAAGATTGACGAGGTCATGCACATTAATACTTATGCGGCTCTGGGGCTACTGCGCGCCGTGGCAGCAAAAAGCGTGCCAAAGCCTTCGGGATGCTCCGTCGTTCTAATCTCGTCGGTTGCCGGCATTATTGGCGTGAGCGGCCTTAGCACTTATTCTGCTTCCAAGGCGGCTCTGCATGCGATCGCCCGATCCGCCGCGTTGGAATTGGCACCGCGCAAGGTTAGAGTCAACTGCATCGCGCCCGCTTGGGTTGAAACTCCGCTGCTGGATAAAGCTGTGACAGTATTGCCGGGAGAGCTGTCTCACGTGAGTTCGCGCCAATTTCTCGGTCTTATTCCGCCCGAGGAAATAGGGGCGGCCGCTGCATTCCTCTTGTCCGATCATGCGCAGCACATTACGGGAACAACCCTGGTAATAGATGGGGGATACACGTGTTAGGATCGCGGCTTGTTCTCGTTGGAGCCGGGGACTTTGGGCGCGAGGTGCTGTGGACCTGCATGGAATTGAATGCCGCGCGGCACCTATGGGATGGGATTTGTTTCATCGATGACAGGTTGGACGCCGCGCGAGCGGCACTCCAGAGGTACCGGGTAGACATCCCCGTCATTTCGTCGATTGAAGACTTTTCTCCCTCCAATCACGATCTGCTCCTCTGCACAATCGGTGATCCGCGCACAAAACTATCCATCTGTGAGAAATTAGTGGAACGCGATGGGAAGTTTTGCACGGTTATGCACCCTTCGGCCTCGATTGCCTCCCGATCAGTTCTGGGGCGAGGAGTCTTTATTGCGTGTTACGCAAGCATCAGCGTCGATGTGAGCATTGGTGACTTTGTAATCATAAATTCGTTCTCAGGGGTCGGGCATGATGGAGTACTTGAGGATGGCTGCACACTCAGTGCCCATTGCGATGTAACCGGCCACGCCCATTTGGAGCGCGGGGTCTTCCTGGGCAGCCATGCCGCGGTGATGCCGGGAGTGAGAGTTGGCGAATTCGCCAAGGTGGCGGCGGGCAGCGTCGCTTTTCGGAATGTCAAAGCCGGAGAAACCGTCATCGGTGTTCCGGCGAAAGCGCTTTTCTAACTTTATCAATTGGGGGAAACAATGAATTCAAAAGAAATCATCGATCTCTTTGCGGAAGGCATCGAAGTCGAGGCTTCGACGATAACACCAGAAACCATCATTGCCGAAGTTCCGGAGTGGAACTCGCTTGGCTGGCTGACGATTATGTCTCTTCTGGACGAGCGGTATGACATTCGATTGAGCGCGCCCCAGATACGCGGATTCAAGACCGTGGGGGACGCAATCAACGGTGTTATGGAGCAGGCCCTGGTAAAGAAAGGCTGAACGTGAACGCCTATCTGAGGGCGATCACTGCTCATTTGCCGGCTAGAATCGAGACAAACGAGCAGTTACAAATTGAGAATCCGACTTGGGATATGAAGAAGATTTGTGCCAAGACTCGGATTGAAGCGCGCAGAATCGCTGCCGAAGGCGAAACTGCGGCCGATTTGGCCTTTGAGGCAGCCAACCGCCTCCTTGAAGGGGCGTCAATTCAGAGAAAAGAAATTGACTATCTGCTGTTTTGTACCCAGAGTCCAGATTACTTACTCCCAACTTCGGCATGTATTCTTCAAGACCGGTTACGTTTGCCGGTTTCCTGTGGGGCGATTGACTTCAACTTGGGCTGTTCAGGCTATGTGTACGGCATCCAGATGGCCCGCGCATTGCTGCTATCCGGCACCGCCAAAAATATCCTGCTGTTAACCGGCGAAACATATAGTAAGTACATCCACCCACAGGACCGGTCTGTGCGTGTCTTGTTTGGGGACGGGGCGACGGCCAGCCTGATAAATACGCATCAATCTGGCGCGCGGATCGTGGCCTGCGAAGTTGGAACCGATGGGAGTGGTTACGCCAATCTCATCGTACCCGTCGGCGGGGCGAGACGTCGCCCAGCGAAAGATCCGCCGCAGGCAGTGGCGGATGCGAATGGGAGCGTTCGCAGTGACGCAAATCTCTACATGAATGGACAGGAGTTGTTTGAATTCACCCTCAGACGAATTCCCGAGGTTATTGAATCGCTATTGACTAAGACTGGAATTGCCGCCGATAGCATCGATGCCTACGTCTTTCATCAAGCGAACGCCTTCATGAACGAACACCTGCGCAGAAAGCTGGGACTCCCACGGGAGAAGGCGCCACTTTTTCTTAGCGACGTGGGAAACACGGTCAGTAGTTCAATTCCTCTTGCACTGTCGCAGTTGGCGCCCCAACTCCACCCGGGCGCCAGGGTAATGTTGGTTGGCTTCGGTGTTGGCTACTCCTGGGGCGCGTGTCTGCTCGAATGGGGCCCAATCGATGCAGCGTGCTTGTAATGCCTCGTACTTCGCCAACGCCGGACAGGTCGTGACATATCGTGCGGGCGAAGAGTCGAAGCGTCCCGCTTCATGATGCTCGTATCGATCTGAGCGCATTGGCTTCCGGATCAAACGTATCGCTTTGCGACCGTTGCATGTCTGCTGAGTCGCACTCTATGAGTTGTGTCGGCTTGCTTTCGCCTGTTTCTCTCGTTAGAGAAGTCCCGGGACATTCCTCGTCGAACCAACGGTGGGATGAGGTCTTGGGTGTGTCGCGCTTTCGGATTTGAGTTTCAAGAATATCCACCCCGCGCCGGACCGCGGCGCGGAAACAAAAGAAAGAGACTGTCATGTCCGTACTTGCTTCTACAACTTTGCCCGCAGAGCGCTATGTACGCGTACCCGATCGCCTTATCCCATCTGCTCCCTGGCCGGTCTTCGCCCCCGACGAGATCCAGGCTGTTTCCCGGGTGATGACCAGTGGCAAGGTCAATTACTGGACGGGCGAGGAAGGCCGCCAATTCGAGCGGGAATTCGCTTCTTTCGTTGGCACGCGCTATGCGGTGGCACTGTCCAACGGCAGCGTCGCTATCGAATGCGCGCTGAAAGCTCTCGGCGTCGGGCCGGGCGACGAGGTCATCACCACCAGCCGTACCTTCATCGCCTCCGCATCATCCGCCATTATGGTGGGTGCCCAGCCCGTTTTTGCCGACGTTGACCCCGACAGCCAGAACATCACCGCCGATTCGCTCCGCGCTGTCCTAACCCCGAGAACGAAAGCCATCATTGCCGTTCACCTGGCGGGCTGGCCCTGCCCGATGGCGCCCATCCTGGAACTGGCACGCGAGCACGGCATCTACGTCATCGAGGATTGTGCCCAGGCACATGGCGCCACTTTGAACGGCCGCAGGGTCGGTTCATTCGGCGACGTCGCCGCCTTCTCCTTTTGCCAGGACAAGATCATGACAACCCTTGGCGAAGGCGGCATGGTCACCACCGATTCCGAGGAATTGTGGAATGCAATGTGGTCCTTCAAAGACCACGGCAAGAACTACGATGCCGTGTACCGCCGACCGCATCCCCCTGGCTTTCGCTGGCTCCATGAGTCGTTCGGCACCAACTGGCGCCTGACAGAGCCACAGTCGGCTGTAGGTCGGATCCAGTTGGCCAAGATACCCGCCTGGCTTGCGGCGCGTCGCCGGCATGCGGCCATCCTTACCGATGGCCTCTCTTCCATCCCCGGTCTCCGCGTCACCCGTCCGCCGGCGGGCGTGGGACATGCCTATTACAAATACTATGTCTTTGTCCGCCCGGAGCAGCTCCGTTCAGGATGGACCCGCGATCGCATCATGGCCGAGATCAATGCCCGCGGGGTCACCTGTCATAGTGGAAGTTGCAGCGAGATTTACCTGGAACGGGCATTTCCTCCCGCCATGCGGCCCGGACATCCCTTGCCTGTCGCCCATGAACTTGGCGAGACGAGCCTGATGTTTCTCGTGCATCCCCCTTTGCGCGAGCGCGATATGTACCACACGTGCGATGTTACTGCCGAAGTGATGGCTGAAGCTGTACAGCCACGTCCGTAAGGCTGAAATCCGGCGCCTTCGATCGAACGAACCCCCTCCGGTCCGCATCGGACCCGAGGGGGTTTTTGTTTCCGTTTCACGGTGCAGTGAACCGGTAGCCGTTGCAAGCTACAGGCCGGCATTCCTGGCTGCTTCGACGAATTGCTTTACCTTATCCAAGTCCTTCGTGTGCGAGCCATCTTCCTTGTCGGTCCTGGTCTTTGAATCAACCCCTGCCGGACGCGTGGCTCGTATTGCCTCGCCTACATTGCCGGGTCCCAATCCTCCCGCGATAATCACCGGCATACTCACACCTTGAATAATAGCCAGGTCTAAATCCCAGCTATGCGTTGTCCCCAACGCGCCGATTTGCTTGTCTCCCGCGCTGTAACTATCCAAAAGAAGAAAATCAGCGATGCCTTCGTAGGATCGTGCGAGGGAGATACTCTCTGGTCCTGCAACCGGTATGCTCCGCATGATAGGCACATGGGGAAACTCGTCTTTGAGTTCTTGCACCTGCGCCGGACTAAGAAGGTCCGTGGATGCTCCCAGATGCAACAGTGCCGGGTCGAGACTTGCTATAACTTGCCTGATGCATCCAGGATCCGCAGAAAGGCACAAGATCGAGCCTTTGCTGGGATGCTTGATTGCGTTAAGAATTGCCTTCGCCCGTTCAAAGGATTGCTCCCGCGGGAAGGATCCGTCACCAACCAGTATTCCTATATGATCCACGCCCAGATCTGAAATCGCCGCTGCTTCTTCGGGACTCGATACTTCGTAGATTTGGACAATCATCGAGTTATTCTATCTCCGAACGCTAGACCGCCATGATCTTTACACCTCGGGCGGTAAACGCGGCGGTCGCTTCCTCTGAGATACCGTGATCGGTGATCAACAGATCGATCTCCTTGGGCGCGCAGACCACGGCTGGACTTACCAGGCCCATTTTGCTCGAATCCGCCACCACGATTACCTGCCGGGCCTGGCGCGCCATGGCGCGAAACACCGCCGCCTCGTCGGGCTGAATCAAAGTGGCTCCGCGCTCCGCATCCACGCCTGTCGCGCTCAAAAACAGCCGATCCATCACCAGCAGCGCCAGCGACTCGATGGCCGTGGGCCCCACCAGCGAGAACGCGCCCGCCCATCGGAGCGCACCGCCGGTGAGCGTCGTATGGAGCCTCGCGCTCGAACTCAGCTCCATTCCAATGTTCACTGCATTGGTGATGATGCTTACGTTTTTCCGGTGCAGAAGTTGACGCGCCACCAGGGTCGTCGTCGTTCCGGCGGAAAACCCTACGGTCTCATTCTCCTGAACCAGTGCCGCTGCCGCTCGCGCGATCCGTTGTTTCTCTGCGGCGAACCGGTCCTCACGCACCTGGAACGAAGCATCGAATCGGAAGGGCTCATAAACCGGTCCTCCGTTTCCGGCCAGCATCGCTCCCCCATGCGTGCGGTTCACAAGTCCCCGTCCCTCCAGTCGGATCAGGTCGCGCCGGATGCTGGCCGGCGACGTTCCCAACGCCTCCGTCAGCTCCTCAACGGACGCTCGTCCGTGACTCAACAGCAGGCGCAGGATCTCTTTGGCGCGTTTGTCTGTCTTAAGAGACATGGCTTGATTCAGCGCTTTTCATCGCTTCGATTGGCTGGAACACTGCTATTGTAAGGGGCCGCGGGCTTCGGCCTCCACTGCGATGGCTTGCAACGCCGACTTGAGCGCCCGCACGTCATTTTCCCTGACCACAAATCGCTCCGACCCGCCGTGCAGCATATTGCCGTCAGCCCCGCCATCGTAAGGCATGCTCTTGATCGTCGTGCCGAGCGATGTATGCACCTCGCGAATGCCGGTGCGCGCGGCAATCGTCCGCACATTGCCGATCCGCACGCCTCCGCCGGCCATGACGCGAATCCGGTCGCCTGCCTTGCGCTGCAGGCCGACGATGGTTTGCAGCCCGTTGACCGCGTCCGACGGACCCCCTGACGTAAGCAGCCGGTCCGCCCCGCAGGCGATCACATCTTCCAGCGCCCGCTCCAGATCCCTGCAAACGTCGAAAGCGCGGTGAAATGTCACCTGCAACGGCCGGGCCAACTCAATCAGCTCCGTGGTGCGCGCCCGGTCCACCTCATGATCCGGGGTGAGTACGCCCAGTACCACTCCATCCACCCTGCGTTCCTGGGCTGCGGCGATGTCCCGCCGCATCACCCCCAATTCAGCCTCGGAATACACGAAGTTTCCTCCCCGAGGCCGGATAATGACGAAAACCTGGATCCCGACAGCCTCGCGCACCGCGCTGATCAGGCCCGCGCTGGGCGTAATCCCGCCTTCGCTCAGCGCGCTGCATAACTCGATGCGCTCCGCGCCCCCTCGAGCGGCAGCGATCGCCGATTCAACTGAATCGACGCAGATTTCCAGCTCCATCACAGCCTGGATCTCCTCTTGGATTCTCCTACTTCAAAGGAACCCCGGATGAGCCGCTGGAACTTGTCGCCAGCGGCTCATCCGGGTCCTCAATAAGAAGCGGGAGGGTTGGTCATTAAAAGTTGTAATGTGCCGAGAACTGAAGATGACGCTCCGTCGAACGGATGTTGTTCTCCTGAACGATGTAGCCGAACGTGGCTCCGGGATATGGGTCCGGGTTCCCGTAACTGACGATGTTGAAGACGTTGAACGCATCGAACCGGAAGCCCACCGAGTGTTCGTGCCACACGGTGAAGTCCTTGAACGCCGACATATCCACGTCGTGGAAGCCGGGCCCGCGCAGCGCACCATTCTCTGATGTTCCGAAACTGTTCGCGTTAGGCTGGCCAAAGGCGCATGTACCGTTGTTGCCCCCGGCTACCGTGCAGTTCTGCGTTGGGTCCGAGCTCGTCAGGTTGCCGAATTGCGCCGAGGGATCGTCCCCGAACCAGTTGTGCCCCGAACGGTTGTGCACCTTCAGCTTGCGGTACTGGTTGTAGCGGGGCAGACCGAAGCTGTTGACGTTGCCTGTGTCTCCGCCAATCACCGATTCCGGAAATCCCGAGTAGAACAAGCCCGAAGCCGACACCTTCCAGCCACCGAGCGCCTCGTCTGTCAGGTGGTTCGCATTCGAGAAGTACTTCTTCCCCCGCCCAAAGGGCAGTGCGTAGGTCGGGGTGAACGTGACGTTGTGCTTGATGTCGGATCCAGCCACACCGTAGTCCCTCGCGAGGTTGTAGTAGTCCTCCACTCCGGCGTCCCAGTTGTAGCCGCTGGTGTTCAGCCCATAGTTGCCCACGGCGTTCGTCATCGACTTCGAATACGTGTAGTTCAGCGTGTATTCCAGTCCCCAGTCCGAAAGCCGCTGCCGCAACACCGCCTGCAGGCCGTTGTAATTCATCATCGCCCGTGACTCGGTCACAAACAGGGCACTTGAACAGACCTGCACCAGCGATGGCACCTGGCAGCCGATGTATTGGTTGCTGTAGTACGGCGCGGAGGTGGGATCGCCCGGAGTCTTCCACTGGTTCGCATTGCCGTAATCCTCAATGTGATGCCCGCTCTCGCCCACATACCCCGCCTGCAGCGAAAGCGTGTTGGTCAGCGCGTACTCCAGCGTCAAGTTGTAGTTGTGAATGTACGCCGGCTGAATATCCTTGGGGTACACCGTGGCCGTTGTTGACCCGCCGGTAGCGAACTGCGTAGCTCCTACACTAAAGGCGTTTGTCGTGTTCAGCGGCTGGTAAACCTGCGTGGAATTTGGTGCCGGAACGCTGTTCTGGACTGCCTGGTAGAAAGGCGCAATCGAGTTCAGGCGCTGGTTGCCCGCGTTGCCCTCAAAGAAGCTGGTGCCGCTGTATCCGCCGCGCACCACGAAACGGTTGTTCACCTGCCACGCCCAGCCAAGCCGCGGCATGAACTGCCGGAAGTTCCAGTTGTAGCAGCCACGGTTGCTGCACAGCCCCGCTCCCGGCGGTGCGCCGGCAGGAACCATGTGCGCGTACTGCACCTGCCCGGTGGCTAAATCAATATTTCCGGTCTTGTTGTGCATCTCCTCCCACGGCTGGTCCAGCTCGTATCGGAAGCCGTAGTGAATGGTGAGGTTCGGCCTGAGCTTATAGTCGTCTGTGAGCCACATGCCCACGCGCCACTGCCGCTGACCCACAAACTGCGTGCCGATCGTCGCCCCGGCGGAGCTGACGCGACCCAGCACGAAATCCGCCGGGCCATAACCGCCCTGTTGGGTCGAGGAATTCGCAGTGTAGTTTCCGCTGTAACTGAGAGAGCCCAGGAATCCTTGATTGTTGTTCGAATAGTAGGCGTCCTGGAACTGCTGCGCCATCACTCCCGCGCTGAAGTAGTGGCGCCCGTGCTCCCAGCCCAGCGTATCAATCAGGCTGTACGTGTTATCCGTGACCGCGCCGCCGTTTACAGGATTGCCGCCCGCATCGATGCCGCCCGTGCCCTGATAGCTGTAGCCCTGCAGCGACTGGTTCGGGAAGGCGATGCCCACCGTCGCGTCCCCGTGCGTTCCAAACAGGCCCGTATCATCAACCGACAGCGAGTTCGTCCATACCGTACGCGTGTACCCCACCGTCGCCTTGTTTACCAATGCGGGCGAGAAGGTGTGTACCCACGTCGCGCCGCCCAGCTTGGTCGGATACAAGGTCGGTCCGTTAAAGTCGATCGGCAGCAGCTGTGTCGAACCACCATACGCCGTGGACATCGAATAGAACCCGGTAATCTTGTTGTGATCGCTCAGGTCCGACTCGATCTTGATGTCCCCCTGGTTATTGGCCTTGTAGGTGCGCTGTTTCCCAACGTAGTTATTCGAAGCCACGCCGTCCTGTGGCGCCGAGTTTGGTAAGGGGTAGATCTCCGGGTGTGCGAGCAGGAACACCGCGACAGGATTGTTGATCGGCACGCCCTGGTTGTTCGCAAAGGGCTGGTTGTTGTTCAGCGGGTCATACAACTGCTTCTGTTGTACCGCCAGCACTTCGGAAAAATCCCCATTGCGCATCTTGGCGGTCAGCACGCTCGTGTAATGATTGCCGCCCACGTGGTACCGCGAGCCAAGATAATCCACAAAAAAGAACAGTTTGTTGTGCAGGATCGGGCCGCCCAGCATGCCGCCGAACTGGTCCTGCGAGAACGGATTGATCGGTGTAATCGGGTCGGCAGTCGTGCCGGCATGGTTCTTGTTCTGGAACGAGTTCGCATTGAACCGCCAGTCCTGCACATAGCCGTACGCCGACCCGTGGAACGAATTCGTGCCGCTCTTGAGCACGCTTACCACGCCGGCTCCGTTCACGTTGCCGAAGTCCCCCGGCGAATTCGCTGCCAGCACCTGGATTTCTTGCAGCGCCGCAGGCGCCGGGCTGTACGAGATCAGGTTGTTGTTCGTCTCGTTGATGTCAATGCCTTCCAGCGTGTAGTTGTTGGCCTGGGCCCGGTTCCCGTTCATGTTTACCGAGTCACTGTAGTACGTGCTGCGACCGATGGAAGTCGTACCGGTGTTCCCAAAGGTGCTGGTTGCGCCAGGCACATACAGTGTGAGCGCGCTGAAATCCAGCCCATTCAGCGGCAAGTTCGAAATCGTGTTCTCAGTGAATGTGCTTCCCACCGTGTAGTCGCTCGTCTCCAGGATCGGAGCCGCGGAGGAGACCTGGACGGTGGCCGACTCTCCCCCCACAGTAAGCGTCACATTGAACTTGACGGTCTGCTGAACCTCGAGGGTGAACGGCGGCACCTGTGCGGTTTTGAAACCGTTCGCCTGCACCGTGACCTGGTAATGCCCGATGGGCAGAAACCCGATGCTGTAAACCCCCGACGAATTCGTCGTCGTTTCGGTGTCCACGCCGGTGTCGAGGTTATGCGCCACAACCCGCGCCCCGGCAATCACCGCGCCGGTCGGATCGGCTACCTCGCCGGTGATGGAACCGGTAACCGTCTGCGCGTGCAGAACCGGCATGAACCCCCATAGCATCAGGGCGCACGCGACACTTACCCGGAAAAATACTGATTTCATCGTTCTGACCTCGCTTCAAATTCGTGCAGAGCTTTTTCGATCTGGTGGGGACACACACCCGGTTATGGCCAGACGATCGCCTCTCCCGTTCACGGCGGGCTGCGAATCGC
>CAVPNO010000120.1:0-110005 GCA_963706455.1 uncultured Acidobacteriota bacterium | reverse complement strand
ATTATGAATTGACTTCAGCGCGTTGATGGCGTCGCCGTACTTGCCCTCCTCGCGGTAATACCCAGCCATGGAGCGCTGCACTTCGGGGTTATCCGGCGCGTGGCGCCTGGCCAGGTCGAAATAGTGCGTGGCCAGGTCCATGCGCTTGAGATGCTCGTAGCAAATCGCCATCAGCAACTCCGGTCGGGCATCGGGATGGGCCCGTTCCGCGCGGTTCAGTGCGTCAACGGCCGACGTGTAGTCCGCCTGTCTCATGTAGATGTCTCCCAAGACCAGCGCGTCGTTGCTGCGCCTGGGGTCAGCCGAAAGCACCTGCTTCAGCAAGCGTTCCGCCTCATCTTTTTTGCCCGTCACGCTGTAGGTCTGCGCAAGGCCCGAGAGCCCATCCAGCGAATTCGGGCTCAGCTGCAAGCCGTGGTTGTAGGCATCGATCGATTCCTGGGTCTTGCCATTCAGGCGCGCCGCATAGCCGAGCAGGAACCATAGATGCGGATCATTGGGCGCGGCCTGCGTGGCGCGCTGCGCGAACTCCAGAGCCTGCGCACGGTCGCCGTGCTGCAAGGCCAGCTCCGCGGCCCGCGCCAGTCTTGCATTCTGAATGTTCGAGCCCCATCCTAGCTGCTGGGGCTGCGATTGCTTTCTTCTCGTCGGGCGCTCTGCGTCGTGCCGTTGGGTCCCACCTGATACGTCTGCGCCCTCGAGCACACAAGACAGCACAATGCACACAACGGCACCTGCAATGTTGAGGGATTTTACGTTCAAGTAGTTCACCTTGCGTGGAAAGCTTCCAATAGAGTTTTCGATTCTCAAAAGCTGGTTAGTGTTGGTTGGAGATAGATTCCAAGCCGCCTTCGGGGTGCAAATCCGAAGCCAACAGCAAGGCCGCGAAAACTGCACAGAAAGCAACCGCCTGCCCCCATACAGGAATCGAAGAACATGCAGGTAGAACTTTTGGGCTTTCTATCGCTTGCGCTTGGATAGGCGCGGCCTTGATCGAATCCCCGTCGACCCTAGGCTGTTTTTCCTGGCTTTTCTGAAGAATCGCCGCGAGAGGCAATAGTGCAGAGAGTAGAATCCTTGGCGCCTTCCTCACGACCCATACCCATCAACCTGATTCTGATGGCGGTTGTGGCCGTTCATCTGCCTCTTTTGCTGATGAAGCTGCCGTTGAAGTCGTACGATACGAACCTGCACATCTTTTTTGCTTCTCACTATGTGCACCACTGGTTCGATCCCTGGAATCCGAAGTGGTACGCGGGCTTTTCGCAAACCACCTATCCGCCATTGCCACAACAGTGGATCGCGGTAGTCTCCCACGTTTTCGGGCTCGATTTGGCCTACATGGTGGTGCAGTTTGTTGCCATCCTGCTGCTGGCGGTCGGTGTTTATCGATTTTCCCTGCTTTGGGTCAGCCCCCGCGCGGCCTCGTTTGCCGCATTAGCCGGCGTGTTTCTGGGATCGGAGAGTTTTTTGGTGTATTCCGCCGGGCAGTTGGGCACCACCTCCGCCGCTCCCATCTACCTGAATGCATTGCCGTTCCTGTACGAGTGGATTCGCTACACCAGTTGGCGATCGTTCCTGAAGGCCACTGTGCTTTTCGCGGCGGCCGCCGCGGCGCACCATGCAACCCTGCTGTTCGGGTCTTTCTTCTTTGCGCTACCCGTCGTCGCCCTGGCGTTCATCGATCGCCATGAAGGCGAACGTGCCTCAGGTGCAGGCGTCATCGCACGTAGCATCGCCATCACGGTGATCGTTGGCGCCGTCATCGGCGTCGTGCTCCTCCCGTTCTGGACAGCGCTCATCAAGTATCCGGTCACCCAGACTCCCATCCCTCACCCCAGCCGCGCCAACTACATTCTCAGTCCGCAGTGGGGTCTCAACTACTTCATCGTTCCCTACGGCGCAATGATTCTCGCCTTGCCGTTCATCTTCCTTCGCGGTTCGGCAGGGCGGCGCTTGCGCCCCTTGCTGTTTGGATTCTGGATCGCATTTCTCCTCGGACTCGGCGGCACCACTCCGGTGGGTCCCATTCTGCTCGGGCGCGCTTTCGAAGTGCTGACCATGGAGCGCTTCAGTTACTGGGCCACGCTGCTGGCGCTGCCTTTTGTCGGACTCCTGGCTTCGGAGCTGGTGGACCGTTACCGGCGCCCCGCGATTGTTGGATTGTCCGTCGCAGCGGCCGCTACCTGCGCCCTCGCGGTAGCCTGGTCGACCTACAAGCCGGCTGACGCGGAAGATTTCAAAGTCGATTCGGTCGCCACATGGCTCAACCGCGACGGTCACGACCGGTACAGTTACGTGACCCTTGGATTCGGGAACAAGATCTCCCGCCTGGCGGTCCTGACCGACGCCACCAGCGTTGATGGCGAATGGAACTCCGGCCGCATGCTGCCCGAGCTCACCAGCCATGGCGGCGGCGCGCTCACCAGTTCGAAGTACTTTGGCAAAAACGGCATGGATGCTTTGCGCGCCATCCTTGAGCACGCCGATCACTACGGGCTCAAGTGGATCATCGTTCGCGATTCCTACTACGACCCGCTGCTCGCGTTCGCCGGCTGGCGCCCGGTTGACAATCTGGAAGAGAAGACCATCGTTATCTGGAGCAAGGAGGGTGTCCCTCCGGCCACCCCTGTGAACGCGCCCCAGATGCCGCCGCGCTGGCAGGGCCTGATGTGGGGAACGCTCCCGTTCGGCTGCAGCCTTTTGGCCATTCTCGTCTTGATGATTCCGCAGCGGCGGCGCTACGCGGTTCGTGCCGGCGTCCCTCTGTCAGCGGATCAGGATCTGGTACCGGGGAGGTTGGCGTCGTGAACAATGGGCGATCTCTTGGCGTCCTTCTCGGCAGCGCGACCGTCCTGCTGGCTGCGGTAGGCACGTTGTGGCCGAGCGAATCTGCGCTGCGCTACACCGGCAAGAACGGCTTTCTTCAGTCCGCGGCTACGCCGGAATCGGCCGTCAAGAACCTCGGAGAGGTTCTGCGCGAGGGCGGCTGGGAGCGGGCCTACGCCAGCTTCGCAAACAAAGCCCAATTCACCGAACAGCAGTTCCTCTACGACCTGGAGGGCTTTTACCCCAACCTCAAGACTTACGCGACGGTGGACAAATACGAAGTGCGGCCCCTGCACGCTTCCTCTACCGAGGCGGATATCCAGTTGACACTGCACTGGGCCACAGTCATCGGCGACGCGCCCACAACCCGCGATCTGCACGTCGTCAGAAACGGTGACATCTGGCAAGTTGAATGGCCCCTCGAGAAGCGGCAAGTCCTGCCGCCCCAGGTGATCCCGGTGAATTATCTCCGCTGGGACGTGGTCTACCGCGGAGCCGGCGATGATTGGGGCGCGCAGGACGTTGAAGCTCCGCACGTACGCATCATCGACATGCACCCGGTGGAGCGGGCCGACGGCGTGGTGATCCTGGGAGAACTGCTCAACGAAGACGTGGTGCCCGCATCGGTATCCGTGACCGCCACGCTGCTGGGAAAAAATGGCAACACGCCCATCGCCACCGAAGGCAGCTTCGACAAAATTTCCCATCTGCTGCTGCCCAAGCAGGTGACGCCGTTCCTGATCATGTTTCCCAATCACTCGTTGTCCGACGTGGGCAGCATACGGATGACGCCTACCTCGAACCTTGTTCCCGCATCGGCGGATCCGGTCATCGAGATTCAGGACGAGCATCTGAATCCCTCCCCCGACGCTTCGGTTACTGGACAACTGACCAACCAGGGCGGCCAGATCGTCAATGTCGCTCACGTGCTGGGAACTTTTTACGACAAGAGCGGCAATGTCGTTTGGGTCGCGGACCAATACGTCGATCGCGCACTGCTGCCTCAGACCCCGGTCCCCTTCAACATTCACATTCCCGAAGATCTCGCGCGCAAAGTCAGTACCGAGCGCACCGTCGTGTCGACGTATGTTGCCGGAGGTGCGCGCGGATGAAGGTTGCCTGGCTATCTCTGATCGGCGGCTTTGTCTTTGCTGCCCCGTTCGCCTTTGCTCAAGGTGGAAGCCTCGAGTTGCCGAAGACCATGGTTGCCGGCAGTGCCTTCTCGATCCCGACTAACGGCAGCGGCAAAGGGACGCTGTTCATTGTCGGCCTCGGCCAGGCGCTCAAACGCGATGTGCAGTTGGGCCAGACCGCGAACTTTGCCCCTGGCTCGCTCTACAACGCCGGGCACTATGCGGTCGTTCTCACCCGCGAATCATCCGCTCCGGAGAGCGGTTCTTTCGACGTCGTGCCGGCTGCCAAACCTGCCGATGTAACCTTACTTGCCCGGCCGTCTCGTCTACCTGTAGGACTGCATGGCGGAATCACCGGAGCCGCCTATGTATTCGACTCGTACCAGAACCTGATCACGGCGCCGATGCCGGTGACCTTCGAGTTGTCGAGCCCCAAAGGCGCCGCGCAGACCCGGACCGTCGAGACACGCAATGGCGCCGCATGGACAGAATTGGACTCCAGCTCGCAACAGGGGACTGACAAGTTCACGGCCCGCGCCGGCGATGTCTCGAGCATGCGCATCATCGCGCAGGTGCCTGGCGATCCCTGCAGCCTGAAGATGAGCGCTCGTCCGTCCGGCCAGCAGATTCAGTTGCAGACCGAACCGGTGCGCGACTGCAGCGGCAATGCCGTTCCGGACGGGACCATCGTGACCTTCACCGAAACCTACGATGGCGGAGAGTCCACCGCGGATGTACCCATCAAACGGGGAATCGCCGAAGTGAAAATGCCCGCGCGGCCAGGTGCAAGGATTTCTGTCGCGAGCGGAGTTGTACTGGGAAACGAGATTCGCTGGGAGAAGTGAACCGTGTTGCGATCGCTCCTTACATGTGCGCTGCTCGCCGCCTTACCCGCATTTTGCGCGGGCCAGGCCGATGTGCGCGTGGAGCCGTCGCACCTTCAGGGTCCGCGCGCCCTGGAGGAACAGACGCAGTCCGCCGTGATTCGCGACTACCTGCGCGCGTGGAAAGCCGTAAATGCGGCCTTCGAAGGCAACGATGCCGCCTTGCTGGACCGGGATTTCGTCGGAACCGCTCACGACAAGCTTGCCGAGACCATCCAGCAACAGGCCGCCGCGGGTATACATACCCGTTACCGGGATAAATCGCACGATATACAGATTGTGTTTTATTCGCCTGAGGGACTTTCAATCGAATTGACGGACACAGTTCAATACGATGTCGATGTGCTAGACCATGACAAGGTCCAGGCAACGCAGCAAGTCAGCTCTCGCTATATCGTAGTTCTTACGCCGGCCGAAGTACGATGGCGAGTGCGGGTGTTCCAGGTTCAGCTTGAGTAACTTGGTTCTTTGCTCTCGCGAACGGCGCCTGGGTGCAGAAGACTGATGGCTGACGAGAAAGAAGGAACGAGAAAGAGAAACGCAAGAGAGAAGAATTCAAGGAGATGAAACTATGATTTCGGTTGTCGTACCTATCTATAACGAAGAAGAACTTATCTTGCATTTTCATGAAGCTGTCGCCAACGCGCTCGAGGGTGTAGGCGGCGACTGGGAGGTTGTGTACGTCAACGATGGCTCCAATGATTCTTCTCTGGAACTGCTGAAAGGATTGCATGCCGTAGATCCGCGCGTGGTGGTCGTCGAGCTGTCTCGTAACTGGGGACACATGGGAGCAATTTCCGCCGGACTGCAAACCGCACGCGGGCGCGCCGTGATCCTGATGGACGGCGATTTCCAGGATCCGCCGGAAGTGCTTCCCCAACTCATCGAATCCTGGCGCAAAGGCGCCGAAGTTGTCGTCGCGGTAAGGCGCAGCCGGCAGGAGAGCCGCAAGATCCTCGCCGCCCTGTTCCCGCTCTTCTACCGCGTCCTGGGAAGTTTGTCGGACTACCCCATACCGCTGAATGCCGGCATCTTCAGCCTGATGGATCGACGGGCCGTCGACTCCGTCAATGCGCTCGGAGAGCGCAATCGCTATCTGCCCGGACTTCGCGCCTGGGTGGGTTATAAGAATGCGGTGGTTTACTACGATCGGCAGGATCGCGCCGGCGGGGACGGCAAGCTGTCGTTTCTAAGTCGCGTCAAGTACGCGATGGATGCGATTACCAGCTTCAGCTATAAACCGCTTCGCCTCAGCTTTGCGCTGTTTGCCATGACCACCTGCATCTCCGTTCTGCTTGCTTTAGCGATGCTCCTTCCCCGAAGTGTGGTGGAAACCGCGGCGCTGGGCATTACCGCGTCGGTGTTTTTCGTGGGTGGGCTGCTTCTGCTTTGCCTGGGTGTGCTGGGCGAATACATCGGCCGCGTCTATGACGAGGTGAGAACCCGCCCGATTTCGATCATCAGCCGTGTGCACGCTGCGCCGGTCAGGGCTTCGGTGCCGGTGGGGATGATCGCCGTGCAGGGAGGAAATCATCGCGGCGACGACGAAATAGCCGCATAGACGCTCAGGATGTCCCTGATACCGCCGGAGCAGAGGAGCGGGCCGGACTTTGGGAACGCTCCTGGGGTAAGGCACCGCATGTGGGGATCCCGTTCTCGATGGCGGTGCCTTCCTCGTGATCGTTCCACGTTTCCAGCATCACAAACGGGGGAGGATCATTGGCGGGAAAATCCTTGCGCCAGTAATTGAACGTGTCTGTAAACGTCTGGCCGCAACGCGCCGAGATATGGCGGTTTAACCCCCAGGGAGCTTTACTATCGTCGAAACCCGCCCACGCGCCGCCAACGATAATCTTGTCCGGAAACTTGGATTGCATGGTTTTATAGAAGTTATCCAGGTATTCTCCGCCCCAGTTACTTCCGTCGGGCGCCCAGCCTTTGTCTCCGGGATTTACCCACGCATAATATCCATCAAATGCCGAGGCATAGGATCCGGGCAGGTTCTCGAAGATGAGAAACGGAGGAGTTGGCCACTTATTGACCACCGCCCGCACCTTGTTCCAGTCCGTGTGCCAGCCTTTGGGAAAGACGAAAATGACCGGACGGCCCTGATAAGTCAAATATGCCTGCTGTCCAGCAGACTTAGGCGAGAGGTAGGTGTCGTAAAACATCGTAAAGTCGGCGATGGCTTCATCGGTGGCGCCCTCGTCATGATCGGTTTCGTCATACATCATGGCCACCTGAAACTTTTTGTGGGCAGCCGTACTTTGTATCACCGCATAACTCTTGTCGATAAAAGGTTCGCGGTCTCCATACCAGTCGACGACGAAGGCGGAAATGCCCTGCGCCTTGGCCTTTTGGATCTGCGAGGCGACCTCCGCCGGATCTTGCGAGGAATACCCGACGTTCATGTGCTTGGGGTGGCCAAACCATGCTTCGTACAGGGCGATCACCTGCGGCGATGTCCCGGTCGCCTTGTACTTCAGGGGCGCCGGCTGGGTTGACTCGGGCCCCGAACATCCGTGGGGCAGCAGGAATATGGAAAGAAGCGCTAGAAAGCCTCGATGGAGCATAGATGATTCATTAGAAGCCATTGGGAAGACTTGGGTTTGTCGGTCCATGGGCGTCGGAGCAGCCACAAGGGCCCCTCACCGCATCGGATAGTGTGTTAGCGAGATAAAATTCCGCCATTTTCCCATTCCTTCCTGAGGGGCTGGAGTTCGAGAAATTAGTGAATACATTGACGCAAAAAGGATCGCTTCAGTCGCGCATCGTCTCGGGCAGCCTCGTTCTGCTGTCCGGTTCAGGGATGACGTCCGCCATCAACCTGGTTTATAACGTCGTCACCGCGCGCTTTCTGGGTCCCATCGGCTTCGGGCACGCGACCGTCGTCTACACCATTCTCACCATCCTCTCGGCTGTAACGCTGTCGTTTCAGATCTTCTCTTCAAAGGCCGTGGCCCAGCAAAGCTCTCCGGAGCGCCAGTCGGCGGTATATCGTGCCTTCCACCGCTCGGCGTGGGCTTGTGGGGCTCTGGCAGGCCTGGTGTTGTTCTTCTTCCAGAAAGGGGTATCCGATTACCTCAACCTGCCGGGCTCCGACCTTATCGCCATCATCGCCATCGGCGCCGCGTTCTACATCCCGCTTGGCGCCCGGCGCGGTTATATTCAGGGCACGTATGGATTTCGCGGGCTGGCGACCAACATGGTCCTCGAAGGCGCGGTTCGCCTTGGTGGATCCCTGGCGATGGTCGTTCTCGGTTTCGGTGTTCGCGGAGTCATCGAGGCCAATGCCGCCGCCATCGCCATTTCCTATCTCGCCATCTTTCCGCGCCTGAAAGGCCGGGCTCCCAACCCGCTGCGTCATTCCTACGTCATTCGCGAAATGATGCAGGCCCTGAATTTCTTCTCCGGCCAGTTGCTGATCAACAATTGCGGCATCGTGCTGGTGAATCACTTTTTCCCCGCGCACGAAGCCGGCCTGTATGCGGCGGTGGCAATGGTGGGCCGGGTGATCTTCACCTTCTCCCAGGCGGTGGTCAATTCCACCTTTCCGCTGGTGGCGGGAACCCGCGAGGAGGAACGAAGAGATCTGGGCGTGATCGCCACATCGCTCATGATGGTAATGGGCACGGGCGCCGCCATCGTGCTGGTGCTGTTTATCGCCCCTCCAGGGATCTGGACTCACCTGTTCGGTTCGGGATTTGAGATCGCCGGCAAATACAACATCCCCTACCTGATGGCCTACTATGCCGTCGCAACCGTTATCTACTCCCTTGCCGCGGTCATCATCACCTTCGAAATGTCGTACAAGATCGCCAATACAAGCTGGGTCCAACTGGCGTTCAGCGGCCTGCTCATTGGCGGCATTTGCGCGTTTCACTCCACGCTCCACGAAGTGATCCTGGTTCAGCTTGTTCTCATGCTGCTGCTGTCAGTTCTGGTGGCGTTCCCGTTTCTCATCAACTCGCTCACCGATCCCAAGGACCTGATGCGCGGAGTCAATGGCCGTCCGGTCCGGCTCATCCGGAGGCTCTCGGAAGACGAAGTGATTGCCGAGTTCCTGAAGAGCGAATTCCACCGCCATGAATTTCGCGATTACCAGCAGTCGCTGGGAGAGATCGTCACCCGCCCGGACATTTCCGATGCTGACGAAAATGCCAAGCGTCGCGCGCTGCTGTTTCTTCGTCAGCGCGCGCTCTGGAAGGAGATTCCCACCGCGACGGAATGGTACGAAGTGGATGTGGATAAGTCCAACCTCGGCCAGATCCGCGTGTTTCCCCGCGCCCATTGGCGCAGAATCGGACGCGGGAACTTCTCCGTGACCGAGATCCTGACGGGAATGCGAACCCGCCGCCACGCCGTGGACAGCACCTTCCTGGGCAAGATCGGAGACATTCGCAAAAGGCTGCTCGAGCAGGATGACGGTGCAGGCGCGGTCATCCTTATCGGCCCCAACGAGAACGAGCCTCTGACCGTTCTGGACGGAAACCACCGGCTGGTGGCGGCCATGGCGGAGTCGCCCGCCCGATTGGACAAGCTCATGTTTATTTGCGGGCTTTCGCCGCGCATGTCGGAGTGTTGCTGGTACAACACCAACTTCATGACCCTTCTTCGATACGCCAGAAACGTGCTGACCCATGCCGCGCGCGATCCTGAGGCAGAATTGGCAAAGGTGTTGCTGAGCCCCTGATGGCAGGAACGCGCTTTGTACCGTTATTGCACGACGAGCCAGAGGAACCAAACCGAATCCAAACCAGGCAGGACGCCACGATGAGATTTCGACCATGCGCCGTAACCGTAACTCAACTGCCCGAAAAGCTCGATATCAAACAGGGCAGGCTTTTTTTTGCGGAATTAGAAAGCCGCATGAACATTGGGCATCCGTGTATTGTCCTGGATTGTTCAAGAGTCGTCCAGATGGATCAATTCACCATCCATCTGCTGCTTTGCTGCCTTGAAGAGGCGATGAAGCGCGATGGCAATGTGAAGCTCGCCGCGGTGTCACCGGCGGCGCGAGAGACATTGGAATTGACCCGGGTGGATCGGCTGTTCGAAATCCATGACACCGAAAGTGACGCGGTGAACAGCTTCTTTCGGCCTTACGTTGAACGTCCATCCTATGCGCGGGCGAGCGCTGGACGGGGTGAGTTCACGGAATCGGCCGCGTGAACGTAAAACATGATGTTGGATCTGGAGGACGAGATGAGATCCGTGAATGAGCTCCTTTGCCGGCAGATTGCCGTGATGTTGATCCTGTGCCTGGTCGTCCCGGCCTGCGCCCCAGGCTCGGCAATGGCGCAGGAACCACAAATAGCATCCAAAGCTCCGGCTGCGGTTGCCGAGGACCCACTTCCCGACAGCCCTCAACCGGCGGGACAGAGCCAGCAGCCGGCCACTTCGCCGTCGGGTGGTGCTGAAGGGCAGGATCCATCCCATAAACCGGTCGGAACCGCCGCGGCCCCCTATGAAAGAACCACGGGCGTCGCCGCATCCCGGCCCGCCGGTGCCGCGATTGCCCCCGCGAAGCAGCGCCGCGTGCGAACCATCCTGATCAGCCTGGGCGTGATTGCCGGAGCGGGCATTGCGGTGGGATCGGTCGCCGCGCTTTCGCACGGGAGCCCAAGCCGTCCGTAACGGCAAGTCGACTTGGTGGAAAGGAGTCGCGAAGTCCATGCGTGAAGCGCGGAAAAACCCGCGCACCGTCTACGTGAGTTTCTCCGGAATCGACGGGGCAGGGAAGAGCACGCAGATCGATGCTCTCCGGGAGCACCTGGAGAATGACGGGCTGCGCGTTCGCGTGGTGCGCTTCTGGGATGATATCGCCCGCTTAAAAGCAATCCGCGAGACTTCCGGTCACAAGCTGTTCAAGGGCGACCGCGGCGTCGGCAGTCCCTCCGCCCCGATCCAGCGTCGCGATAAAAATGTGCAATCGCCGCTGATGACCTGCGTCCGCCTGTTTCTTTACTTTGTTGACGCAATCTCCACCCGGCTTGTCGTCGGGAAGGCACTGCGCTCCGGATTTGACCTCGTTATTTTCGATCGATACACATACGACGAACTGGCGAACCTCAACCTCCGCAATCCAATCCTCCGCGTTTATGCGCGTTTACTCATGATGTTTGTGCCCAGGCCGCACGTCAGTTATCTGCTGGACGCGGATCCGGCAGCCGCGCGCGCCCGCAAGCCGGAATACCCGCTCGAGTTCTTATACAAAAATCGCACCGCGTACCTGGGCGTTGCGGATTTGCTTGGACACATCACCGTGATCAGGCCCATGCCCGTCCACGACGTGGAGGCCGAAGTCATCGCCCACGCGGTAAAAAAGCTGTCATACGAGGCGGCGGAAATTCCCCGGGACCCCCTGGCTGTTCAGCGGTAGAACTGGCTGCATAAATGCGCTTTGAAAGGGCACGGATTTATCCGTACCGCAAAAGTCCCGATAAATCTCGGGCTTTAGAGCATTTTAATAAATAGTGTAGACTGTATTTGGCGATTCTCCGTGACCCAAGCGCGTATGGCAAAGGCATACGAGGATGATTTGCGCCGAAAATTCTTGACCGCCTATGAGGACGGTGGCGGAACCCTGGAAGAGCTGGCTGAAGATTTCCATGTGAGTGTGGGTTGGGCCAAGAAGATCTCGGCAGCGCACAGGCGGACGGGGTTGATGGAACGAGCGGTGCATCGACCCGGTCGGAAGCCGGCGGTGGACGAAGGACAACGGAAGCTGTTGTTGTCCTGGATTGCCACGGAACCCGATTTGACCCTGGCGCAGTTGCAGCACAGGCTCGACCATCAAGCCGGGGTAGCTGTGAGCCAGGTAGCCATCTGGCGCTGGTTGAAGCAGCTTGGTTTGCGTCTCAAAAAAAGTCACTCCACGCCCGGGAGCGAGACACGGAAGCGAACCTCGAGCGACGCCGGGAATTCCTCCAGTTAATCGCTACCATCGACTTGGAGCGGCTGCTTTTTCTCGATGAAAGCGGCATCACCACGACCATGACCCGCCTCTACGGACGCGCGGCCGCGGGCCAGCGTGTGCATGAAGCTACGCCCCAGTCGCACTGGACGGTGGTGACCCTGATCGGCGCTCTACGGGTATCCGGCATGGTAGCTCCCATGACCGTCGAGGCGGCCACCGATGGAGAGATCTTCCTGGCCTACGTGGAACATTTTCTTTGTCCCGAACTGCGACCCGAAGACGTGGTCGTCATGGACAACCTCAGCGCTCATAAGGTCGATGGAGTCCGTCAACTGATCGAAGCCACGGGAGCAAGGCTGCTCTATCTACCGCCCTACTCCCCCGATCTGAACCCAATCGAAAAGGCCTGGTCCAAGATCAAGCAAATCCTCCGTGCGATCAAGGCCCGCTCTACCGAAACCCTCGACCAGGCCATCACCGAGGCTCTCTTTAATATCACCGCAGACAATGCCAGAGCGTGGTTCAGGCTCTGCAATGCAGTCTACAGTAAAAGTTAAAATGCTTTAGGCCTTCGAAGTGACAAAAGGAAATGCCGCCCCGGCAAAATGCGGGGCCTCAACCGCATCTAACGAATCAGTCCGCGAGGGCCATTTTGGCCAATCGCCCCAGGTGTTCCCAACATGAACATACGACGCCAAAATCTCCAACGCGTTCTGGGCGCGTCGCTGTTTGCATGCGCATGCGCTTTGTTCACCTCGAGCGCGTGTGCCTCCAGCTGCAAAACCGAATCGCAGCTCGCTCCGCCTGAGCGGGACGCCCTTTCGAGCGCGGCTCAGGGGCTGGTGCGCGATGTGCAGAGCGGCAGTGTGCAGAGCCTGCAGGCGAACACCATCCCCGCAGTGGCTTCCGACTTTGCCGGGATTGCCCAATCTGCGCAATCACTGAAACCGCTGATTCAGCAGGCGACAATCACCATCGACAATCTGTACTTCCTGGACGCGTCCACCGAGGCGGCCGGCAGTCCACGCACCGACTTTTATTGCGGTACTCCGGTGGTGGTCATGAATTTCAACGGGCTCCCGCCCGGAATCTACGCCCTGGCGCTCATTCACGCGACCGGGGTACCGCAGCCGCACCAGCTTGCCCTGGTCATGGCCAAATCTTCCAATCGCTGGATGCTCGCCGGTTTCTTCGCCAAGCCCATGCTGGATGCGGGCCACTCCGGCTTGTGGTACTGGACATCGGCGCGCAGCTTTGCCCAGAAGAAGATGAACTGGGACGCATGGTTCTACTACAAAGTGGCCGCCGGCCTTCTCCAGCCGGTCGATTTCCTCACCAGCGCCAATCTCCAGAAGCTGCAGCGTGAGACCGACCAGGTTCATCCCGACAACATTCCCGGCGCGAAGCCGCTGCTGCTCAGCGCCAACGGCAACACCTATACCGTCACCGGCATCGACATCTCATCCGCGCTGGGCAATCTCGACCTCGAGGTCAATTACACCGCTTCGTCAATGCAGGCGAGCGAGTTGCGCGATCCTCCGGCGGCACGCAAGCAGGTAGTCGACGTGATGACCGCGCTGCTGGCACTCCATCCTGAACTGCACGATGGATTCCATGGCATCTGGGTTCACGCCAACCAGGGCCAGGCCTCGCTCTTTTCCCTGGAATTGCCCATGGATCAGATCGCTGCCTTGCCTCCGCCGGGAACCACCTCCTCAACCCTGGCGCGGTAATCGCTCCTTTCGGCGGCGTTTGTGTCCGGCACTTCCTGCCCCGCGAGCGAGAACCTCGGGCCCCATCCCACATGCATTGCCAATCGAGAGTACAATGTGTGCAATCTCCGTGGGGGTCCTGGCAATGCTGGCTGGATGCTGAATGGCGTCCGGTCGAAGGGGAAGACCATGAAAGACAAGCACGGCAAGAAGGTGCCGAATTCTCATCACAACGGGGCAGTCGCGGTGAGGGATGGCAAGGTGGCCGAGCACGCGTCCACGCCATACCGTGTCCTGCATATCGGCGAGGACTGCAAATATTGCAAGGAGCTCCGCCGGCTCCAGATCGAACTGGTCAAGCTGCAGGAATGGATCAAGCAGGAGAAGCACCGGGTGGTGGTGTTGTTTGAGGGCCGCGATGCGGCGGGCAAGGGCGGCGCCATCAAGCGCATTACCGAATGCCTGAATCCGCGCGTGTGCCGGGTGGTGGCACTTACCACTCCCACCGAGCGCGAAAGGACGCAGTGGTACTTCCAGCGCTACGTTGAGCATCTGCCGGCGGGTGGAGAGATGGTGCTGTTCGATCGCAGCTGGTACAACCGCGCCGGCGTCGAGCACGTGATGGGTTTCTGCACCCCGGCCGAATACGAAGAGTTCATGCACAGCTGTCCGGAATTCGAGCGCATGCTGATCCGCTCCGGCATCCGGCTCATCAAGTACTGGTTTTCGGTCAGCGACGAAGAGCAGGAGAAGCGCTTCCAGGAGCGGATGGACAATCCCACCAAGCGCTGGAAGCTGAGCCCGATGGACCTGCAGTCGCGCAAGCACTGGGCCGATTACTCGCGCGCCAAAGACGAGATGTTCGCCGTAACCGACACCAAGCTGGTGCCCTGGTACGTGGTCAATGCCGAGAACAAGGAAGCCGCCCGTCTGAACGTGATCCGGCATCTGTTATCGATGTTCGACTACAAGGACCTGACGCCCAAGCCGGTTCCGCTGCCGCACATCGGCAAATCCAATTACGTCCGCCCGCCCATCCAGGAGCAGAACTTCATCCCGGAGATCTATCGTTAGGTGGCCTGACGGCTTGTTGTTCTACGAATATGCGTGCCCCAGGTCTCGATTTTGAGACCTGGGATTAGAACTGGTTGGATCCATGCTGTTTTGAAAGGGCACGGATTTATCCGTGCCGCAAAAGTCTCGACAAACCGAGGGCTTGGCCCTGAGGCGCGTTTTTCCTGGTCCCGAGGCGATTGATGCAACCGGTTCTAGCACGATGTTGGGTCCACGTAATGACACGGTGATCGGCCTGTCGTGGGATACTGGCGTCTTCCGGTACTCTGATATCTAACCGAGTGGTTTCGCATGAGTGCCATGCGGATTGTGCGGGCATGAGGGAGCAGAGCCGAAGAGAGTTCCAGGTGAAAAACGCGAACAGGCGCGAGTTTCTCAGCCGCGCCGGAGCTGCGGTTGCCGGCCTCGGCGCGAGGCGATGTCTTCCGGCCGCTCCTTTATTCGGCCATCCGGAGCAAGATGCGAGTGCGGCCAATCAAGCCAGCTCTCCGCCCCGGCAGCCAATACGCGGACTCATGGTCGACGCCGCGCGTCTTCCCGAGCCGCTGGACCACTACCGCCGCGTGATCGCATTCTGCGCGGAGTGGGGTCTGAACACGCTGCAGCTCCGCCTCACCGACGACCAGGGGACTGCGTTGCGGTTCGCAACCGTGCCTGACCTCATCACGCATCCAAATGCATTCACTCCAGACCAAACGAAAACTCTGGTGGACTTTGCAGGCGCGCACGGCATCGACCTCATCCCCGAGGTCGAATCCTTTGGCCATACCGGTTTCATCACCCGCTCTCCTAAGTATGCGCACCTGCTCGACGCCGACCCGCAGGGCTCGGGCGAATTCACCGGAGTCATTCCCGTTCTCCCTGAGACGCGGGAGTTGTTCGACAAGCTCTATCGCGAGATATCCGTGATCTTTCCTTCGGTGTACCTTCACGCGGGATGCGACGAGGTCAACTGGGGCGGTTCGCCGCAGTCGCGCAAGGCGCTCGAAAGCCAAACCCGCCCGCAAATCTGGGCCGAATACCTGAATGCCCTGCATAAAACGGCGGAGAGCCTGTCGAAGCAACTCATCGTGTGGGGAGACTTTGTGCTCCACAAGGAACCCGCGATTCTTTCCACGCTCCACAAGAGCATCATCATCATGGACTGGAACTACTGGGACACCAGCGCCCTCGAGTTTCGCGCCGCGCTCGAGAAAGCCCGGGAGCAGGGTTTTCGCGGAATCGGCGCGCCGGCGCTTATCAGCTATCGCTGGGGACCGCGGCCCGGCAGCGAACAACTCCGCAACATCGAGGCCTTTGCCGAAGCGTATGCCAACGATCCCGCCTCGCTGGGCGTGATTCTCACCAACTGGGTGCCCACCCGCTACGTCCAGAACTCGCTCTGGGACGGCTTTGCCTACGCCGCAGTCGCGTTCAAAGATGGGCCGTCGGCGGCGCGGACGTCGGCCTTTCGCCGGTTTGTCGAGCGGCACTACCAGGCCGAGTGGAACGAGACGTGGGTCGAGGCCTTCGAGCTTCTCTACGACGCGACGCCGGGGTACGGAGATCGCGCGTCCATCTCTCCGATGGGTCTGCGATTGACCACGCCTTGGAGCAGCGATGCTCAACTGACCCAGACGCTCAGGAATGGGCCGCATCGTATCGAGGTGTTTGCCCGATTGCGCAGCCTGCTCGCCGACTTGCAACCCACGGTTCACCGAAATCTGCCTGATTTTGAGGCATTGGTGCTTTCGGTCGAGTGCCTTGATAGCTCATTCTGGCGTGACACCCAGGTCCGGGAGCATGATGCGCACAAGGCGCCGAACCCCCAATCGACGAATCTGATTCAGGCCATTGCCCGGCACGACCGTGACCTGGTGGCCAAACTCTCCAAGGATTGGGACATGGGCCGCGACCCGGGCTCTGCCGCCGGGCAGGAGTTGATCTTCGGCCTTCAGCCCAAAGATCAACTGCTCTACCAGTGGCGCCAGGCGGCCGCCTACTCCTCCTCCTTGGCGCTTCATCCGGAACATTTCCTGAACCTGCTGGAGAAGGCAAATCCATAAATCTTCGCGGCAGGGTTCCGAATATGCCGAGTTGGGTTCAGAGTTCGCGCCGCTCCTCTGCCTGTGGAGACGGAGACTCCGTTGTCCCACACGACGCAAGGAAATCAAGGATCCGGTCGGGATTGACCGGCTTGGGCAGGAACTGAACGTTCGATCCGCGCAACCCGAGCGACTCGGTGAAAGCCCGCGTCGAGGCATAGCCTGAGAACAGAAGCACCCGGCAGGCAGGATAGTGCTCGCGCATATGATTGGTCAGCTCGATCCCGCTCACCGGGCCCATGACGATGTCGGAAATCATGGCGTCGGGCTTGAGTTTTTCGGCCATTTTCAGCGCGGCTTCGGCGCTGTAGGCCGCCATCGCCTCGTGTCCCGACATGATGAGGATCTGCACCAGGCTGTCGGCCACCCGCATATCGTCATCCACCACCAATACACGAAGACTTCGACGCGCGTCGGACATGGCTACACCGGCTCCGGAGATTGCTCGTTCGAATTGGAACTTCACCGTGTTCGGAAGTCGCCCGAGTGCATGCAACCGCCGGGAGGGTCCGGTGAATGAAAGCGATCGTCGAGAGGGCGTAGAAACAGCGAACCAATCTCGATATCTAATTGCTTAGACCGATTCAAACGCGCCCGGGTTGGCCGGAGATGAACGTCAGGTTACGGGAAACGAGCGGTGATCGCCGGCACCGGTTTGCCGTTTTTGAGAGCCGGCTTGAACCGGTATCGGCTCACCGCTTCAAGGGCCTTTTCGTCCAGGCCCATGCCCAGCGAGCGGACCACGCGGGGATTCTGCGGATATCCTCGCGTATCGACAACGATGGAAATGGCGCACACCCCCTGGTACTTGGCCCGGCGCGCCTCGTCGGAGAACTCCGCTTCCGGAGAAACAAGAGGAACGGGGAAGGAGACTCCACCGGCACCGGGGGTGTAAGGCCCGCCTCCCACGCCACCGTCTGACCCCGGTCCATAGCCAGGGCCGTTGCCGGGTCCGTCTCCCCCTCCAGCTCCTATGCCGATACCTGTCCGGTTGCCCGGACCATTCGAGTCCAGCCTCACATTAGCCGATTGATGAGCACCGATGGTGGGTAACGAGGGATTGTCCGGGAGCCTGATGTCCACCGGTACAGCAATCGCTGGATCAACCGCGAGTTTCGGGTCGGAAAGCACCGGAACCTGGGCCGGGCTGAGGGGAGTCACCGCGGAGCGAGGAGTTCTGCCCATGACCGGATCGATCAGATCGTGCGAACCACCCCCGCCGCCGCCCCCTCCGCTCTGCGCATTCCTGGGGACATACAGGCCGTAGTCGCTGAGGGTCACTTTGTGTCCCGAGTCATGCGGCGCCGGCGGCATGACCTTTCCGAGGCCAATGAGAATGAGAATCACCATCGCGCCGCCGTTCACAACCGTCGAAGTACCCAGGGCCCAGCGATTCGTCCGCGCCGCCATGCGATCCGGAACCGCGACGGGGGCCGACGTCAACTCCAGGTCGGGAAGCCTGGGCGCAAACCAGGCATCGCGGATATCTTCAAAAAGGGCCGACCAGATGGGCTTGTCTTCGAGCGTTGATGCGAAGGTTCGACTATCTTCGTGATTGCCGGCTGCAGAAAGTGAATCGGGACGCGGAGTATCGGACTGGCACATGCAAACTCCTCCTCGGCTCCGTCCTCGTTTCGTGGCGGAGACAGATAACAAAGGATGTCGCCTTCGCTCGATAGACGGAGTCTGTTCTACATTCGTTATCAGGCAATCTGAAGGGTTTATTCCGGATCCAAAGCGGCCTGTATTTCGGGCCGTCGTCGCGATCGCGCTTTCGAAGCGGCCTTACCGTGCTTTCCTTGAATCCGTCTAACGCATGGGCCCGCTGGTACGAATACAATCGTAGGCGTGTGCGCCCGGGAGGGGAGAGCTCGATGAAACCCTTGCTTTGCGCTCTGCTTGTCATTTTCGGTGGTTCCACCATGACTTCTCCCGAGCAGCCTGCATCTCCGCCGGCCGATCAGGCTGAGGCCGTCGCCGGCAGTAACGCCTTCACCGCTGACATCTACGCGCGGCTGCGCACCCGCCCCGGAAATCTCTTCTTCTCGCCGGAGAGCATCTCCACCGCTTTCGCCATGGCTTACGCCGGAGCCCGCGGCCAGACCGCCTCGGAAATGGCGCATGTCTTCCACTACACGCTTCCCCCCGACCGGCTGCATCCGGCCATGGGGGTGCTGCTGGCCGGCATGAACGCTCCCCATCCTGATTTCGAGTTGCACGTTGCCGACGCTCTCTGGGCGCAAAAGGATGTGAACTTTCTTGAGAGTTACCTCCAACAGGTCCAGTCTTACGGCGCCGCTTTTCACCCGGTCGATTTCAAGTTCTCGCCCGACGCCGTGCGCGGCACCATCAATCGCTGGGTCGAGCAAGAGACGAAGGACAAAATCAAGGACCTGCTCCCTCCCGGCTCGGTCAGTTCAAATACGAGCCTTGTGCTCACGAATGCGATCTACTTCAAAGGCTCCTGGCTCAACCCGTTCGAAAAATCGGATACCCACGATGCCGACTTCCACATCTCCTCTTCGCAGTCGGTAAAAGCCCCGCTCATGCACCGCGCCGGCGCTTATCTCTACTACGATGCCGGCACATTCCAGATGCTCGAGCTTCCCTACAAAGGGGGTGAGCTCTCGATGACCGTGTTGCTGCCGAAGAAAGCCGATGACCTTCCAGCGCTCGAGGAGTCGTTCACCAGCGAAGCCGTCGCCCAGTGGATTTTGAAGCTCACGCGCGTACCCAGGGTGGTCTTGACCCTGCCGCGTTTCACCATGACGCAGCGATTCGAACTTGGCCAGACTCTGTCGGACATGGGCATGCCGTTGGCATTCAGTCAGCGCGCCGATTTCTCCGGCATGACCGGCCAGCGCGGGTTCCTCATCTCCGCCGCCATCCACAAGGCCTTCGTCGACGTGAATGAAACCGGCACCGAGGCCGCGGCCGCTACCGGCGCCGTCATGCTGGGGATGGCCGTGCGGCGGGAGCCTCCCCCCATCATCTTCCAGGCCGACCATCCTTTCCTGTTCATGATCCGCGAAACCAAGTCCGGGAGCATTCTGTTCCTGGGCCGTGTCACCGACCCCACGAGGTGACGCATCGCCGAAGATGCATGCGGACGACATCGCATTCGACACGGACCTGCAATGCCGAGAACGGATGTACGACAATTCCGAGCCTGAAAGGATGAATCTCTAGTCCTCGCGCAACAGAGCCAGAGGATTGAGTGAGAGTGCGCGTTGCGCTGGAAGCCAGGTGGCCAGCAGACCGAGCAAAGCCATGGCGACGATCACGCCGGCGAGAACGATCGGATCGCGCGGCGTGGCTTGATACACGATCGAAGCCAGCACCTGGCTTGCCAGGACCCCGAAAATAAGTCCGGCGACTGAGCCCACCGCGAGCAATCGGACAGCACGCCCCAACGCAGCGCTCAACACCTCGGTTCGCCGGGCGCCCAGGGCCACGCGAATACCCAGTTCCTTGAGCCGCTTGTTGACCGAATACGCGGCCATGGCGAAGATGCCGGTGATGGACAGGATCCCACCCATCATGCCCAGCACGCCGAGGGCCATGGTGGCCACGCGGGCGGGAAAGAGGACCACATTCAGGAGCGCGCCCCACGTTTGAATGTCCACCGGTAACCCGGTATCCAGTTCGCGCAGCTTAACCCGCATCGCCGACGCCAGTTCTTCCGGATCGCGCTTCGATCGCACTACCACATGCACCAGGTTGGCCGACGATTGCAGGAATGGCCGAAACACTGCAGGTTGCTGATCTTCAGTCAGGCTCATGTATTTGCCGTCTTCCGCGACACCCACAATCTGAATGCGATTTCCGTGCTGGTTGCGGTAGTAGCTGCCCACGGCGCCTTCGACCGACCCGAACATCATCACTGCAAAGTGTCTGTTGGCAATCGCCACGCGCGCAGCATTCCTGTCGTCGTGCCAGCTAAAGCTTCGACCAGCCAGAAGGCTTGTGCCTGCGGCTTCGAAGTACCCCGGGGATACATCGTAGGAATACGGAGTGGCCGTGACATTCGATTGGCTCAAATCCCGCGCATCATCCCGGTACGCGTTCACGCGGAAGGCCGCGGTGTAAACCAGGGGAGGATAGTTATTAACCAGCCCGGCGTGTTCCACTCCGGGAATCGTCGCCATCGTGTCGACCAGGCGGCGCTGCATCAACAGCAGGTTGTCGCCGCTGTAGCCGGCCATTGACAGGTCGGCGCCCAATACCAGGGTTTCATGCGGTTCAAATCCGACATCGCTCTTGAGGGAACGCAGCAGTCCGCGTACTGCCACCATCGACGCCGTCACCAGCACTCCGCAGATGGCAATCTGCACTACCAGCAAAGCATCGCGAACGGAGATCCGGTGTCCGGCAATCGGATTCCACCCTGCCTTGATCACCTCATATGGATGAGCCTGCATTACCTGGCGCGCCGGTACGATCCCGAACAGTAACCCGCTGAACAGAGCAAGGAGCAGGGCCACGAGGTAGATCCTGACATCGAGATTGATGGGAATATGGATGGGCGCGCCTTGAAACGGCTGCCACGCAGCCAGTCTGCGCAATAGAACGATGCTGCACCACAGCCCGAGCGCTCCCCCCACACACGAGATCAACACCGCCTCGGTAAGCAATTGGAGCAAGATCCTGTTTCGCGTGGAGCCGAGTGCGAGCCGCAGCGCCACTTCTCGTGATCGGTCCGCGGCGTGTGCGGCAAACAGGCCACCCAGGTTGGCGCACGCAGCCAGCAGAATCAGGAAAGCGAGCAGTGTTAATCCAGCGACGAAGGCGCGGATGGCTCCGCCGAACGCGGTCAGCCCCACTCGCCCCAGGGTGGTCTTTTCGTGACGCACTTCTTTCGGATAAGCCTTCTGGAGGGCATTGCCGATAGCGTTTACGTCCGCTTCGGCTTCCCCGACAGTCACGCTGGGGCGCAAGTGTCCAAACACCTCGAAGACACCCTGGGTGTTGCCACGCTCGCTGAACGCATTTCCCGCGCCCACCTGCTGCTGGTTCACGATGGGCACAAAGAAATCTGGGGACAAAAAGAATAATGTCCCGCGAAATTCAGCAGGAGCGACGCCTATAACCGTGAAAGGATGCTTATTGATCTGGACGACATGGCCAACCGCTGCGTTATCTCCATGAAAGCGGCTGTGCCAGTAGGCATAACTCAACACCACATAGGGGGCGCTGTTCTGGCCGCGTTCATCCGAGCCGTGAAAGAACCGCCCGAGATAGGGTTGCAGTTTCAGGGCGTCGAAGTAGTTGCCGCTGACTGCGAACCCCATGGAGTTCGACGGATCGTTGCCCGGGTCGAATCCCACGAGTGCAAAATTGAAACAAGCCAAATCTTCGAAGCTGTGGTTGCGATCCCGGAGATCGATATAGTTGGGATAGGATTGGAAGCCCGATCCGTCCCCATAGTGGGTGCCATAAAGACTCTCCGCCTGTGGCACTTGCAGAGGCCGCAACAAAAGAGCATCCGTAATCCCGAACACCACCGCGTTGGCGCCGATGGCCAGAGCCAATGTCAGAATCGCCGCAATGGTGAACGCAGGAGAACGGCGCAATTGCCGCAATGAAAACCTCAGATCATCGGCGAACAGTTCCAATCGCTCCCCGCCCCATATTTTGCGGGTGACATCTTCAATCAGCGGGACATTGCCCATCTCGCGCATCGCAGCGGCCCGCGCTTCATCCGGGGATTCGCCGCGGGAAATTCGCTCTTCAATGTCTAAACGCAGATGGACGGCCAGCTCCTCGTACAGTTCCTGCTTGTGCCGGTTCCAGCTGAACCATCGTGTCATGGCTGTTGCCCCTCGGGCTCCATAACCGCACCGATGGCTCGCACCATTTGCTGCCAGCGCTCGAAGTCCGACGAGAGCTGTTCCTTTCCTTTGGCCGTAATTCGATAGAATTTGGCCCGCTGGTTGGTCTCAGTGAGTTTCCATTCTGACTTCACCCATTTCTGGCGTTCCAGGCGATGCAGAGCCGGGTAGAGCGACCCGGTCTCTATCTGTAAGACATCGCTTGATTTAAGACGAATCGATCGGGCAATACCGTAGCCATGAATCGGCCCCCATTGCAATGCCTGGAGGATCATCATGTCCAGGGTGCCCTGCAACAGTTCAATCCGATTTCGATAGGACTCGGTCTTTTTCATATAGGCTGCAGACAATCTACTACCTTATGGGTAGGCTGTCTACGCCCTGTTTTGTTACCCACGGCGAATTCATGCTCTGAAACAGGGTCGCGTTGAGCGGGTTGCCATGGATCGCGCGACTCAGTGGTGCAGGGCCGGTATGGGATCGAGGCATGGAGACCTGAACTTGGACCAACTCCATACCGGCGGTTCCCTGCATTCTGAATCACACCTTCGTACCCGCCGTGGTGATAGTGTATTGGGCAAGCGTGGATACTGCACCGGCAAACGATGTCAAGCCTTCTGAGCCGCGGACGGCCGAAGCGGCAGAAGATGTTGCGGCTGAAGGCTCAGACGGAGTTACGCGCCGAGCTGTGACGTTACCGGGACGCGTGCTCTTGCCTGAATCACTGAGGCATGACTTGTGGCAGAAGGCCGACGCCGTCTCTGCGGAACTGACAGAAGCAGAGTTCGGGGCGGCACTCGAGTCAATTGGCACAAAATATAACTGTGGCCTCGAACCGGGAAGGCAGCCAAGTTCCAGGGAACGAGAGTCATTCTGGCGGGCCCTCTACCTGGAGGACCTGGCGCTTGCACAAGGATGCGCGCTGGGGCGCGACGCCGCGTGGCAGAAGTTTATCGCACGGTTTCGCGGGCCGCTGATCCGGGCTGCACAGGGGCTGACTCGATCCGCGTCCCTGGGTGAGGAACTCGCCGATACTCTGTACGGAGAATTGTTCGGGATCGCGGAGCGCGATGGGGTACGGCGATCGCCTCTCCAGCGCTATTCAGGGCGGGGATCGCTGATGAGCTGGCTGCGGGCGATGATGGTACAGCAGCGGGTGAACCTGTATCGCAAGACGTATCGCGAAACCCCTCTGGAGGAGATCGAGCCGGCTGCTGCCAATCCGGCGGACCCGGAGCCGGATGCATTGGAGAACCTGCGGGTGGCCTTACCGATTGCATTAAAGGGATTGGCCCCGGAGGAGCGATTCCTGCTCTCCGCGTACTACCTCGACGAGCATACGCTTCTTGAACTGAGCCGGGGTCTGGGCGTGCACGAAGCCACAGTAAGCCGCAAGCTGAAGCGCGCAACAAAGCATGTACGGAAGGAATTGCTGCGGGCGCTCGGGACACGGGGGTTAAGCCGGCGCGCGGCGGAAGAGGCTTTAGGAAGCGATCCGAGGGATGTAGACGTGAATTTGCGAAAACTGCTGCAAAATTCAGGCGGCCAGACGTACATCATGAAGGAAAGGCAAACGTGACTCAGAATCTCCAATCCGGCACGCATCTGGACGCGGACGAGTTCAGCATGTTCGTGGACGGGACGGCGAGGGCCCACGAGCGCGAGCGCATGCTGGCGCATCTGGGTCAGTGCGCGGAGTGCCGCCGGGTGGTGTTCATGATGCAAAGCCCCCCGGAGCCGGAGGCAACCACCTTCGTCTCAGAAAAGAGGTGGAGATGGCGCTGGGCGCTACCAGTGGGGTTGGCCGGAGCGGCGCTGGCGTGCGGCCTGGTGCTGGCGATATATCTGTCGAGGCATCGCAACCCGGGCGAGATCCTGGGGCAAAATGCGCGAGTGCAGGCGCCGGCCGCTTCCACGGCGGACAACCCGGGATCGCCGAAGGAGACGGTAAGAGCAAGGAGCGATTCGGGATCAACCGCAACAAGTTCTAAGGAAACAAAGCCGCAAAGGTCCGCTACGGGCAAGCCGGTTGAAACGCCGCGGAGAACAGAGACAGCGCCGACGAGCCGGAAGACAACGGAAAACGCAACGGGGCCAGGAGAGGTGGCCGGCGTTCCGCCGGTTGCAGACGAGAAGGCCGGGGGGGCGGAGGCGGCGCGGCCGCCCGCTGCCGCGCCACAGCCGCAGGTTGCGGAAGCGCCTTTGGCTGGAAAAGCCGCGGCGGAGTCGCAAAGCATTACGGCAGCCAAAAGCCTCCCGCCGCTTCGAATTGAACACGATCGCGGACCGGACGACGGGATGTCGGAGGTCACCGGGCGCGTATCGGATATGTCAGGAGCAGTTGTTCCTGGCGCGCAAATCTCCTTGCGCGATAACACGGGAACGACGCGGGAGACAACCAGCAGCGGGGATGGAACGTTCAGCCTGGCGGGCGTTCCGCCGGGGCATTATGAACTGACCGTGACGGAACGCGGTTTTCAGACGAGCCGGCAGACGATGGACCTGAAACCACGCGACCTGGCGATGCTGGACTCGGTGTTGACCGTGGGTGCGGCGGCGGAGACGGTGACCGTGCAGTCGGAGGCTCTCACGCTTGACACGGAATCAGCCAGCGTGTCGGCAATCCCGATCGCGCCGTTGCCGAGTCACGTGCCGGTCGCGAAGTCTGCGGCGCTGGGCAAGCGCGTGTTGTCACTGGACGAGGCCGGGACTTTATTCGTGAGCCGCAATGGCGGCAAAAGCTGGAAGAAAGTGAAGCCACAGTGGACCGGCAGGCTGGCACAGATCGAGGTAACAACTTCGGGCGCCATCGAGGAAGTAAGCAAGCGGAAGAAGCGGAACGCAGGCGCTGAAAATGCGCCGGCGAGGTTTCGGCTGACGACCGATTCCGGCGCTGTCTGGACGAGCGCCGACGGGGCGCATTGGCGCGCCCAATAGACCTCCTGAAATCTTCTAAAAAAAATTCTGCAAGCTGGAAGCGTTCCTGCGAACTCCGATTGTGACAAGCGCCGTGCAAAGCCGGCGTTTGCCGGAAGGGGGACGCTCGATGCACCGCGCATTTTCGATTCTCAGTGTGGTGGTGTTGCTGGGCTCGGCAGCCGTGGGCGAAGCGGAAGCGAGGAAAATGTCTGCCGTGTACGCGCACGATGTGCTGTCGATGACGGTGCCGTTTGAAGCGACGCGCAGCGGAGAGGCAGAACTCCGGCTGGAGGTCCTGAATCCGGAGGACCGGGTTCTGGGGCGATCGATCGAGAAGGAGCGCCTGCAACCGGGCAGCGCGGCCTGGAAGACCGAGATCCGGCTCGGTGAAGCCATGCCGCCGGCCGAATTGATCTGGCAGCGCGTGCGCTTCACGTTGCACTATGCGGACGATGCGGCGCCTGCGGACGAGGAGATCCGCTCGATTTCCTCGATCCTCGAGAGGCCCGTCATGCACATTCTGGCCCAGAAGTCGTACATCGCCGGGGCGCCGGCGGCCATGCGGATCATTGTGTCGAGTGCCGCAAATAGTGAAACCACAGGCACGATACGTGAAGGCACAGTGCGCATCGAGTTGAACCTTCCGGATCGGAAACCGCGCCTGTTATTTACCGGGCGCCTTGACCGGCGAGGGTCGGCAGATGCCGAGTTTCGGTTCCCCAGCGGAATGACGGGGAGCTTTCCCGTGCACCTCACGGCCGATACCGCCCTGGGGAAAGTGGAGAGCATCGAGACTGTGGAGCTCGAAGACCAGATTGCGGTGTTGCTGACGAGCGAGAAGCCCATGTACCAGCCGTCGCAGACCATGCACCTGCGGGCGCTGGCTTTGAACCGCGCGGATCATCACGCTGCCGCAGGACGGGAACTCACGTTCGAGGTGGAAGACTCGCGCGGAAACAAGGTCTTTCGCAAGGGCGCCACGACCGACAACTTTGGCGTGGCATCGGCGGAGTTCACCCTTGCTGATGAAGTGAACCTGGGTGCGTACCACATCCGGACAAAGCTCGGCGACGCGACCAGCACTGCGGCCGAGCTAACAGTCAATGTGGCTCGTTATGTTTTGCCCAGGTTTCGAGTGACGATCGATTTCGACAAGAAGGATGGCAAGCAACGGCGCGATTACCGGCCGGGAGATCATGTGCGAGGGCTGGTAAAGGCGAGTTACTTTTTCGGTAAACCGGTCGATGGCGCGACTGTCACTCTCAAGGCGTCGGCGATGGATGTGGAACTCTTTCAGGCAGCAACCGGGGAGGGGCGCACGGATCGCGACGGCACCTATCACTTCGACCTGGCACTGCCACGCTTTTTTACAGGCCGTCCAGATCATCATGGCTCGGCTCCGGTGGTGGTGGAGGCGACAGTGAAGGATTCGGCCGAGCACGCTGAGACACGCGGCGAACCGATCACGGTTAGCAAGTCCCCGCTGCTGATAACCGCAATTCCGGAAGGCGGCGAGCTGGTTCGCGGCGTTAGCAACGAGGTGTATCTGCTGGCGTCCTATCCGGATGGAACCCCGGCCAGGGTGGATCTTGCGGTGCGCGTGCGCGGGAAGGCGACCGGAGATGACGCGCTCGACAAGGTGCGAACGAACGAATCAGGCATCGCGACCGTTCGAATGCCAGCCGATGGCGTAAATACTACCCTTCGCATTGAAGCCGACGACCGGAAGGGGAACCACGCCTCGGAGACACTGCAGCTGGAATCGCGCGACGGCGAAGACCAGGTGCTTGCGCGCACTTCGCACGCCGTTTACAAGCCGGGTGATGCGATGACGATCACGGTCCTGTCCACACGGCAACGTGGAGCGGCCTATGTCGACCTGGTGCGCAACGGCCAGACTATTCTTACCCGTGATGCTGACATGAAGAACGGGCGGGCAGAGCTGGACCTGACCGTGACGCCCGAAATGAGCGGAACTCTGATGGTTAACGCTTACGTGATCGGCCGGGACGGGAGAGAGATTGCGGATCAGCGCCTGGTCTACGTGCAGCCGGCCGACGAATTGCACGTTGAGGCGAAAGCCGATGCCGCGAGCTATTTGCCTGGTTCCGAAGCCCGAGTGAATTTTCGCGTGACCAACCAAAAAGGTGAAGGGGTAAGCGCAGCCCTGGGACTCGAGGTAGTGGATCAGGCCGTCTTTGCACTCGCCGAAAAGCAGCCGGGGTTTGCCAAGGTCTTCTTCTATCTCGAACAGGAATTGATGAAACCTCGTTACGAGATCCACTCGCTCGAGCCGGGCGACATCGTCGAGCCCAGCGAGGAGTCCGCCGTCGAGCAGCATGACCTGGCGGCACGGGTGCTGTTCGCTGCTGCCAGCCCCGTCACTCCGCTTACGCTCAACAGCGAGACGGGACGCGCGTTGCCCGATGCGCGGGCAGCCGACTATCGGGCCCGCTATCAGAAGTCGCTAGTTGATTATGCCCGGAGCCTGGCTGCGAAGATGACCAATGTGCGGCACGAGCGAGACGTGCCGGCAGCATTCAGGGCGCTGAAGGACGATGATGGCCGCTCGCCGCGCGATGCGTGGGGTACAGAACTGATCATTGAGCCCGCGGCCTGGTCCACAAGGAATAACCGCTGGTATGCGTTGCGCAGCGCGGGTCCCGATCGAAAATTCGACACGGCGGATGATTTCCTTGTCTGGTTGGAGCCGAGAAGCCTTTCCGCATTGATAGATGCGCCGGAAAGGATGACACCGGATCGGCGGGAAGACAGCATCACGCTGCGGATGGAACATGACCGTGGCACCAACAACGGTCTGGCCGAGATCGCCGGTACGGTGATGGACGTGACTGGAGCAGTGATTCCGGGAGCGCACATTCACATTCTGCACACCGAAGACGGAGGCTGGCGGGAAGCCGTGTCCAACGCTGCCGGAACGTTCTCATTCGCGGCATTGCCTGCGGGCCGCTATAGGGTGCGCGTCGAGGCTCTCGGATTCTGGGCGAGCATACGCACGATTTCGATCTCGGCACGGGACCGTGCCGATCTTACCGTGAAGCTGAGTGTTGGCGCAGCGACCGAGACAGTCACCGTACAAGCCGAGGCCATGGTTCTCAACACTGAGTCGGCGGAGGTCAGCGGGCGGACATTTCCGGCCGCCGCGGGGAAGGCAAAAGCAAGCGGGGAGTCCGCCGTAGATTTGCTGGACAGGAAGGATGAGATGGCAGGCTCCGGCGCCGCTGTCGCACCAGCCGGCCACATCCGAAGCTATTTTCCGGAAGCGCTTTATATCAATCCCGAGATCTTGACTGATGGAAACGGCAGGGCGAGCGTTGAAATTCCGCTGGCGGACTCGATTACCACCTGGCGCATGGCGATGTTTGCCTCATCCGCGAAGGGCGCATTGGGTACCGGGAATTCCGAGCTCAAAGTCTTCCAGGACTTTTTTGTCGACCTCGACCTGCCGGTAACGCTGACGCAGGGCGATAAGGTCTCGATTCCAGTCGCGGTATACAACTACTCAGGATGTCGCGGCGAAGTGAAATTGAAACTGCAACAGGAAGACTGGTTTGTTCTGCAGGGCGCGGGCGATCAATCCGTGTCCATCGATAGCGGCCAGGTTGGCGCGGCGCAGTTCACCATTGAAGCCAAACGGATCGGCAAGTTCCGATTGACCCTGACCGGCCTTATGTCCGGAGAGTCGCGCCGCGAAGACACCGTTGTGCGCGAAATCGAGGTCGTGCCCAATGGCGAGCCGAAGGATACGGTCTTCAACGGCCGGTTGGAGGCGAGCCAGCACCATACGATCCGGTTCCCTGATTCCGCGATCCCTGATGCCGGCAAGATCTATGTCCGGCTCTATCCGGGGCCGTTGAGCCAGCTGATTGAAGGCATGGACGCCATTTTGCGCATGCCGTTCGGATGCTTCGAACAGACCTCGTCGAGCACCTATCCCAACGTGCTGGCGCTCGACTATATGAAACGAACCAAGAAACTGACGCCGGAGGTACACGCGAAGGCGGAGGCGTTCATTGCCACGGGCTACCAGCGCCTGCTGACGTTTGAAGTGCCGGGAGGTGGATTCTCGTGGTTCGGAAATGCACCGGCAAACAAGATTCTCACGGCATATGGGCTGATGGAGTTTCACGATATGGCGCAAGTCCACGACGTGGATGCTCGTCTCATTGAGCGGACGCGAGACTGGCTGGTGCAACAACAACTGCCGGACGGAAGCTGGAAGCCCGACACGCAATTCATCAACGAAGGTGCCACTGATCGTTTCAATACGGATGTGTTGCGAATTACCGCGTACATTGCGCTGGCGCTCGAGATAGCAGAATACAGGGGCGACGCGATCGAGAACGCGCGGAGGTTCATCGAAGAGCACCTGGACGATAGCGTTGATGCGTACACCCTGGCGGTCATTGCGAACTTTGCGGTCGGGAACGAGAAGGATTCCAAGTTGGCCCAGCGCGCATTGGCTATGTTGCGCGATGCGGCTACGCAGAAGGAGGAGTTGGCGTGGTGGACGACTAAAGAAACAAGCGTGTATGCCACGGGAGACAGCGCGGCAGTAGAGACCACCGGGCTGGCCGTGCAAGCGATGCTCAAGGCCGGCGCATCTTCCGCGATCGTCCGCAAGGCGCTTGCCTGGATCACGTCGCGGAAGGGTGGCGACGGAAACTGGGGCTCGACGCAAGCCACCATCGTGGCGCTGCGAGCCTTGGTACTGGCATCGGAGCAAAGCGGCGCCAATGCCCACGGCACGGTAGATGTGCTGCTGAATGGCGCAAAAGTCGCAAGCCTGGATGTGAACAAAGATAACAATGATCTGCTTCACCAATTCGTTCTGGCGGGTGTAGCCGAACGCGGCGATAACGAGGTCGAGCTTCGTTTCCTTGGCGAAGGGGGGATGGCTTACCAGGTCGCAGGCCGGTACTTCGTTCCATGGCGGGCTGATGGAGAGGATGAGCCGCTGGCGATCGACGTCAGATACGATCGCACCCGACTCGCACAGGATGAGATCGTTACGGGAACGGCGACGATTCGGAATAACACGGGAAATTCAGCGAAGATGGTGATGGTGGACCTGGGGATTCCGCCCGGATTCGAACTCCTGAGCGAGGACCTGCAAAGCCTGGTGGCCAGGACCGTGGATGCGAAGAGCGGGCGACTGGAGAAGTTCAACATGACAGCGACCCAGGCCATCTTGTACTTTGATTCGATCGCGCCAAAAGATTCGTTCGAGGTCCGGTTCCGGCTAAGGGCGAAGTATCCCATTCGTGTCAATGGATTCGCATCCCGCGTTTACGAGTACTACAACCCGAGCTTGAACGCTACGTCGAAACCTGCGCAATTTGAGGTGACTGCGCGCGCGCGACAATAGTATTGGCGATTGCAAGCTGGTGGATCCGCCGGGAGCTTCTGGTAATGGCCCCTACTTCAATTCCTTGGTGATCGCATCCGCGGCGTTGCCGGCCACAATCCAGCTTGCCGACCCGGCCACCACGGCTTCATCCTCGAACCAGAGGAATCCGAAGTCGTCGATGCACTCCGGGAAATCCGGCTTGATGATGATGTAGCCGGGAATCACGGCACCAGGAATGTAAGAATTGTCGGCGCGGTTGTTGCTGTAGGTCTTCGTCTTCGAGACCGTGCCGACCCCCGCTACATACGAAGTGCTCGATACCGGGTGCGTACCGAGAATGTAATTGACGGCGCGCAGCGTATATTCGGGGCTCACAAGATCAGGAAATGCCTTGTGCAAGAAATACATTCGGATGGCCATGTCCACCACGGCGCCCGACCCGCCCCAGGTGCCCAGGCTGGGGGGCACACCGAACGGGGTGGCGTCCAACTGCTTGTCCAGACCCGCCATGTATGTCTTCACCGCTTCGCGCATTTGATCTTTCGCGCTCGCGTCCAGATAAGGCAAGGCTCGAACCGCCGTCCAACCACGGATGCCCATCTGCTGCGGGGTAATCATCTGAGGGAACAACTCCTTCAGGCGAGACTTGTACGGCTCGGAGCCATTGGTGGCAATGGTCAATTCCAGCGTTGCAGCCCACTCCAGTCCTACGTTAAACGCGCCCCGAGCCGCCGGGGCTGCTTGCGAGGCAGCCGTGCCAGCACTTGCCGGAGTGCCCGAGCTTCGCTGTCCGTTGTGAGCGCCTTGAGCGCCGGAGACCGCACCCTGAGATGCAGCCAGCACGCCGCCGCCTCCGGGAGCACCCCCCGGATTTTGCGTAGGGTGAACCTTCTCCTCGTTCCACGCCTTGATCGCGGTATCGAGGCAGTCTTTCGCTAACGCGTTGTCATAGCCTTTCAGCGTATCGGCTGCCGCTGCCAGCGCCGCGATGGCGTTCCACTGGAAGAAGGCGTTGTTCGTGGTGAAGATCCAGCGGTCGTCGGGGCGGCCGGAGTAGTCGCCTTTCACTTCGTTCGTACCAAGCCTGGGGTCATAGATGCGGCCGTCGGTCTTCGACGCTCCATCGCCCACCTGAGTGTACTGGCGCAGATCCGGTTCGTGCGTCCCGCGGATTGCGTGGCCGATATTGTGGAACTGCGCCAGGATGTATAGTGCGCCGTGCTTGACTTGCTGCACCGTATCCGGCATGCCATCGGGACGGTGCATCTCAACCTCACGCCCCATTTCATCTACCGTAAGCTCGTCGTACTTGAGATCGAATTCGCGATAGGCCAGGGCCAGGCTCTGAATCACGCTCAGTTGCGCAGGCTCCTCGAGGTCGAAGTCGCCGGCATCATACCAGCCGCCCACGTTCATCCCGGGAATGTGGTCGCCTCCTTTCCACTTCCCGTCCGTGGCAGTTGCCTGATTCCAGCCGTCGAATTGCTCCCCAACCACGGGCGCCATGCGGCCATCATCCAGGTGCGAAGCCCCGTGCCACATGCGGTAGCCTTCGCGCACGGAAACGTGATCCATCTGCTCCGCAAGGTGGTGGTCCAGGCTGTCCTGCCAAATATTGGCGTAAGCGTAGGTAGAGATGGGGAAGGGCGCGGTGCGCTGTTCTGCATATTCGATTACATAAAGGCCGGGGTCCTTGACCGGGGTAAAGTCGAATTTCGAATAGACGTACCGCAGCCACGATGTTGAAGGCGTGATCGGACCCTCGAACACCTGCCTGTACGATCCGTCCTCCATCAGGCGCAGCACTTTGGCCGTGTTTGGGCCGTTGTACTTCGGGTCGAGTTCGAGCACCGCCACTTTGGAGAAACCCGGTGCATAACCAACCTGGCTGTGCGCGATCATCGGCGGCCGCGTCCAGTTCGGAATCAAGTCCGGCCGGATGTGCCACACGATGGCGCCGGTGGTCTTGCCCGACGGGATCAGCGAACGCAGCACGTACCAGCCGTTCGGCGCGCGGTCGCGCCCATCGAACAGCATCAGATCCCCCGTATCCGACTTAACGTTGACCCGGGCCAGCGCGTCGTCGACCCCCAATGTGATGGTCTTGCCCTCGGCGAACGGCAGTGGCTGAGTGTATCCCTTGGCCTTGTCCCAGTCCTCCAGGTAGTACGCCTTCTTGGGTTCATCGGGCAGTGGCAACACCTTGACCATAGGATCGTTCGGCGTCCGCGGGAAGGTGCCGGCTTTGGTTCCGTCCACCAGGTAAGCCCGGCCCATGTAGATGGAGGGCAGGAACTCCAGGTTGAAGCCCGCACGCCCCGCCAGTGTCTCCGGCAGCGGCTTGTTGAGATTGATGCTGACCCTGACCCCGCCTGGTTCGGCTGCCACTTCGAGCGAGTAGCTGAGATCGAAGTTCGGGAAAGCGAGGTCGGCGATGAGTCGGTTGTTCTCCTTATCAGCCTGCCGCCCTTTGAGGGTTGCGACCAGGTCCCACTGCTCGGGCGTTGGCATCAGGCGCACATCGCCGTTCGTCGCGATGCGCTGGCCGTGGAGAATCATCTCCATGGCCGTATTCTTCTGGTCTACGAAAACGGGATGGTACGTGCTGTCGTAGAGAAATACGCTGAAACCTTGAGTGTCGAGGTAATTCTTGTCGGTCACTCTCATGGCGAAATCGGCGCCGAACAGCATTGGGCCGGGGGTCAGGACTAAAAGAAGACACACTCTGATTCGGGTGAGCATAGATTGCAATCCAACGACTCCTTTGCGTGAACCAAACATTACATCGAGACCTCTCGGTGCCCGTTTGTTCCCCTATGGTGCGGTTTGCATCACAGGAAAGCGATAGATCTCGACACTGATCGGCGGCACCGACAGGGTGGCGCGCGCTTCCCCGATTTCGGTTTGCTTCAATTCGACCTGCGGCGGCTGGCCGACTTTGTTTGCAGCGTCGAGACTCTTGCCCGTCATCTGCCACACCGTGCCGTCGCCGCTGAGACGAACGCCGTCGACGGCCAGATCAAATTTCTGCTCGGAGTCGGTCGCATTCACAACGGCGAGCGTGAGGAACTTGTGGTCTTCACTGAGCGCGGCCACCATGTCCAGCGGATACGTAGGGCTGCCGGCGCTCGTCCGCGGCAGGTCGCCGACGATATGTTGCGTGGGAGCGGGCTGTGGAGAGTTGCCCGTGAGCCCAACCGGGGTAGAGCCGGTGCCGAGATGTTCGCCATAAAGCTTGAATAGGAGCCCGCTCGTGTTGAGCGTCGCCGCGGTCTGGTTGAAGTCCAGCGTGGAGACTCCCATGGTGAACGCCGTCATGCGGAGAAAGTCCGTTTCGCGCAGCATCTCGTTGAAGACCATCGCATAGGCGAGAGCGAGTTTGAGATCGGTCTGCCCGCCCGTGTAGGCGTATTCGTCATTTGACATGAAGATGTCTTTGGTCTTCATCTCGGGGTAGCGCTGCTTGTACTCCTGCCACTCTTCGCCTTTCAGATGCACGCGATCCGACGGGCGGCGGACCCACTCGAGAGCTGTCTCCTCATCGGGCACGTATCCGGCTTCGAGGCGGCCGACCTTGATTCCTTTCTCTGCGCGCTCGCGATCCCAGCGCACCCCGGCGCGGGTGTACCAGTGCTCGGTGACGCCGTCGAAGTTGCCCCAGTCGTGCTTGAGGAAGCCGCAGGTCCAGTCGGCATCGGAGCAGATGCCGGCCTGATCGAAAGGGATGTGCCAGTCGGCGGCGACGCCCTCGAGAATCGCCTCTTCCGGCATGGATCCTGAAGCGAGAAGCGTGATGGACGGATCGACCGCACGCATGGCTTTCGCGAACTCATTGTGCTTGAGCAGGTAATACTTCAGGTCGGTGCGGCCGAGCTGCCACTGCCCGTAAGGCTCGTTGCCGATGTTCCAGAACTTCACGCGATACGGCTCTGCATGGCCGTTTCGCGCGCGCATCGCGCCCATTGGCGTGCCGGTGGCGCCGTTCATGTATTCGACTTCTTCGGCAGCCGAGTGCGCGTCGCCGAAACCCGCGTTGACAGTGATGTAGGGCTCGACGCCGATGAGCTTGCAGAAAGTCATGAACTCATCCATGCCGACATCGTTGGTCTGCATTGCGTTCCAGGCGTGGTCGAAATCCGGCGGCCGCTTGTCGCGCTGGCCCACCGAGTCATACCAGTTGAAATTGGAGATATAGTTGCCGCCGGGAAGGCGCCAAAAGCCGGAGTGCAACTGCTTGAGCTGCCCAACGACTTCCGGGCGGAAGCCATCGAGGTTGTCGGCGGGCATGAGCGAGACGGCGCCAATGTGGAAGTTGCCTTTGCCCGACCCCGTGATTTCGAGTGCTCCGGCCTCAGCGTCTCCTCCGGCGGTGAACGTGAACGGCATTTCTTTATAGCTGCTCGGAGGGGTTGAAAGCGCGACAGTCTGGCGATCGTTCGTTCCTTCGCCCCAGACCAGAGCGACATTCACCTTTGCGCCGGGTGTGGCGCGAAGCCAGATGTGGCCAGCGTATGTCTTTCCCTTGATCAAAGCAAAGCCCGACTGGCGGATGCCGTGCGATGCGGCGACGTCGAGTTCGATGCGCGGGCTCTGTTCACCGACAAAAGGCTGTAGCTTATCCATCACGACTGATTCGGCGGGACCCAGGGGGTGCCATTTCCTGAGCTGCATGTTGCGGAAGGGGCCGCCCTGGGCGGGCGCAGCCGCCTGGGGTTCTTCGGGCGTGATCGGGAAGTAGAACTTGCGGTCGTCGAGCATCTCGGACCAGAGGCTGCGGTAGATGAGCTGACCGATGTGCTCGATGAACATGCCATATTCGTAGGGCGAAACAGGCCGGGCTGTTTGTTTCGAGTCGATCGTGACTTTCAGTTCCTGCGGCGTGGTTGGTGCGCTTTGCGCCGCCGCCTGGGTTCCAAGTGTGCCGGCCAGTAGGAGCGCGGCGGTCGTAACTTTCACTCCTCGATTGTTCATGCAACACTCCCGGTTGTTACCAAGGGAAAATCAACGAAAAGTCACACGGTATGAGGTACCGCGCTCGAGCTGAATCACCCCGTCTGAGCCTAGTGGAATTCTTCGGCCCGCCGCCGTCATGACTCGCGCAATGGCCTGGCTCGCCGGCGGAATGATCCGCATTGCTTCACGCGCGGTGGCGTGCAGATCCAGGGTTTCCACCCTTCCGTCCCTCCAACGCATGCTGACCGCGGCCCCCCCACGCACGCGCAGGCCTTCCAGAGATCCTTGGGTCCACTGCTGAGGGAGCGCGGGCAGGAGTTCGATTTCTGCGCCATCGGGCATCCAGCGCGACTGCACCAGAGCCTCGAGCATGCCGTTCGCCGCGCCAAGGTTGCCGTCAATCTGAAACAGGCCCGGCGGATGCGTGTCCATCAGATTTGGAAAGCTCGATTGCCGGATCATGACCTGCAGGCTGTCGTACGCTTGTTTTCCATCGCGCAGGTGATCCCAGAAGTTCACCACCCATGCGCGAGACCATCCGGTCTGACCGCCGCCGTAGGATAATCTCCGTTCCAGCGAAACGCGAGCAGCTTTGGCCAACTCCGGCGTGCGCTCGACTGTGATCTGCGTCCCCGGAAAAAGTGCCCAGAGGTGCGAGATGTGCCGATGGCCCGGTTCGGGCTCATCATAATCGCGCTGCCATTCCTGCAACTGCCCGTGCTGACCGACTTCAAACGGCGGCAGCTTGCCCAGTGAGTCCTTTACCTGTTTCTGGAACTCTGCGTCTTCCCTGAGAATTCGTCCCGCATCGAGCGTGCGCATGAAAAGCTCGCGCACAACCTCGATGTCCATCGTTGGTCCCATGGTTAACGAGTGGTTGGTTCCATCCGGCAGGAGATAGCGGTTCTCGGGCGAAATCGACGGCCCGGTCACCAGGTGCCCCGATCCGTCGTCCACGAGGTAATCGACGAAGAACTGGGATGCATCGTGCAAGATGGGCCATGCCCGGGCACGCAGAAAGTCTTCGTCGAGCGTGAATGCGTAATGGTCCCAGGCGTTCAGCGAAAGCCAGGCGCCGCCCATCGGCCAGATGCCCCACTGATATCCGTCAATTGGGTCGGCATCACCCCACAGATCGGTGTTGTGATGAATCACGAAGCCACGTGCGCCGTAGTAGGTCCGCGCTACCTGTTGTCCGGTGCCGCCCGAAGGCGTGCGCACCATATCAATGAGGTTGATCAGCGGCAACATCGTGTTGGCCAGTCCCGCGGGCTCCGCGAGCCAGTAATTCATCTCGGTGTTGACGTTAATGGTGTACTTCGACCCCCACGGATTGTCGATGCCCGCCGCCCAGATGCCCTGCAGGTTCGCGGGCAGTCCGTCCGGACGCGACGAGCAGATCAACAGGTATCGCGCAAACTGAAAGTAGAGCTGCTGCAGGCCAAGATCGTCCGCGCCTTCGCTCACGCGCCTCACCCGCTCATCCGTGGGCAGGTCATCGCCGGCCCCGTGGGGAGGGCCCAGGTGCAGGCCCATGCGCCGGAACTGGGACTGATACACCGCCTGCTGGCGGCTGAGGATCTCCTCGGCGCTTCGCTTCCGTGCGTTGTTCAAAGCACGATCACACTGCGTCTCGGGATTGCCGCCCGCAAATGGGCCGCCTTTGAAATCCGTGGCCGCGGCGATGAGAACCATGACGGCGTCGGCATCGGTGACGACGATCTCCGAGCCATCGGCACGCAAGGAACCGCCCCTGGGAAGAAACAGTGCTTCACCTGCGAAGCGAATTTGATCCTTGTGATCCGTTCCCTCGCGCAGAATCAGTGTGTCCTGGCCGCGTGCAGTCAGACTGAAGTCCGCCGGCCGGTCCATGCTCGCGCGGAAAGCGATAGAGCCCTTTCGGTCAGCGGTCAGGCGCAGCACAATCACCTCATCCGGGATCGAAGCAAACACCTCGCGCGTGTAGCGAACTCCTTCCATCGCATACGTGACGCGAACGATGCCAGTACCAAGATCGAGCTGCCGGCGATAATCGCGCATGGCCCCGTGTTTCGACGAGCGTAGATACAGATCGCCCAGCGTGCTGTATCCCGGCATGGCCGGCGGGATGCCGATCATGCTCTCCTGCGCCATCTTTTCGGCGGCCGAAATCTTCGCGCCGTCCAGCCCTTTGGAGTCGAGCAGCAGTTTGCGAATCTGAGGGACGGCGTCATGAGCACGCGGGTTGAGCCGATCGGCGCGACTGCCTCTCCACAAGGACGACTCATTCAATTGCAGATGTTCATCCGCACCTGTAGTTTGCGATCCGTCCATCAATGGCGCATTCTTCGGCGATGCTTGCAGGTCTCCGTTATTTGATCCCGCATTCGCGCCGCCGAACACCATCGCGCCCAGCCTGCCATTCCCGATCGGCAGCGCGTTGTCCCAGACCGGTGCAGGACCCCGATACCAGAGCGCCTCGCGCGAGTTAGCGGTCTGTGCTCGCGTCACAATGCCGGTGAGTCCAGCCGGAATGAGAAAGCCCGCAATCGCGAACAGCTTCGTAATTCGCATCATCACGTTGAATGCACCGAATGAACACGGCGGGATTTTACTTTCCATGGGTGGCCGAAACCTGTTGACCAGGCTCCTGGAATAGCCGCGGTGCAAAGTCTTTCAAGTCTCGGCGCCAGGTCTGCCATTCGTGATCGGTCCCGGGTGATTCATAAAACACGTGCTGGATTTTTCCTTCATCCAAAGATGCATGCAGACTCTCGAGTCCGTTCTTCATCCGTTCGGGCTCGTGAGTCCCAACGCCGATCCACAGAAGGTGCACCCGTTTCGCGAATGCGGCCGGATCGGCCATTGCTCCCTGATAGGCGGTCTTGGTGTCGAATTTATTGTTCCCCGCCACGAAAGGATTGGACGCCCCGCTGAATCCGCCAATGTAAGAAATCAGGTCGAGATGATTGAACGTCACCTGGAACGTCTGCATGCCGCCCATCGAAAGGCCGGCCATGGCGCGGTGATCGCGATCGGAGATCGTGCGGAAGGTTTTGTCGATGAACGGAATCAGCGCCTGCGTCATGTCGTCTTCGAATGCGCCCATCCGCTCCTGCATTACCTTGATGAATTCCGGCGAGCCGAATGGTTTTCCCGTGAGGTCAGGCACGACATAACCGGCGCGGCTTGCATAGCCGTTCGCCATGACGATGATCATTGGCTTCGTGTTTCCGCTGGCGATCAGGTTGTCGAGGATGAAATTCGCCTTGCCCTGTCGGACCCACCCGGTTTCGTCCTCGCCGCCCCCATGCTGGAGGTACAACACCGGATACCGGGTGTTGGTCTGAGTGTCGTAATTCGGAGGCAAATATACCAGCGCATGGCGCCACATGCCTGTCACGCTGGAGTGGTACCAGATCTCGCGCACCTGCCCGTGCGAAACGTCTTTGGGCAGGTAATAATCCGCTCCGGTTTCGGGTACCTCGACAGCGCTTGCCCATTTGCTGCCGCCAAAGTAAGCCGTGCTGCCCGGATCGCTCACCTCCGCGCCATCCGCGATGATCGTGTAGTAGTGAAGCCCGGGCGCCATCGTAGGCGTCGTAAATGTCCAGAACCCGTCGGGCTGCTTCTCCATGTCAGCCTTTGGGCCACTCCAGAAATTGACTCGCACCTTCGAAGCGTCAGGCGCTTTGAACCGGATCTGCACGCGCGAGCCGCTGTCGACCCTGGGATACTGCGCATCCAGAACGTTTGATGTTGCGGGTTTAAAGTCGCTCGAATCCTGAGCGAAACACAAACTCCCTGCGAGTACGACAACAAGTACCGTCAACTTCATGCGTACCTCCGCTCGAGGCCATGCCTCGCGATGGAACCGATTTGGGAACCCAATCATCCTGCACTCGGCGACCACGAACATATTAATCCGGCGATCGATATTGCGTGCTACTGCTTGAGATTGCCAATGTAGGTGGCAGCGTATATTTGGAGTGGCATTCCGGCGCTTTGCCGTAGTTAGCAACTTCATCGGATGCGGCGGTAGTGGAGGCGGCGAACGTGGAGGGGGCGGAGGCAATTCGGGAACCACCCGGCAGCTACACTATCTCGGTCACCGGCACCTCTGGTAGGCTCACCAAGACTGCGACGTTGGCGTTGACAGTGAACTCTTGACCTGACACTGGGTGGAATCCGAACGGCAGCTGCAAAGTTCATCGCCCCACAAATAGTTGTCCGCAATCGACTCAAAACAAAGCAGTTGCGGGCCACGCCCTCCAACAGCTTTCAACAATCGACTGAAGCTGGTTCGGGACCAGGTGATTGACCGCCACGACAGTCGGCATACGACCGTGGTCAGTAAGGGATTTATGAGGTAGGTTCTTAAAACAAAAAGGGGCAACTCAAAGGCGATACCAAAGGATAATTGTGCCCATGTTTCGACCGGTTTAGTGTGAGGCAGCATGACGACCCAAAATGCACCAGGAATGGTCGCGTTCGGCGATGATGGCCAGTCGATTCGGGGAGCACTGCTGCAGTTGAGTCCTGAGGCCTGCGCCGATGCATTCTGATCCGAAGAGCACGTTCGAATCGCCTAGCCGATCGCCAACCCTCGCGCAGCCGGTATCCGCGCCGCTCACCCGCGCCGCGATCTTCCTCGTCGTCACCCTGAATCAAGGCTCCGATGTTCGCCCCACGCTGCGCTCATTCTGCAGTGACCTCGCCAATCTGTTTCGTGCCGTGGAATTTCGCGACCTGGAAGGGGGACTCTCCTGCGTCATGGGGATTGGGTCCGATGCGTGGGACCGCCTCTTCGGCTCACCGAGGCCGGCCGAATTACACCGGTTCGCGGAGATTCACGCCGGAGAACGCCATGCGGTGTCGACGCCGGGCGACCTGTTATTCCACATTCGAGCCAGGCGCATGGACCTTTGCTTCGAAATGGCCTCGCAGATCATGGATCGCATCGGAAAGGCCGTTTCGCCTGTCGACGAGGTACAAGGCTTTCGGTATTTTGATGATCGCGATTTGATGGGCTTCGTCGACGGGACTGAGAATCCCCGGGGAGCGGCCGTAACCGAGGCCGTTTTGATCGGTGACGAAGACGCCGACTTTGCCGGTGGAAGCTATGTCATCGTGCAAAAGTACCTGCACAACCTGGAGGCGTGGAATGCTCTCTCCGCGGAGGCGCAGGAGCGCATTATCGGCCGAGCCAAACTCTCCGACATTGAATTGGACGACTCAGTCAAACCAACATCGGCGCACAACGCGCTCACCACCATCGTCGAGAACGGCAAACAGATACAGATTCTGCGTGACAACATGCCCTTCGGCCGTCCCGCGTTTGGCGAATTTGGCACCTATTTCATCGGCTACAGCCGTACCCCGCGAACAATCGAGCAGATGCTCGAGAACATGTTTGTCGGCAAGCCGCCCGGCAACTACGACCGCCTGCTTGACTTCAGCCGCGCTGTCACTGGAAGCCTGTTCTTTGTTCCATCGGCGACTTTTCTGGAGAGCTTAACTGACGACCCTCCCGGGCCGGCGGAGTCCTCCTTAGCCTCCCCGACGGACGACTCCTCTTCCAGCATTTCATCGGTACGCGACGGTTCGCTTCGCATTGGATCCCTCAAAGGAGAAATACGACATGAATAATCTCCATCGCGAGCTTGCTCCAGTTTCAGATTCGGCCTGGGCCCAGATTGAAGCTGAAACGTCGCGAACGTTTAAGCGCTATCTTGCTGGGCGGCGCGTCGTCGACGTAAAAGGTCCGGGCGGTACAAGCCTGTCTGCGGTCGGCACCGGGCACCTGCGGGCCATCACAGCTCCCGCGAATGGCATCGATGCGTGGCAACGCGAGGCAAAGCCGCTCGTCGAACTCCGAGTTCCATTCGAACTAGGTCGCCAGGCGATCGACGACGTCGAGCGTGGCGCAAACGATTCCGACTGGCAAGCCGCGAAGGACGCCGCCCGACAAATGGCCTTTGCCGAGGACAGAGCGATACTTGAGGGCTATGCCGCCGCCGGCATTGAAGGAATTGGTAAAGGGACCAGCAATCCAATAATGACCCTGCCGGCCGACGTGCGTCAGTACCCGGAGGCCATCGCGCAAGGTTTGAGCAGATTGCGTCTCGTGGGCGTGAACGGCCCCTATTCGGTGTTATTCGGAGCCGATGAATACACCGCGCTGGCTGAGACCAGCGATCACGGATATCCGGTGTTGGAACATGTCAAGCGGCTTGTCGACGAACAGATCATCTGGGCGCCCGCCATTGCCGGCGCTTTCTTACTCACCACGCGGGGCGGTGATTTCGTACTGCACATCGGCCAGGACGTCTCCATCGGTTATCTCGGCCATACCGATACATCTGTGCGCTTGTATCTGCAGGAAACCTTCACTTTCTTTCTGATGACCGCGGAAGCTGCGGTGAGGCTGGCTCCTCACCAGAAAGCAAAGAACGTTTGAGGCGCGCGAGGGCGCTACCCCTGGCGAACGGCCGCCTGGCGCCATGGCCTCATGTGCGGCGTTAACACAAAGGGCAACATCGGCGATCAGCAAGATGAGTGTCAGAACGCGGCCAACGATGCGACTGCTCGGAAGATGTCCCCTAAAAGCTCCCGAGCATGAGTCGGAAGCGCGCCTTTCCATTCTCATCAAAGCTGAGCTCAAGCGCGGTCGCTCCTACCTGGGTCGGGAAAAAGGTCGCGATGGAACTGCTTTGATGCGTTTTCCAACCTCGCGAGCCCATGTCGAACCTGCCTGCCTCGTACCAGAACGCGAGGCCGGGATGAGATGAGACATGTTTAATGGGCCAGGGATGAAGAAGCATGCCGGAGTCGGCGACTCGCATTGATATTCCTCGCGTGTGTCCGCTTCTGATTAACGTGGACGTCGTGACGCTCGTGAACAGCACGACGGGTCCGCATCCGTATTGCGTGGTGAGACCGGCAGCGTCGGGGAGTGTTTGGCCGTTCGCTGTCGAATTCATCGCCATGGTTTTCGCCGCGCCTTCCCATTTGCATTTCGGTGTCCAAAATATTGCAACAGCAGCACCACCCCATAGAGCAATGCGCCTGGGGTTCGGTGATTCGAATTAATCCGAACACAGGCTACATGTCGCCCGGACGCGATCGCCGGATGTCGATCAGGGTGACGGCGCCGCCTCGGGCGACACCAGGGCAGAGTGTGCCGGTGCGGCGCAGGCACGCTTCATCTCGAAGTGCCACTTCCAAACTTCGTATATTGCCGGGTATACAACGAGTTCGAGGACGAAGGAGCCATTCACGCATAAAGAAGGGGCTCCGGAACCTCCGCTCCGCGGAACTCAGCATCAACTCCCACATCCGTCCGGGTATACGGCGCTCCAGAAACAGAAGATAGGTCATCGAAACCAGGGTGCAGAATCGTAACATCGTGATGGTTGAATCGCCGGTCTGCTCAGGAAGCTCCGTACCAGGTGATACATCCAGCCAGAAGCCTGCCGAGGAGCTCTTCAATAGTTCGTTGTACTGGGCAGACATTGCCAGGAAGATCTGCGTTTTCGCCTGCTCGCGGTGATTCACGACCGCGACAACCAGGCCGAGGCCTCCCATCAGAAGTGACAAGAGTGTTGCGTATTGAAGGACGTGGGCAATGTGCATAGTCATCACGCAGGCGTCCCGGATATCCCAGGAATCTGTGAGGCATTTTCTGGTGCGGGCAGTGCCGTCTGCTCCACGCGTTCCCAACGGATCAACTTGAGATCCAGCACGACGAAGGAGTAGAGCACCGGGACCAGCCCCAATGTCACAAAGGTGGCGATCGTCAGGCCGCCAATCTGGGCGAAGCAAAGAGGCTCCCAAAGAGGGCCACCGTGTGCAGCCAGCGGAAACAGTGCAATCACTGTGGCCGCAACTGTGATCATGACCGGCCGAATACGAAGGATGCCCGCATCGATCAGCGCCAACTCCAGGTTTTCACCCTCTTCTCTGCGTTCCTCGATGAATTCAAACAGCACGATGATGTGGCTCACAATCACGCCGATGAGGCTGATGATTCCAAGGAATGCCATGAAACCAAATGGCTGGCCCATGATGGCAAGCGAAAAGATCGCTCCCACAACACCGTACGGAATGGCGGCAAAGACGATCAGGGGCTTGAACGCATGCTTGAACTGCGCCAGCAGCGCCAGGTAAATGGCGAACACGCAAATCACCAGTACCGTCGTAAGGTCACTAAACCCACTGACCTGCTCCTTTTGCTCGCCTGCGAAGCGGAAAATCAATCCAGCTGGTAGCTGCTTCTGAAACTGATTCAGCTTTGGCATAGCCGCCGCGATCACCTCGGAAGGGAGATGTCCCTGGGCAGGCCAGCACTGAATCGTAATGGTCCGGTACTGATCGAAGCGTCGGATTTTTGTGGTTACCGGATCCAGCGAAGTTGTTGACACCTCATCGAGAGGCACTGGAGGCGTATTTTGCCGCGAAAACACGTAAAGGCTGCGCAGGTCGGAGAGTTGGGCGCGCTCCTCCATTCGCATGCGTCCAACAATGGGTAGCTGCTTGTCGCCGTCCCTCAAGACGCCGGCCGTAATGCCATGAAGAGCTGCATCGACGGAATCGGATACATCCGAGTTCGTGACATGCGCCAGATTTGCGCGGTCCGGATCGACGTGAACTACTTCTTTAACGCTAGGTTCGCCCCAATCGTCTCGAACTCTGGCGGCAATGGGGATATCGCGAAAGATTTGCTTCAGCTGCTCAGCCTCCGCTCTGAGACGTGGCAGATCTTCACCGGAAATCCTGACCTGAACTGGTATTCCGATCGGCTTGCCAGTTTCCAGACTTCGCGTATCAATAATTGCTCCAGGAATCTGGCTATCCAGTTCCCTCTGCAAAAGGGCAAGCAGAGGGGTCGTATCGTGAGTATCTTTCGTTCGTAGAATCACCTGGGCATAGTTAGTCTGCCTGTCCTCCGGCGTGGCGCTGCTCCAGAAGCGCGGACCGCCGCCGCCCACGAACGTCGTCAACGATAGCAAGACATCTTTCGGGTGTCCATGCACCGGATGGTTTCGGCCATACTCCTCCGCTACTTGGCGGGTAATGGATTCCACCCGCTGAGCTGTCTCGCTTGTCGCGCTCGCCGGAGAGTCTTCAGGAAGCCACACATCGATGTAGGAAAAGTACTGCAAATCTTTGGGAAAGAACTGAGGCTTCAGCGTTGAGAACACGATGCCGCCCAAGACCAACAGAACGAGCGATCCTGCCAAGCAGGCCTTTCTGTGTTCAATGGCCTTCTTCGCAGTCCGGAAATACCAGCCTGTGAACCCACGCTGCCTTCTTTCTTCGATGGGTGTTTCGCTCCTGCTCTGCAGAAGAAACGAGCTGATCAGCGGCACAAACGTCATGGAAACCAACAGTGCGGCCAGCAGCGAGCAACTAATGACAACCGGCAGGCTGTACAGAAACTTGCCTGTATCCCCGGGCAACATCAGGAAGGGCAGGTAGGAGACGATGTTAGTCACAGTTGCAAAGGCCATCGTCTTAAACAGCTTCGTAGGTCCCAGCCACGCGGCGACGGATCTCGGCTGCCCCCCACCCAGTTCGCGCACTATTGCGTCGCCCGACACCACTGGTACATCGACCAATAATCCAAGTGCGATGATCAGCGAAGCGATCGAAACCTGTTGCAGGTCGATGCCGAGGGTGTTGATGACCCCAAACGTGATCGCCAGAGTAATCGGCATCGATGCGGCAATCAGAATGGCCGTCCGCCAGCTCCAGAAGCCAATCAAAGCCACAACAACCACCAGCAACAGCGCCTCGATCAAGCTGTGGCTGAACAACTCAATACTGTCGCGTACCTGTAGTGGCTGGTCTGACGTCCTGGCCAGAACCAGATCGGCGGGCAACGTTTTCCTAACTCTGTCTAGATTGGCGTTCACCTGTTTCCCGAAAGAACCGATCTGTTCACCCTTCTGCATCTGAACCGATAGCGTAATCGCACGCGTGGTGATCCATCTCCCGTTTTCGGCGCGGCGAGTGTACCGGTTCATGAACGAAGGCGGATTCTCATACCCTCTGTCGATGTCCACAAGATCTCGCAGGTAAAGCGGCGTTCCGCTCGGGGAAGCGCCAATCAAGACGTTGCGCAGATCGTCGATGTTCTTGAACTCGCCTGTCGTGTTCACGCTGATCGTGCGTCCGTTTGCGTTAAGTGTCTGGCCGCTCTGGGGCAGATTCCGGGCCGCGAGGAGCTTCGGAAGATCTGCCGGCTTGAGCTTGTATTGTGTCAGGCGTTCCTGTGAGAAGTTCAGAAATACGTTTTCGTCCAGTACACCTGAACGTTCCACCTTGGCCACGATCGGAAGCGTGTTCAGGCTTCGCTGAATGGTATCGGTGTAGTCGTTCAGGTCGCGGTAAGTGTACTTGTCACCCGCAGCGGACTGCAGGTTGGCAAAGGTGGTCGACGGGTCGTCAATAATTACAGGCTGCCATGAGTCGGGGTGGAATTCATCCGTTTGCAGATTCTGAGCAGCAAACTTTTTCAATCCCGATTGCAGATCGGAGGTACTGAAGCTGGTCGCAACGTCTACGCCGATGAATCCCGCTCCCGAAAAGAGGCGTGCATCGGAGCAAAGCCGTTGAGCTGCCAGTTGCTGGGTCACCCAGGAAAGCGTGTGTTCTATCTGGCCGCCGTCGATGGACTTCGGATAAACTACCACGATTGACCGCCGCGGCAGAGTTTGAGTTTCCAGGCCACGGCGAACTTGCCGGACTTGGGCTTCGACCAGCTTGCTCATCCATTTGACCTGGCCTAAGTCGGCCGGCGGGCTTGCTACTGTGAGCATCAATGCGGAGGTATCCCCAAAGTCCTTGATGTACAGAATCGGACCGGCGCCCTGCGGTAGATCGTGGATAGAATCCAGTCTGATCTTGACGTCGTCCAGTTCCTTGTCCCTGTCGTACTTTCCCTTTTCAGCCAGCTCGAACTGCACCATTGCCGAACCCGTTCTAGAGGCGCTCTTGATCTCCGTGACCCACTGATTCAAAGCGATAGCCTGCTCGACCTTCCTGGTAATCAGTTGCTCTACCTGTCCTGCCGACGTTCCCTGCCACGGCACAATAATCATGGCCTGGCGCACGGGAATGTCCGGGTCTTTCCGTTGAGGCATTTTCGATAGACCGTAGAATCCCCAGAGCAGGGCAACTGCCAGAGAGACCCAGGCGACGTGCTTCTGCTCGATAAAAAAGCGGGCTAGATTCTGTTTCTTGCCCGTGGAGTGCTCGTCCTGTTTATTTGCCATCGCTGCTCTCCTGGTTCACTACCCGGATCGGGCTTCCGTCGCTGAGCTGGTTCGTACGGTTGACGACGATTTGTTCTCCTGGTGTAAGCCCTTCGTCCACGACGACCGACTTGCCATAGGTTTCGCCAACCCTCACACTTTTCAGTCGCGCGAACTGCCTGCCATCGCGCTGCTCCACCGTGAAAACCGAGTAGCTGTTCGAACCCGATTCTGCGGTCATCAAAGCAGTCAGTGGCACTACGGGCACGTTTTGCGTGTTCGGTTGGTCGATTCGGATAGTGGCGATCATGCCCACCTTGAGTGAGCGATCGCGGTTCGGTAGAGTGACCTCGACGTTGAAGACCCGCGACTCACGATTGGCAGAGGCCGCGATTTCGGTAACTCGGCCAGTAAGTGTCCGTCGCTGTAACGCTGCAAGTTGCACGGGCACAACCCCGCCTAATTTGACCTGCGCCAGCATGCTTTCTGGAACGCCGAAATTCACCTTCACCACGCGGGTATCGTCGAGGGTAAAGGCACTCGTGCCGGAGGCAACCAGGTTGCCTGGCTCCGCAGTCTTTTCGATAATCACGCCAGGCATCGGAGCAACCAGGTTAGTATCGCCAAGGTTGATTCGCGCCGAGACTGTCTGCGCAGCCGCTGCGGCCACTTGGCCGTGACGCGCTTCAATCTGCCGCATAGCGGCTTCAACGGCTGCTGTGGCCGAAGCGTGCCGATCCACTGCGGCATCGTAGTCTGGGCGAGTCATGGCTTTCGCCGCGTACAGAGCCTGTGCTCGTTCAAAGTCCAGATCGGCCTTGGTCTGATCGGCTTTTGCGCTGTCGAGCTCCGCTTGCGAAGCATCCAGAGCCCCCTGGGTCGAATGCTCCTGGCCCACTGCTGAATTGAGAACGGATTCGTAATCAGACCGACGCAGGTGCGCCAATACGGTGCCGGCGGCTATCTCGTCGCCCACCTGCACATTGCGCATCCGCCCATCGGCGCCCTTCAGGCGGTACAGAGAAGCGATGTAACCGGGTTCCTTGAAGGCCAGCTGAACTTCGGTGTCCGGACGAATCTCGCCAGAGTAGCTCCAACTGGGCTGGACATGCTGCATAACCGCGATCTCCGCCTCCACGGGAACCGGCTCCGGACCCGCCTTCTGCGTTCTTGTCCCGCATCCTGCGAGCCAGGTAAGCGCAGCAAAACTCACAATTCCCACTGAGATACGCATCATTGTTCTCCAATCGCCTTTTTCAAATCGGCTCTCGCCCTCCAGAAAACAGCGAGAGCTTGTTGCTGCTGACTGTCGGCGGAAGCCAGATCCGACTGAGCTTGGTACAAATCTCTGCTTAGTACCGCTTCGCGCTTGGCCAGTTCCTGCACTTCTTTGAGTCTCTGCCGGGCAGCACGTTCGTTTGCGTCGCTCAGGGTCAGTTGCCGGCGGCTGTTCTCCAACTGCCGGTATGCCTGTCTCACTTCCAGAAGAACGGCGCGTTGCGTAGCGTCGACTCCAACCTTGGCCTGATCTTCCTTCGCCCGCTTTTCCTGGTACTCATGTCGCTTGCGCCCCCAGTCCCACGGTTCCCACTGGAGCGACAGGCCTACCGTCCCTACGTTGCTGGGGAAAACATTCTCGTAATTCGCGGTTGTGTAATAGTCGAAAGCCAGGCTCACGTCGGGGATATATTCCGCCTTCTTCGCTCGCGCATCATAATGGGCTTGTTCGACCTGAAGCTTTGCCTTCTTCACGTCCGGACGGTTGTGAAGAGCGAGGGCCTCCATGGCTTCGCTTGTGGAGAGGTCGGTGTCTGCATTGTCGATCGCCGCAACCCGGAACTGCGTGTGGATGTCCCGGCCTATCAGATCGTTCAATTGCTCGCCGGCCGACGCGACCTTGTCGCTCGCGTCGCTGATCGCGTTCTGTATCTTCAACAGCTGAGCATTGGCATTCAGCAAATCCGACTCGAGAATGGTCTCTTTGCCGCGGTTCTCGAACGCCAGACGTTGCGATTCCCGATAGTAAGGGAGGGAGGCCTGAAGGCTGTCCAAAGCGCTCTGGGCTTCGACGACCACGTAGTAAGCGCGTCGGACGCTATCAACCACCTCCAGACGCATTTTCTTCTGATCCTGTCGCGTACCTTCCAGACCCAGTTGAAGAGCTTTCAATTGCAAATTGAGCTGGTACTCGGTCGAAAGCGGCTGGGCAACTGAGACGTTCACCGTGCCCGTGGGTCTTCGCGCGATCTCGACCTTCTGATTCGTCGCCGGGATCGGCCCTGTAGCGCCATATACCCCGAGAGAGCCCGCCGGGAAGGTGATTGATGGCTTCGTAACCAATTGGGCGCCTAGCGCCGTGACCTGTGTATTCGCAAATCGTCTGGTTCGGTCAGCAGCCAGGTCATCAACGGCTCGGCGCGTCTCGAGGCCGGCCGTCTTCAAACTGCTGTTGTTCGCAACAGCTTGTTCGACCGCCTCTTCGAGGGTTAGTTCAGGCAGAGTTGACGGTTGTCCCGTCGCCGGTTCAACCGCAGGCGCAGGGGAGAGACTTGCCACATTTTGGCCTCGCGCCAGCAGCGCCAGTGTCACCAGGCTGAATGCCAAACAGGCTGTTCGAGTAAGTGGCGCTAGTCCGCATTGAGTTCCGACGAGTCTGCCAGCATGCGGGAATGTCTGGCGTTTTGCTGCGGCTTTAGCGGTCATAGTCGAGTCCTCCAGCATTCCGGCAGGGTTGGCAACGGACCTTCCACTTCATCGGATCCCCCGGCGTCCTGCTCAGATCAGTAACTCGTCGTCGATGGCAATGCGTTTCTGTTCCAAGGGCGGACTGAATTTTCAGTCGCGCCAGCAGCAGAAGCGATTTGGCAGCTCCCACTTTGATTGCCAATTTGTCCGCGACTTCCTGGATTGTCCGACAAGTTCCGTTTGGGGACAGCCCCAGGACGAGCCAAATCGCAGACCCTTGGGAGGCGAATAGCAGCCTCTTCTGAGCGGGGGAATCTGGTTGTTTTAGGGGCAATCTCTTAGAGAGAGCTAGAGCCAGCCTCCCGAATGTCAAACCCAAGCAAGCTGTTCGAGTGCTTCGTTGCATGAAACGATACTGCCTCGAACGCTAGGCGTGAGGGAGTAATGTTACGTAAGTCCGCCGTAAGATTACGGCCACATTACGGCTGGGTCAGCGTGACAGGCTGAGCTTCTTCAATAACCTGGCGAACCTGCGGTCGGCACGAAGAGGTTGAAAAAACGGATCGACCGCCAGCAGATTCACGAAGTTTGTCCTGTGTTCGATCGCTTTATCCAGGCACTGGAGGGCATGATTGAAGTCTCCCATCCCGACTGCAGCGAATCCTTCCGCCAGGGGAGTAACGTATTGTCGCCCCGCCAGTTGATGGAGTTTCTCGATACACTCTTCGGCCTGCGCCACGCTGCCTTCCTGGCCATGAGCTGCCGCAAGCAGGCCGATATCCAGCGGAGAAACAGACGACGAGAGACTCTGAATCACCGCATCGAAACGCTGCTGCTGAAAATGCAAGAGCCCTTCATAGAATCGCGCTTCAGGATAGTCGCGATCCAGTTCGAAAGACTGTCGGAGATGCTCTGCTGCCGATGGATAGTCTCCTTTTACGTAATGAAGATACGCCATCCGCGCGCAGTCGCTGGCCGACAGCGGATCCAGCTCGGTCGAGCGGCGAAGTCCGGACTCCGCAGACATGATGTTCCCCTGGCATAACATTGCCATCGCTCGAAACATGTAAGCCGGCGCGTGACTGGGTTGCAGTTTTAGCGCGCGGTCAAACATGCTGTCCGCTTCGTCCCAACGATGCTCAAACCAGGCACGAAGTGCCCCCAGCACCGTGCATGTGTCTCCGGATTCAGGATCGAGTGCGTAAGCGCGTTCTGCGCACGCCTTTACTTCCGGATACACATCACATCCCGAAACTATGCCGAACTGAGCAAGAAGGCCGTTCGCTGCAGCAATGCCACTGCAAGCAAGAGCATAGTCGGGATAGGTCTTAGTGAGCTTTCGAAGCTGGTTCAGCGCTGCGTGCAGTGTCTCTGGAGACTGTTGATGAATCAGAAATCGAGCTCGGAGGTACCTGGTATACGCATCCAGATCAGGAGCCGAGGGCCGCACTGGGCCCTGTGTTTCCGGCATTTGAAGCCGGAATAAGTCCGCAACAGATTGTGCGATCTCTTCCTGGATTCCAAACACGTCCTTGAGTTCACGGCGGAACGTCTCCGACCAGAGGTGATGACCCGATTCGGCCTGAATCGCCTGGGCAGTGATCCTCAGCTGTTCGCCGGCCTTCCTGACGCTTCCTTCGATGACAACATCCGCGCCGAGACGCTGTCCTACTTCCCGGATATCGATGCTGACGCCCTTGAAGTGAAAGGCCGACGTCCGCGCAATTATCTTCAACCCGGATACCCGCGTAAGCGAGTTCGTAATCTCCTCGCTGATCCCATCGCAAAAATAGTCCTGCTCCGGCTCCGGACTCATGTTCAAAAACGGCAATACGGCAACGCACGTGCGGGCAGGTGGCCCTGCGGTCCCAATTGTTTCCCGATACTCGGCCGGTTGGGCGTCAAGCCATCGGAAAACCGGGACATAGCTGCCCGGCCGCAATCCAATCAGAACAGGATCAACCGCACCCTGCCCTTCCTCGTAATAGGCCTTCAACTTCGCTCTGAGTCGGCGAGCCTCAACCCGGACAATCGCGTCGATGTTCGGATCGTACTCCGAGGTGCGGTCAAACACCTCCATTGCAACAGAGAGTTCCTTGAGACTATCTATATCTCCATCGATTGTCCGATTGACGACGTGTGTGAGAAACCGGCATAGCCGGGGAGACGAAACGAGACCAGGGCTACTTACCACGCGCGCCAATTGGTCGCGGACCGCCGTCGCCGGTACCGGGTCCGCTTTAGAGTTGAAGAGAGACTCTCCAGATGACAAGGGCGGGGATGGCACTTGTTTCTCTCCCCCATTCATTATGCACGAAAGCTTCGCCGTGTCACGGCAAGCTTACGGCAGCTTACGGCCCATCGACAGCCAGAGCGCTTAGCGTGGATTCAGGCAGCGTTACAGATTCAATGCAGACCTACAGACGAGCAGGAACAGTGATTTTTGTGTCCGACAGGGGTCCGGAAGCCACGGTCGCGCAGACCATCGAAGCGCACGGACTGCTTATCGAATGGGCGCGCACCATCAGGGCAGCGGTTGATTTGCTCAACTCGCCGTGCGAGAAGACCGTGATCGTCACGGAACTCGCCCTGGCTGATGGCAATTGGAGAGATCTCGTCGAGTGGGTCAGACGCGTAGATATCTCTACTCCGATCTTACTTGTGACTTCTTCAAGTACGGCGGAACTCTGGTGGGACGCGCTCGAATTCGGCATCGAGGACATCCTGCCCGGGTATCTCGTAGTCTGTCGCCTGTGCCAACTCCTGGAAGCACGAGGCGCACCGTGAACAAGTCGGGCGGAATCCGCGAGCGTGAGTTCAGCTTGGGCATACGGCCTGGATAGGCCTTGTCGTCGCGGCAAGCCGGAGAAGGGCACTCTCAGCCTGCGTTCAGCGAGAAGCAGATTTCTTCCTAAGTTAAAATCGGCAGGTTAAATTGGTTGATCGCAAACAACTGAATTGAGCCATTGAGTGGAACAATTCCGTACATCGTTAACGGTTGTGTGCGGTCATCCTGGGCGCATAGAGTCTCAGTCATCAGTCAGTCGGATAAAAGAGGCCTGGGTGCATCTGGATCCAAATGCCGACTACCGGCTGGAAGTGCATCGGGCCGGTTATCATGCTAACGATGCGTATACACCCTACCTTGAGATAGGTTCTCCCAAGGAACTGACTGCGGCACAAGTCGCGCACCTGAACGAACTTACAAATGATCTACCTGAGACGGATAAGGTTGTGCGCAGCGGGACGGACGGTACTGTCGAGTTCACTGTTCCGATGAACAGCAATGACATCGTGCTGGTCAACTTGGCACGCAGCAGAGGAACCAAGTAGCCAATATCAGCGACGGTTGCTTACTCCGGGAGCGCAATACACGCCTTCCGGATGGTTTTCAGGCTCGCCGTCCACAAAGGCGTAGAAAGCCTTGATCTTGTGTTCCCCGAGGAAACCGGCTCAACGAAGGGATAGCGTCCATCCTTCAGCCGGACGCGAATGTATAGACGTGCTCGCATGATATTGCCCCTTGAGGTCAATACCCACTGGCGAAGGAGAAAGAAGCGTCACACGAGGCGTAACACGGACCATAAGCCCCTTTATTTTCAAGGGCTGGCGGAGAGGGTGGGATTCGAACCCATCCGGCTTCAATGGAATCTGTAAGTTGCAGATTCTTAAATAGGCTACTTGGGCAGCTTGGGCACGTTGGGCGCATCCGTAGCACAAATTAACACAAAACTCCGGCTCATCCGACTTGCCCGGTCCCGTTTCCACCCACGTCTCCCCCGGCTCAAATTGGCCCAAATGCCGGGCATCGGATTACCAGCGGTTCGGCTCGTAGAAGTTCTTGCAGACTTTGCATTGGTACTGTAACAGCGCGCCGTCGTTGTAGTCGGGTATGAGCCGTATCTGTTTTCCACCATCATCTAAGCACGCGGGGCAGAACGGGTCCGGGTCTCCTTCTGCAAAGTACAGCTTCGCGCGTCTATCAAATTTAAGTGATGCCCGCGTTTTAAGCCGATTGAGCAACTCCGCGTTTTCGTCCCGCAGTTTCCCAATGACCTCTTTCAATTCGAGAACTGAATCGTAAACCTCGCTCAGTTTGTCTTTGAGGTCATGGTCATCTGACCGCTTTGCGGCCTCTCGTGCTTCCTTCAACAAGCCGATAGTGCCGCTCACGAGTGAAACGGCAGTAGAAGCCAATCCGAGCGTTGTGGGGTCAGTCATACTCGCATGCTACTCCGAATCGCCTAAGACAGGCTGTGACGGATATGTTCGCAGTGAGCTACCTGCGGCGGGGCGGGTCCGCGTTCCATCTGCAAAAAGTGCTCGGTCATTCCACGCTCGAGATGGCGCGGCGCTACGCCAACCTTGTGACGACGGACCTTCAGGCCGTGCATAAGCGGGTCAGCTTACTATCGAGATAGCGCAGAAATGAGGTGCGAGTGCGGGCATTATGGATGGGCCGATCCCTACTCTTGCACCTCGCCGCCACGTGAATCAACCCACAACGCGGTCGGGTACTTTCAAAAGAAGGTGCAACCGTGGCTTCGTGGCACCCGATGATGATCCGTCTTCTAGCGAAAAGGCCTCGCTGAAGGTTGAAGCTAACAGAGGTGATGGTCCTATCATTTGTCATCGATCATTTCGAGGACGAAGTCCATCGGGATTGCAATTGAGTAGCCTGAATTGCTGTTGAACTGCATCATGAATGTCTGCGAACCCGCAGCTTGAACGAACGGGACGAACTGATCGATAACCCCGATGATGCGCAATTGAGAGCTTCCCAAGCCAATCGGGATTAGCTCCACAACTGGACCTCCGCTGTTGCCGAAATAAGAGGGGCAATCTAGAACAATCGACTTCTTGGCCGGGATGGTCCCAGCAACGATACCCTTGCGCAGTAGTGGGCGATTGGGATCGAGTTGACCGACTTGCGCCAGCGCGAGGGAACTTGGGAACCCAAAGAGGATGATGTCATTGCCAGGAAATACCTTGTCGAAAGTCGCTATACTCTCCAGGGGTGCAGTAAGAAGGCCCTTATTGGCAAAGCTTTCCACCGACACGCCAGTTAATACGTCGATTTTTCCTTTCGGCTCGCCCGGCAAATCCTCCTTGGGCTTGACAAACAACCGGACCACCGCCACATCGGCAGTTTGACTGATCTTGATGTTGTTGCTGTTGTCAGATGACCTTAATGCAGCCAAATCGACAAAGACTACGTTAGGAGTGTTATCGTCCGGGTCTGGCGAGTATGACCGTAATTCCAAGCGCGTTGCCAAGAGTTGATTTTGCGGATTGAAAAGCACGTGCTTAGCAGTTACAAGGTAAACGTACGTCTTCGCATGAATATAAAAACCCGATCCTGTACCCACCCCTGGAAGCGTTATGAGGACTGGGTAGGCAAGGTTGTCGGCAGGTATCGCCCGTTGCGCATGTGCAATCGAACCGAGCAAGAGGAAGACTGGGAGGACCATGAAGAGAAATACAGTCTTGAGATTGGAATCGCGTCCCATTCTGGCGATGACCTCCGTCATCCATTTCAAGTTTCGCCTTATATTTTCCGCATGTAAACTGCAGATTCGGGGTCCGCAAGTTAGCCCCACGACTGTATTGGAATTGGACGAAAGCCGTGCTTCGCTTTCTGGAAGTGACGGTTACCTGACCACCCGGTCCAGGATGGTGCGGGCCAGGGTGATGCTATCCGCGATGACTGCCGAAATATGCGGCGACGGTCTACCGATGTCCGGCTCACGAGCCAAGCGCACAGCGGGCGATAATTGAGGAAGCAATCACCAACGTAGAAGCGAATCGGTCTTTGCTTGCTCCGCTCGGCTTCTTCCCGCGCAATGGCCCGCCGCATCTCGCCCATTAGAAGGCCCTCCGTTCCGACTGGACGGGCTTCCGGGTGAGCCGGAATGACAGACGTCCACGAAAGATGTCACCCGGCAGGTACGCCCGACGCTCGCCACACAGCGGGCAGTCAGCGATAATCCACCTGTCCGGCATGGTCATCGCTGGTGCGGGAAAGTTCTCCCTGCACCGCTTACAGGAGACCGTGAAGTCGCAGCTCTGGGAGTCGGGGAGTAGGAACACAAGGCCAGTATAGGCGAAAATAAGGCGAATACATATCCGCTGGCGAGACTGTGTACTTTACGCAAGGTAGGAGTTGAATCGATACTACACACCAAGTCCCGTTCTGCCAATCGGTTGTGTTTGGGATGGCCGTAAGCAGAGTGGATCACCCTGACTCAAGAATGAGTCGAGTAGGGGAAGGTGTGCAGGTATGCGAGGATTTTTACAAAAATGGCGCTCGCGCTTTGCAGAGATCGCCGAGGAGATTGAGCCGCTCAGAAAATTATGGAACTCCCTTTTTGTGGGAGTACCCCTATGGATCGCATTTGCGTGCTTGGCGGTTTATTGGATTTTCCGGGTGCCCGCCCCCGGATACGCTATCGGCGCTCTTGCCACAGTGGCAGGAATTATGAGCGTTCGAGAAATGAAGACCCTTGGAAAGGTCTCATGGGTGGTTCTCCTAGTTTGCCTGCTTATAACTGAGTTTAGGGCCATAGACAAGGATCGAGCAGAAAACGATGCGAGGCAAAAGGAGTTTTTTGAAGCACAAAGAAATGGATTTCAGGAAATAACAGACCAAGCGTCGAGTAACTTTTCAAAAACAGCCCAAGGGCTTGAATCGGCGATTACAGGAATTGACTCCGCCCTGAAGATTACGAATAAGACAATGCAGCAAACTCATCCTCACGCGTTCTTGCAATATCAAAATATTGACTCATTGTTACCAGGACAGCCATTGCCGATGCCAATAGTTGCTGGTGCGGCATATCGCATGAACGTCTGGTACGTGAATGCTGGAGCGGAGCCAGCCACCGTCTATGATATTTGCGGCACTACATATGTGGCTAAGATCGATGACAGAAATGATCAGAAGAAGATATCGGCACAGTTTGATCGGGAATGCTCCGGCAAGCCTACAATGCCTCCCTCGAATGCCGAGCCTGGGTTACCCCATTTCAGTACCTTCCAGACGAGGGCGCTCTCCAATGTGGATGTAGAATTGTTAACTTCACGGAAAGCCACAATATATTACCTATTGCGTTTTGCGTATAAAGACAACGAGGGGAAGTGGTTTCGGATACTTGTTTTGCCATTCAGGAACCCGGACAATACCTAGGGGTTAGCCGTCCTTGTATGGTCCATACTAAGCAACGTTATAAAGCTAAGCGGCAGTGAGTGTTTTGTACTCCAATACTGGTGCATTAAGGAGTTTCAAGAGGGTATCGCGAAACAGGTACGGATTGGATCGATTGTTAAACCGGAACGTCATTTCGTCCAAATAGGCCGCAAGATGCTTTGCAGAAACCTTATGCCACGAACCGATGATGCCGCGCTTGAACAAAGAGAATGCGGACTCAATTCCGTTGGTAGTGATATCGCCGTCAACGTACAGTTTCGATTTGTGCTGGATGGCCTCGTGCTTCGATCCATGAACGCCCGCCTGCATCATCGCCTTCGGACAGGCGTTCCATTCATCGGTGACGATCATTTCAACGTCCTCCCGGACGTTCTCCCGAATGAATCGCGCCAAGGTTCCAGACGCCACATCCTCAGCCTTAAAGAAGCGGAGTTTCCCGCCGCGCTGCTTAATGCCGACTACGATCTGCTTGGAGTTCCTTGCCCGCCCACGCTTCGCGCCGCGCTCGACCCCTCCGATATAGGTCTCATCCATCTCCAAGACCCCGCCCAGCGGCTCAGGATTCGTTTCCTGCATCGCCGCACGAATCCGATGGCACAAATACCATGCCGTCTTGTACGAAACGCCCAGAGTCCGTTTAATCTGATTTGCGGACATTCCCTTGCGCGATTCGCAAAGCACGTATACCGCAATAAACCACTTCCAAAAAGGCAAGTGGGAGTCGTTGAAGATCGTGCCCGCTGTGACAGAGAACTGGTAGCGGCAAGCGTCACAATCGAACTGGTTACGCTTCACAATGCGCGAGATTTTGTCAGACTTGCAGCGCGAGCAGATAATGCCATCAGACCAGCGGAGAGCTTCGAGGTACGCACGGCACTTCTCTTCACTGCCAAACTCTTCGATCAGGGAACAAAGGTTAACGGAGTCCGCCATGACTAACACCTCACAGAAAGAGAACCAAGAGCCTAAACTCCCGAAGCATATGACCACCGAAGAAGCTGTGACCCATTTATTCCATCCCGCTGTTGTGGAACATCTTAGGAATCAAAAGGATCAGCCGAAGAAACGTCCACCTAAGAAAGCATAGACGAATGGATACCTTGTGTAAGGTATATAATCTGCTCCACAAGACATCACCTGCAAAGGCCCACGTAGGATGACTGAGCAGCCCAGCCAATGGAATGTTTTTGGGAAGAAACATTATCCTACGAAGGGAAGGCCATTTCCAACAAGTAATTGTTAATGAATGACTTAAAGATATTCGCGAGCGGGACTCGCTCCCAAATATCTAATTAGGACCGAATTAGTCCTATTTTTGGGAATTGGGCGTTCGTATAAACAAAAGACTGCGCGTGCTCTCTTGGAGGGCACTGGCAACATTTAGACGTGCCCGGGTATCATTAACATACCATTGGACTTAGAACACCTCCCTAGGAAAGCCGGGCGGGCCTGTCAACTCTCACGGGGCTTTCTAACTGTGTGTGTATGGTGGTGGAAGTGACTCCCCCCATCAATACAAATAATCTAGTATCACGTGTACCTTTCAATGGAATCAGCCATTTGCGGGTCTCAAAACCGGCCACGGCTTGAGAGTTGAGAGTCCTCTCAGCTATCAAACCGTGACCAACAGGTCTAAGCCGCCGCAGTCAGAGTCGATCCCTCTGGCATGTATAACTTGCCTTTGCTCTTCACAAGAATGTGCCGAGTCAATGCCCACGGTCTCCAGCGGTAGAACGTGGACTCCGCGCCCAACTCCGGCTTGTACACAATGGGCTCGCGCGGGCCGAAAGCAGCACGCACAACAGCCGTCATGCGACCAAACGCACTGTCCTCCGGTGCTTCATCCGGTTTTGTGGTCATCTCCAGGCCGCCGTTCTGCCAGATGAAATACATGCACTCAGCCCGCCCGGTCCGAGGCAGGACCCAAACACGCCGGGCGCTATTGGGGTCTTCCTCGTTGTGCAACCCCATCAAGACGACCGTTTCCACCTTCCGTGCCAGGGCTGAGCTACCAAAGAGGGCATCCCGGCCAAAATAGCGGTCTTTGCCTTTCTGCTTAGGCGCTCCCACCGTTGCCAAAACAGCCACGTTGCACCGGGTTGCAACACGCTGTAACTCGTCAATGACGGGGGCAACCACGTTCATCTTGTTCATGTCGGGAATCCACAAATCCAAGCCCTCGATGAACCACACTTCAACGCCCGGGGCCTCTTCAATGGCTTGTTGGAGTATCTCCGCCGGTTTTCTTGCTTGTTGCTTTGTACTAAGCCGGACAATCCGGGACATGGCCTCTTCATTCAAATGCAGCGCCTTGGCTGTCCTCCGGGCCGCCTTCCTGGAGCGGTCATGCAAGAGGACCCGATAGTCACGCGGCTTCAGCACCTTGTGACCCCACACGTCCTCCGCGTGCCGAATCTTTTCGAGCATCGGCATTGCCCACGATGTTTTACCAACCCCGGACGGAGCACCAATCAAACTCAGCTCGCCTTTAGGAAACCACCCGTCCGCTTCCGGCTCCGTGCTCTCGATTAGAAACTCCGTCTCTTCGTCATCTTCGGGTAACTCGTCCTCCGCATCCGCAAAGACGGCGGGGACATCCTGGAGAACGGCGGTAATGGCCCGGGTGATGGTATTCTCCCGGTAATCGTCGCGGTCCCACTTATCCCGATAAAGGCCGGACTTGTAAAACTCCGTATTGATTTTGAAGGCATTGCAACCGTGCTTTTTCGCCAACAAGCAGCACAAGGCAAAGTCCGCCGTGCTGTGGTCATCGTTATATAGGCTCATGTCCCCGGCCATCAGCTTTCGGAAACGTTCTTCCTCTGATACCGATATGCCCACGGTCAAGCCGGTGGTTTTCTGTTTTGACGCGGCCACGCGGTCATACAAGTCATTGAGGGCGTCTTCCCGGTCCATGATGTCCGGGGGCGTCTTTGTGATGTAGCGGCCTGTAAAGGTCAAGTACCGGTCCGTGTCATACAGCTCCGTGGCCTTTGTGCCCGGGAAGGGGAGCTTAATCCCCTTGCGGCCTCTCAACGTGCCGATTACGAGAATATGGCACCCGGTCCCGCTTGGGCTGTACTCGGCGTAGCTGTCCAAGCCGATGACAATCTCCCTTGACTCCGGGGTAAACTTCCTCGTCATGGCGTCACAGCAATTGTCCAGGTCCACGCCGGAGACGTGGATACCGTCCACGGTGCCCATAACCAACCCAACGCCGGAGAATTTGTGCGCGTGTGCGGAGACTTCGGTATAAGTGGACCATGTTGCGGGACGGTTGGACGCTGCCTTTGCCCCGCTGATTTGGTAGGGCACCTTGGTGTCTTTGCCATCGCGCTTTTCAAGACGCCACAGGACCCACCGCCGTTGTGCTTTCACGTCTTCAATCGTCAGAGTCATTTTGCCTCCTGCCACACTGAGCCGGAGGGGGAATCGTGCAAGACGCCAGCGCTTGCGGGTGTCTCATCCCGGAGGCCGCCAAGGCTTCCATCTGCACCGTTTAGAATCTGCTGCCCTGCAAAAATCAAAGCGCGTCCGAGAGCGGCTGTTTCGCAGTCACCCCGAGTGTGAACCTCCAAGACATCCTTAAGTTGTCCATTACGGACCGTAGCCGCCCGCAAAACCCGGATTGCAATTCCTCCGCATTGTTCTGTCTCACGATCTAGCTCCAGCCGCACATAGCCGCGTGAATGATCGGGGTCTTCAGGTGCAAAACCCGCGTCTACACGCAAGGCACAGAAGCAAAATGCGCCAAGAACCAGCCCCCGCGTGTTAATAGTGGGTACCCGGCCATCATATAAGTCAGTCGTTTTCATCTTCCTCTTCTCCTCCGGTTGCTGTTCGTGTTGTGCGCCTACATGCCCCGTAACGCGCATGAGGGCGCACATCGGCCCAGTTTGGCGCGACACAACGGTCGTGCTTGTGGGAATTATCAGGCCGGGTTTTTCAAATTGAGGGGGATTGAGGGGTGTTGATGTACGGGTTAAAGCCCATACCTTTCAAAACGAAGGCACGATTTGGTGAATCGAAAAAACGGGATGCGAAAATTTATGCCAATTGTGCTAATTGTGTTAAACGAGCGATTGTGCCAGCGGTCACAGACAGTAATTTTGCGAGCCTCTGTTGTCTGTCTTGCGGCCCATCTGTGCGCCGGTTTCGGGAAATGAGCGAATGTCGGGGCTCACTGCCTCAAAAACATGAGCTATGCTGAGAGATTCTCGCCGCTCTCTTCTCGCATACGATTCATGGAGAAGTACCGGCCTCCCTCGCATTTCATGCCGCGGGGGATGCGCCCGCTCAATATTGGGCTGACCATCGCGTCTTCCGCTACAACGTTCTAGTATCCCTAAGTGGTGCGGAGGAGCTGACTATTGGTATCGCGCAGCCACTTGCCTTCACGATTCTCTCCACATCTTCAATGCCAGAGCAAAGAGGCCCTGTCATTACCCTGGTGACTGGCAAGCAGTCCTTTCGGAACAGGTTGGATCGCAGGTAGGGAATGTTTGCCTTTGAACCCCGGTACTCAATTGTTTGGTAGACGAGGGGCCTCTTCTTCGTCCGGGGAAGCACCAAGCGCCACTCGTTTTCCGCATAGAATGACTTATCTTTACAGTGACTGGCCACCCGGAGCAGATCGTATAAGGCCATTCGCCACGCCTGTTTTAACTCGGCGACAACGTCACCTTCCAACTTCCTTTCGAGTGCCTTTATATCGAATGGTTTCTTGAAAATCTTCTGCACAATTGCCCAGCTACGTACTTGTCCAGGCATCCATCCTGGGTCCTGCGTTCGTTCGTAGGCCGCAACTTCAGCATTGATGAACTGGTCTAGCACGAATTGAATCAGTGATAGCTTTGTCGCGTCATCGTACACGCAAGGAGCAAACGTCACTGCAATCTCAGCCTCTTTCGGAGGTCTGATATATCGGAGGTCAAAAGCTATACTCACTCCCCGACCACCATCGGCATACTGTACCCATTGACTTATTAGATCGGCGGCTTCGCTGAAGGAGACCAAGTACACCTCAGTTTCCATTGGAGAAAGCGCGCCTTCATCGAAAGCTTTAGCTAGCATGTCGCAAAGAGTATCCACGGGGAGTTGGTCATGACGGGCGTCCGCCTTCAACGACCTAAGGCATTCCTCGGCTACATCCCGCGCGTGAATAATCTCCTTCTTGTCGTTGGTATACCTCGCATCGGTTGCCCACACGGTCCCGGAGGAAAGAATCCCCTCAAGACCCGCAATTGACGTGTAATGCCACACCTCGGCAGGGATTGGCCTTTCCAACAATTCATCGACTGGGTTGGACATCATCGCTCTTTGCAATTCTAGTCCGAAGCAAACATCGAACCCCATGTGTCGCTTTAGGGTATACCCCGCTTTTACACTTGCCGCTTTACACCTTCCGGCCCGGCAGTGCGTCAAATTTAAGTGGTCAATTACTTTCTTGACACTCGTCTCAAGTGGGTCTAGACTCAAAATAGACATTCCGGGAGAGCAAGCGATGACAGCGGCAAGGCGGGGTGGAAAGCGGATTGGCTACATCAGGGTGAGCAGCATCGACCAAAACACGGTCCGGCAGTTGGACGGCGTCCAGGTGGACAAAGTCTTCACCGACAAGGCCAGCGGCAAGGACACGAACAGGCCGCAACTGAAGGCCGCCTTAGACTATCTGCGTGATGGGGACGTGCTGGTGGTTCACAGCATGGACAGGCTAGCCCGGAACATCACCGATCTGCTCCAGACCGTTGCGACCCTTAACGGACGCGGCGTGGTTGTCGAGTTTGTCAAAGAGTCGCTGACTTTTACGGGCGATGACTCGGCAATGTCGAAACTCATGCTGACAATCATGGGCGGCGTGGCAGAGTTTGAACGGGCGATGATCCGGGAGCGGCAATTGGAGGGAATCGCAAAGGCCAAGGACGCCGGAAAGTATCGTGGTCGGAAGTCCACCATGACCGCTGCCCAAGTGCAGGCAATTCGTGACCGGGCCGCTGCCGGTGAGAAGAAGGCGGCCCTTGCTCGTGAGTTTGGTGTCACGCGGCAAACAATCTACAACCTAATCGCTGCTTGAGAAGGTCGTAACTACCTGTGCGGTACTGACGTTGATCCTTGTTTGCTTCGGCTCAACCAACAACGTTCTTCATCGTCATACCGTCAAGCCAGGGGGATGCGGAAACACAACCCCGCGTCCGCCCCGCAAGGCCGCGTACTCTCGGGGGAGGTGCGCGGCTTTGGCGGGGACTGTAACGCTCGTCGTTACGTTTGGGCTGAAGGTACCCACACATGGGCCGTAAATCGATCCTGTGTAGCCGGTGCCGATCTTCGCGCATCCGCCGCTCAAGGTGGCGATTCGAGGACCTCGCACAAATGTTGTTGCTAAGGTATCCGGTTCGCTGTCGAGCATGTCGGACACGCCAATACACAAGTGTCTTTGGCGTGTTTCGGCTAAAGGGCGCCACCCGACAATCCTAGATTTTTCCCGTGATCCGGTCGGCGTGTCGTTACATGCTTTCATGCTGGCGATCTTGGAAGCGGAGACTCTGCGCAGTCTGGTTGCGTTTGCACAGCTCCTGGTGCCGCCGAACCGGGACAAATCGTTTATTTCTATATTTGATCGATAGCAAACATTCGCGTTACTATTTGTGGTACGGATTAGCTGTCACCCCCTCTCCAAACCGTCAGACGAGGTAGATGTGTGAAGTGCTCGAAGTGTCAATCCGATGCAGTCACTTCAATTCCGGCGGAAGTCCGCTTGTACCGAAATTCCCCACGAACGCTCAGCCACCCGCCCGTGACCCCATCGCCAGAGGTTAGCGTCTGTCTTGACTGTGGTTGGTCTGAATTTGCGATTCCCCAACCTTGGCTCTCTGCTGGTTGGCTCAGACCCTTCAAAAAGGAGCCAACTGCAACGGTGACTCCCATCTCAGCAGTGCGGGTCGCTTCCTGAGGCTTTCAAGAAGACGCTTTCGACCCCAATCCCTCCAAGGAGGTCATTGACCATGGGAGCGACTGCCACCCTGGATGCAAATCAGGTGCTAGCGGAGGCGGAACGCTGCCGCCTCGAAGCCCGAACCAAGGTCGAGAGCAATTCGCTTGTCTATTCCGAGTTGCTCTGTCAGCCGTCCGGTTGGTGCGTTGTGACTGAAAGGTACACTTGGTCGCGGCGGTTCCATACGATGATCGACGAAGACCAGCTACGCGAAAGAATCGAACGCGGTCACAAAGTCGTCCTGACGGTGGGTCTGGTAGCTAATCCGAACATCCCTCTCACCCCATCCAATCACATTGCGGTCATTTCGCTCGCGGAACCGAGGACGCACAAACCGGAAACGTTGTCGAGCATTGGTGTTCGTGCAAAGCGCTACGCGGCGACAGCGTTATACAAATCATAAAAGTGCCATGCTCCCGTCAGTAAGGTGGCCGTGCGGCTCGTAACGGAACAAGATTAATGTGGCGTCGCGGGAAGCCCCCGTCATCAACCCGTTCCCAGGATGGCTCTGCTGCAACACGTCAAGAACCTTGATTCCATTCCGGAGGAGCTGAGAGTCTAGGCGAAGCCGCCGAGTCAGCTTCCAAGAGCCTCCCAAACGCCGCCGTGTTTGTGAAACGGGATCATTCCACCCTCGAAGATCACCAGATACTCTCCATCTGGCAAATCACTTGGTGCATTATGGACGTTGCACTTGGAAAAATGCGAAATGATGATGCCCGGCAAAGTCACTTTCTGTGCATTGAGGGTGCAATCTTCTTCCCGCCCCATACCTATCAGACGCCCAGCAAGGACGACATTTTCACGATTCAAAGCCATAGGCCCCAGACCTCAGCACGTAGCATACAACAAAAAGGGCTGAGGCAAAGCTCGCCGCTCTTTGTTACTGCCGTGACAGGGCTAGTGCTGTTTCTCTTGATCATTGCAGGATTTGTCTGGACTGCCGGTATCGTTGTTTTCAGGGCAAAACGCGTATCCGCTCCAATCGTCGCGAAGATAGCTGCAATAGGTCACCCAATGATGGCAGCCGAAAATATCGTCATAAGTTATTTTCCCGTGGATAACGAGTCTCAGGTTCTTTAGCGCTGAGATATTTTCTTGAGTGATAGTGATGGGAATCCTTCCCTCTGGAATTGGGTTTCCTTCATACGAACGTTCACTTTGCGGGGACAACACTCCAAGCCTCACTTGACGGGAGTCGATCAAAAGATTTGGCTGCTTTCCTTTCGGGAGCAATTCGTCGCCAACATGGACAATCACATTCCTCGCGGGGGTCCTGCCCGTATCGATGAGATGGACGGCATAGGTGAACTTCTTGTTTATCTCTGGAGGATTTTGGCTATTGATCGCAGTAACGGCAACCCAACCACGTTGATCTTGGCGCAAAGTTTGCTCGGCGACGCTCGCTGCCCGCGAAGCCGCATCCGCAGATTTTTTATTTGCGCCATACATCAAAGCGGTCAATCCCGCATAGATGATGACGAAAATAAGCCCGATTATCTCCACTGCAAGGCGTATCTTGTCGCGGGCTTCTCTCTTTTCATCGGGGGTATCGTGCTTCTCTGGAGTTGGTGGAACTTTCGTTCCAATGTCGCGACTAACGGCAACGTTTTGAGGTATGTCGCGTTTGTTATGGTTTGCGCGTGTCTGATCTAGTTTGGCATGGGCCTTGCTGCCGCCGGTCTTGGGGCGTTTACTCATACTGGGGATAACGAGCGATGAGACCTGAATATCACGAAGGCCCAAAGGCGGGCGAGAATTTCGCGAAACTGGCACGGGCTCTGTTTTAAGGCTCCCAAATTTCGGCCCGAAAAGCAGATGCCTTTGCTCGTTATTTTACCTTTTTCGCGTTCTGCCGGGCGGCTTCATCCAGGTCCCCATCACCAACGCATCAAGCCGGTCTTGGCGGCCCTGGACCCAACGCGCATAGTGAGCCTCTGTGGTCTTGATGGACGTGTGACCGAGCAGCTTTGAGACTTCCTCCAGGGGGACGCCCTTGGTGAGAAGGTCCACAGCGAACGTGTCACGGAGCCGATGGGACATCATGTGGCCTTCACCCGCAAGCCCGGCGGCATTGAACACCGGGGCAATGTAGTATTTGGCCCAATTCTTCGTGATGCTTTCCTCTTCGCCTTCCCCGGACCAAAACACGTAATGCTTATTGCCGTTGGTGACCGCTAACAGCTCTTTGGCGACATCGGGAGGGATCGGCACGCTTACGTGTGTTCCGGTCTTTTGGCGGGCCGTTACGATGCGATACAGGCCTTTTGTGGCGTCATGCTGAATCTCTTTCCGTTCGAGAGTCAAGGCGTCACGGATCGCAAGGCCGGACCACCGCATGAGCTGAAAGAGTGCATGGACACGGGCTGCTTGTTCTCGGTCCGCAACGTGACCATATACCGCGTCAAGCAGCCGGGCGTATTCATCGGCGCTCAACGGCAATGTAGGGGGCTCTTCCACTTTGATCTTTGGCAGGGCAGGGATACGCTCCAACCACTTCGCCTCAAACGCATACCGGAAGAAACTCCGGCAACGTTCGCGCACCTTGGACCGCGTGTAACCGGACGGATAAACCGCCTCCCAGGTAGCGCAGAATCCGGTGAGCAACTCGCGCGTGATCGCTTGGACGGTGTAAACGCTATGCCGCTCGCAATACTGCCGGAGCCGGTCCAGTTCGCGTGTGTATTTGCCAAGCACCCCCGGTGTCACGCCCTGGACTCGCTTGTCATCGAGGAACACGTTTATCGCGTCCTGGAGATGCCGGGTGTTGTCTTCTGGCCTTGTCTCAGGTGTGCGCCCGGCCAATTGGTCCTGGAGTTGCCGCTTGATTTCTTCCGCTTCTTCCCATGAACGTGTGCCCGCCTTGCGGCGGTATTGAGTCCCGTTCTGAGTCCAGCGGAAATGCTTGGGGCAATTGCAACGGCGGGAAAATTCGTCCCCTGTATACTTGCACGGCTTCCCATCTATAGAGCCGTGCCGAACAAAGATTGTAATAACGGGCGTGCTCATGCTTGCTGTGCCTCTTGTGGAATTTGCGAACCACGGTAGCACAGATTTAGCACAATTTATAGATATTTGTTGTAAGTAGATTTATTTTCAGTCATTTAAAACTGGCGGAGAGGGTGGGATTCGAACCCACGTTAGAGTTTCCCCTAAACACGCTTTCCAAGCGTGCGCCTTCAACCACTCGGCCACCTCTCCTGGGAATGGTCTTTCTCGAATTTAACACAGGGACAGAACGCGACCAGAGCCGCAGGACGGATTGGCTCGCGTCCCTTGAAATCGTTTACCTCGGCGCCTCGGCTGGTTTATAGTTGCGCGTTGATCCCCAAACCATGCCCTGCCGGAAGTTCTTTCCTCCGGCAACTGAGGTGCGCCATGCCCTTCGTCTCGCGTCGCGGTCTGCTTTCTTCCGGTCTTGCTCTTACCGCTTCTTCCGTGATTGACCGATCGGCCTGGGCTCGCGCCGCCGGCCTGATGAATGGCACGTGGTCATCCGGCTCGGGGGAGGAGTTGCCGGCCGTCGCTCCGCGAGAGCGGCTGCTGTTCGATTTCGGCTGGAAGTTCACTCCCGGTCATGGCACTGATCCGGCGCGCGACCTAGGGTTCGGCTTCGGCCAGGGTGATTTCGCCAAAACCGGCGGCTTTGATTTTGCGAAAGCCAAGTTCGACGATTCGAAATGGCGCACGCTCAATCTGCCTCACGACTGGGCCGTCGAACTGCCGTTTGTCCATGACGACTCGAAGGTCGATGACGACGTTCCCGTCCAGTCTCATGGCTACAAGCCGCTAGGCCGGCGCTATCCCGAAACCAGTATTGGCTGGTACCGGCGCGCATTCGACGTCCCGGCCAGCGATCTTGGCCGCCGCATCGCCGTCGAGTTCGACGGTGTCTTTCGCAGTGTCCTGGTCCTCGTCAATGGCTGCTTCATCGGCCGGAACGATAACGGCTATGCGCCTTTTCACTTCGATCTCAGCGACTTTCTCGACTATGGAACCAGGAACTACATCGTAGTTCGGGTGGATGCGAGCTTCGGGGACGGATGGTTTTACGAGGGCGCCGGCATCTATCGACACATGTGGCTGACCAAGACCGACGCGCTGCACCTGGGCAGGTGGGACAGCACCGTTCGCACGGCAATCCATGGCGAGTCCGCCACGTTGTCGCTTGAGACAGTGGTCGTGAACGAAGGCAGGCAGGCGGAAAACGCCAAGGTCAGCTGGAAAATCGTTGATCCTTCCGGAAAGACGGTGGCGACGGCCGATGCGCCCGCGCAATCCGTCGCCGCGGACGGGGCAGCAACCTTTGCGGCCACGGCGCAGGTTGCCAGTCCCGCGCTCTGGTCCGTGGACACGCCCAATCTCTACGCGGCTGTGGTTGCGGTTGAATCGGACGGCAAGGTGCACGATGCCGAGCGGATCAGTTTCGGCGTCCGCACCGCGGTTTTCGACGCCAACAGGGGATTCCTGCTCAATGGGAAGTCGGTCAAGATACAAGGCACGTGCAATCACCAGGATCATGCCGGCGTGGGGGCGGCTCTTCCCGACCGCATGCAGTGGTTCCGTCTCGGGGTGCTGCGCGAGATGGGATGCAACGCGGTGCGCACTTCGCATAATATGCCCACTCCGGAGTGGGTGTCGGGCTGCGATCGCATGGGCATGATGATGATGTGCGAGACGCGGCAGATGAACTCCAGCCCCGAAGGCCTGGCGCAGCTGGAAACCATGGTCAAGCGCTATCGCAACTCTCCGTCCATCATCCTGTGGTCGATCGGCAACGAAGAGGACGAGTTGCAGGGCGAAATGGCGGAACAGGGCGTGAAGATCGGCGCGACGATGGTGAAACGCTGCCACGAACTGGATCCTACGCGCGTGGTTTCGGCCGCAGTCAACGCGGATAACGAAAAGGGTGTCTCCCTCGCGCTCGACGTGATCGGCTTCAACTACCACCTGGAATTTCCTGACGGCTTCCATAACCGGCATCCGGAAAAGGCGGTGTACGGATCGGAGACTTCGAGCGCCATCTCCACGCGCGGCATGTACACGACCGATCCGCTGCGCAACCTGGTGAACAGCTATAACGGAGTGGTGGAATGGGGTGAAACGGCCGAAGAATGGTGGACGTTCTACGGCACGCGCGAGTGGATGGCGGGCGGCTTCGCGTGGACCGGCTTCGATTACCGCGGCGAGCCGACGCCCTACGGATGGCCTTCGATCAATTCGCAATTCGGCATCGTGGACATGTGCGGGTTCCCCAAGGACGTTTTCTACTACTACAAGGCGTGGTGGGGAAAGGAGCCGTCGCTGCACCTGTTTCCGCACTGGAATTTCGAAGGCAGGGAAGGCGACGAAATTCCCGTGTGGGTTTATACAAATCTCGACGAAGTCGAACTCCTGGTCAACGGCAAGAGTCTGGGCAGCCAGAAGGTTCCTCATCTCGGGCACGTGGAGTGGAAAGCGAAGTACGAGCCCGGCACGATCGAGGCGCGTGGTTCCAGAGGCGGGCAGGTGGTCCTGACGGAAAAGCGCGAAACCACGGGTCCGGCGGCTGCAATCCGGCTCACCGCGGACCGCACTACCATCAACGCCGACGGTGAAGACATTGCGGTGATCCAGGTGGAAGCGCTCGACAAGCAAGGGCGCGTTGTTCCCACGGCGGGCAATCTCATCGGGTTCAGGATCTCCGGAGATGGCGCATTGATAGGCGTGGGGAACGGTGATCCCAATTGCCAGGAAAGCGACAAGGAGCCCAGGCATTCGCTCTTCAACGGGCTGGCGCAGGTAATCGTGCAATCGACGAAGCGGCCGGGCGAGATTCATGTCGAGGCCGTGAAGGACGGCTGGGAAGGCCCGGAACTGACGCCGGCCAAGCTGGTGATCTCGACCCGGCACGTAGAATTGCGGCCGGCTGTGCCGGAAATCCGGGCTTGATCGATATCTGATTCTGGATGCCCCAGGTCTCGATTTTCAGACCTGGGATATCACTCAGGCCGACTGTGCTTTCAATAACAACTCGTCCACATCGTCGTATCCGCATGGAATCTCGATGCCGTTGAGGGTTGCGCCCGACTGCAGCAGGACTTGTACCGACTCAGGCGTGCGCCGGTTTTTCCAGTACGAATCCACGCATGCCTTCACCGCCAGCATCAACGCAGTGCGTCCCTTGCCGTCCAGCGCATTCACCGGCGTGCCGCGCTCGAGGAGCAGCCGGACGGTTTCGGGCCACATGCGCCACGCGGCCGAGTGCAACGCCGTGCTGTCGCGGGCAAGGTCCCAGTAGATATCGCCCTCGCGGAACAAGGCTGCAGAATCCACGCCCAGGTCAAGCAGTCGCCGAACGCCTTCCGTGTTGCCGTTACCGGCAAACTCGGCAAGCAGCGTGCCACCGGCGACGAGCAATTCGCGAACCAGCGCCGGCTCATCGCGCGTAATCGCATTGATCTCGGCGTCATCGCCCAGCGCGCACGCGGCAATGAGCCGATCCGCGCCATGGAGTTCCCAGTCGATTCCACGATCTGTGAGCAGGCGAAGGACGTCGCCCCGGCCTCTCCGCGCGGCGATGGACGCGCCCGATTGGCCGATATGGTTTTTTAATGCGGGATCGGCGCCGTGATCGAGCAGCAGGATCACGTTGGGGAGCCGGTTGTCGCGTTTCAACGCGTGGTGGAGCGCGGAGTTTCCCCAACGGGTCATCGCGTTCGGGTCGGCACCGCGCCCCAGCAGCAGCCGGATGCCTTCTGTATCGTGCCAGTCCGCCTTGCGCAATAACAGCGTGGACATACTGGCGCCGTTGAGTTTGCCGCTGTCGAGCAACGCTTCCATCGCGCCGAGATCGTATCCCTCGGCCCCGTGATACGGCGTCTCCTCATCGTTGGGGTCGGCACCGTACTCAAGCAGCAGCCGCGTCAGGCCTTCGTGGTGCGCAATTCCCGCCGCGCCGTAGATGGCACTTTCGAGGACCGGCCGAGGATTCGGATAGTCGATCATCTCGTACCAGCCCGTGTTCGCATTTGCCCCCGATTCGAGCAGCGCGCGCGCCGTACGCACAAATGCATCGGAACGCGTCTTATCCAACCGTAAGTAACGGGAGAAACATAGATGCGTCAAGGGATCCCATTCGTACGGGCCTCCCTTTGTGGTCGCGCTGGTTCTGTCTCGCCGGAGAAAATCGCGAACCGCGGCTTCATCGGCGCGGATGGCGGCGGCGTGGATGTTCGCGCGCGCCACGTGCGGGTAGCGGGTCAGAATCAACTCGACCTCCTCCAGCGTTCCCGAGGCGTGCGAATTCTCGCGTGGAACGCATCCGGCGCGGATGAAGGCCGCAACGGGATCGTTGATCGCCGCGACGGAGCGTTCCAGGTTCAGGGTGGTAATGTGGCCCGCGAATTTCGGCCAGCTTTCAAAACCGTGCTCGCGCGCGATCACCAGTTGCGCACCAGTGAGGGTAATGCGTTGCGCTTCCTTATCAGCGAATCGCGGATGATGCGCACGCACGCGCTTGAGGGCTTCAGGATTGCCGGCGCTTGCGTCCCGGGCGAGATCCTTGGCTTGCTTCTTGTATTGTTCGAGATTGGGGCGGGCGGGAAGTTCCCGATCAGGCATACGAAGCTCCTTTCGTTATGTGCCTGGCGTCCGCACTCCTCAGGCTGAAAGAAGTTTCGTCAGATTGTGCCGAACAGAAGGTGGGCACGGCCCTTTCCGCGGACGGGATGCGCCCTTCGCGCTGGTATTAACGTATGCGAGATGGTTGAATGGAGTCAACCCTGAGGACTGGCCGCATGCCTGACCATATCTACGAGACCGGCCCCGTTCGCATCCTGGAGTGCGCTGCCGATGGACCGTCCCTCAAAACCGAGCGCGACGCGGTGGATCTGATCAGCGCCGCCGCCAGTGCCAATGCAGGTTGGACCGTGGTTCCCGTGAGCCGTCTGGATGCGGAATTCTTCTCTCTTCGGACGGGGCTAGCGGGCGCATTTCTGCAGAAGTTTGTCACCTACGGCAAGCGAATTGCGATCCTGGGAGACATCCCTTCCGAGTTTTCCGAGAGTCGCGCTTTGAGGGACTTCATCAAGGAGTGCAATCGCGGCACGCAGATCTGGTTCTTCCAGAGCAGGGAGGAACTGTTGGATCGGCTCGCATGTCGATGAGTGTGGGGTCGGTCTGCGGGTTCGGGATTCGAGGTTGCGGGGCGATGAGAACGTGGTTCGGGTGCTTGCTGATGTGCTGGATCGGAGCCCTCGAATGCGGCGCCCAGTCAGCTGCGACTGCCGTTCCTTCCGAACTGTCCTCACTGGCAGCAGGCGAAGCACAGCGAGGCGTGTACGTGTTCTACACGCAATCCTTTATCGACAAAGAGAGCAAGCGGGCTTCCTATCGGGGTTCGGTCTATGGAGCGATCCAAGAATTTGAAGTGAGTGGATGCGCGTTGAACATCAAGACTGTGATCGTCGACAAGTTCTCGGGTACAGTTGGACGCGCGCCCACAGGCGAGTTACAGGATACATTTCATTACTCGGCAAGCCTTTTGCTTACGCCCGAGATCGCCGATAGCCTCTCCCTGCTCGAGGCTCGCCCTGCGCAACTGGGCCGCAATACGCATTCGGTATGCGCGGATGCTCCATCTTGTGAATTCACGTGGCTGCGCATCCAGGCAAAGCGCCGGGTGATTCATGAGATTTCCAGCGTGAACGACGGGCAGAATTTCGATGGGCAAGTGGATCATTTCATCCTTCCCCTCAGTTCGGCATCCATCGGAAGGCAGCTGATTGAAGATATACGGACGTTGGCGAGGTCCGGCTGTCAATGAAGTCGCCATGTGCCGAATCCTGCAGATGCAAGATTCAGTTGCAGGAAACTCAGCGCGCGAAGGTTCCCGAGATCACCAGGCCGTTGGCTTCCGCCTCAATTTCATCGACCGAGCCTTTCACCAGGTCGCGAAAGGCAGCCATTGCGGGCGAGATCCACTTGTCCTTGTGCCAGAGCATATGCGTGGAAATGTCGAGCGTGGGGCCCACCCAGTGCAGCGCTTTAAAGTGATGCTGCTTTATCTCCCGCGCCACCGTGATGGCGGGTAACAGAGCGATGCCCATTCCGGCGGCTACGCATTGCTTGATCGCCTCTACGCTGGCAAACTCAGTCACATTCCCGGTTCGGATATTCTGCATGGCCAGCACCCGGTCGAGCTTGGCGCGATATCCGCAGCCGGCCTCGGTGAGCAACAGGGTCTGGCCGGCCAGGTCGGTCGGCCTCACCACCCGTTGCGCGGCCAAGGCGTGGCTCCCGTGCGCCAGGAGAAATATCCTCTCGATGCGCAGCGGGACCGACTCGAAAGCCGGATTCGTGACGGAATCGCGCATGTCGATCACCAGGTCCAACTTTCCCGACTCGAGTTCGGAGCCGAACGATACGTCAACGTGGGGACGAAAGATCAGCTCGACGTGCGGATAGCGGCGGCGAAACTTGCGCAACAGCAGAGGCAGACGGTAGGTCACGATGCTTTCCGGCGCGCTGATGCGCAGTGGCCCGCTGGGTTCGGAGCCGGCCTTCATCGCGAGCACTCCCTGTTCCATGGCCGCCAGCGCCTGCTCGGCGAAGGGCAGAAAACGATGTCCGGCATCGGTGAGCGTGACGCGGCGGCCGAGGCGATCGAATAGCGGCACACCCAACTCTTCTTCCAGCGCTTTGATTTGCGCGGTCACGTTGGACTGCACGGTGTGCACCCGTTCCGCCGTGCGCGTGAAGTTCAGTTCCTCGGCCAGGAGGCGAAAAATCTGCAGTTGGCGGACTTCCATGATCAATCTCCCATCGAGATGGAAACTATCCTATCAATCTATTGGACGAATACAAGAGGGTGGGCCAGACTTTGTTCATCAGGCGCGGAGAAGGCTTCCCTGACAGGCCGATCTCCTCTCCCCGCCGGAGGTCGCCCCATGCATGCCTGGTTGAGGATTCCTCTCTCCTACAGCGCGCGCCGCCGGAATTTGCCGCAAGAAGCGGGTAGCGTGCAAGGCCATTCATCCGTAAAGATCCTCGGCATGGAATCAAGGACGGCAGCAGCGCCTCGCCTCGATCCCCGGCCATTTACTCTCCCGGGCAGGCTTCTTCTCGTTCTGCTGCTGGTGGTGCAGTGGATTGTCTCGCGCGCGAATCTCGAGGCCGCCGTGGTGGCCACGTCCCGCCTTACGCTCATTGTGTATGACGACAAGCCTATGCCCGAGGAGGAATGGACGGCGCTGTCCTCGGCCCTGGAAAAGGAGTTCGATCATCTTGCACTGGAGACGCACCTGGTTCCAGGCGGCGTGGAGATCGTTCGCAACGAAACACTTTCCCCGGGCGCGCGGCTCGATTCGGTCATTCCGATCTATCTCCACGGCAGTTGCCGCCTTCTGGGTCAGCCGGACCGGCATGAAATCAGCGGCGCCCTGGGATGGGTCCTTCGCGACCACGGCCAGATCCGGCCGTTCATCCACGTGGATTGCGCGCGTATCGCCGAGATGCTCGGCCAGCCCGCGCAGTGGATGGACCACGGCAAGCGGAATGCGGCCATGGCGCAGGCCATTTCGCGCGTGGTTGTTCACGAATGGGTGCACATCGCCACGCAGAGCCCGGCCCACACGCGCGACGGTATCGAGAAGGGCTCCTTCGGATTGCAAGATCTTGCGCCGGACTATGCGCGGATGATTCCGCACTCGAGTGGAAAGTGAGGTCGGCGCGTCAAGCGTGGCCTTGTTCCTCGTCACCGCAGGCTGGGCATCGACTGCCATCCATATAAAGTAGAAAAATGCGGTCCGGAGCCCCAGCCAACTGGAGAAGGGAACTGCGCGCCATGGTCGCGCTGGCCGTCCCGGTTGTGTTGAGCGAACTGGGGTGGATGGCGCAGGGAGTGGTGGACACCATTATGGTGGGCAAGTTGGGCCCGGCGGCCATCGGCGCGGTGGCGCTCGGCAATGCCGTGTATTACACGCCCTCACTATTCGGAATCGGGCTTCTTCTGGGGCTCGACACGCTGGTATCGCACGCCTACGGGCGCCATGATCACGATGCCTGCCATCGGTGGCTCGCGCAGGGGGTTTACCTTGCCTGCGTGGTCACTCCACCGTTGATGCTGCTGGCGTTTGGCGCCAGCTTTGCTCTGGGCCGGGCGGGGGTTACGCCGGAAGTTGCGGGCCCGGCCGGCAGCTACCTGCGCATCCTCAACTTTGGCACGCTGCCGCTGCTGCTCTATGGCGGCGCGCGACGGTACTTGCAGGGCGTGGGGCAGGTGCGGGTGATTACGCTGACTTTCCTGTTTGCGAACCTGGTGAACTGGTTTTTCAACTGGGTGCTGATCTACGGCAAGCTGGGCTTGCCGGCCCTGGGTGTGAACGGTTCGGCGTTGTCCACCTGCCTGGCGCGGGTGGGCATGGCGGTTTGCCTCCTCGGATTCGCGTGGCGGTACGAGCGTACGCGCGGTCATCCGCTGTTCCGGCACTGGGCCGGGCCGAGTGTCGAGATGATCAGGCAACTGGTCCGGCTGGGCGCTCCGGCTGCCGGCCAGATCATCCTGGAAGTGGGCGCCTGGAACCTGGGCACGTTTGCCGCCGGCCTGCTGACGCCGGTGGCGCTGGCCACCCACTCCATCGCGCTGAATTATGCGAGCATCACTTACATGGTGCCGCTGGGTGTTTCGGCGGCGGCCGCGGTGAGCGTCGGCCACGCCGTGGGGGCGGGAGATCCAGCCCGCGCGCGCCGTGCCGGCTGGCTGGCCCTGGCCCTGGGGACGGCCTTCATGCTGGTGGCTGCGATCGTGTTTCTGGTAGCGCCCCGGCCGTTGATCGCGCTCTACACCCGAGATCCGCGCGTGCTGGCGGTAGGGCCGAGCCTGCTGGGCGTGGCCGCTGCCTTTCAGATTTTCGACGGAATCCAGACGGTCTCCACGGGTGCGCTTCGCGGCCTGGGCGAGACGCGGGTTCCCATGGTGGCCAACTTCGTGGGCTACTGGATCCTCGGGCTTCCGCTTGGGTTTACGCTCTGCTTCGCCCTGCATTGGGGAATCTACGGCCTTTGGATCGGGCTGACGCTGGCTTTGATTGTCATTGCCTCGTCGCTGCTGATGCGCTGGCGGAAGGATTCCAGCCGGCAGATGGCGCTGTACTGAGGGAAATTCCCAAACGCATCTTTGCCAGGTCTAGGGCTTTTCGGTTTGAGTGGTCTGCAGCCGGAACCGCGCCTCGCGGGCGGCATCATTTCCGGGATCCAGTTTCAAAAGCCGGTCGAGCGTTTCCCGGGCATTCTTGAGATCCGCGGACACGAGATAGGCTCGGGCCAGGGCGAGGTACGCCGAGGCGGAGAGTGGCTCGATCTCGATCGATTGCCTGCACAAGTCAATGGCTGCGGTAACATTCCCCTGCTGGAGCCGAATGTTGGCCAGCTTGGTGCGAACCTCCGGAGACTTCGAGCCGAGGGCGATGGCTTTTTGCAAAGCGGCGGCCGCATCCTCTCCCGGCCGCACAACGGACATGACCAGCCCGTAGGTCCCCTGGACTTCCGCATCGCCGGGAAAGTCACGCGCAGCCTGTTGCAGCACGTCAAGGCCTTTTTGCCGGAGTTCCGGATAGTGCCCCGCCACCTGGGGATAGGCGAGAGCCAGGCTGCGCAAATCCGGCTTTGCTTCCTCAAACCCAAGCGGCCGGAGATCGTAGACAAGCTCGTCGGAGGACTCACGCGAAAGCGGTTCGCGTGTCGACAGATCCTCCGATGGATCGCGAAGGATGCGGTGATCCGTCAGCGCGGCATGGCTCATATTCTCGATGGGCTGCTTCGGCATGTGACAGGAGACGCAATTGTCCGGCGGAGAAGTGGCTTGCCTTTTCTCCGCGGGGGCCCGGCAGGAATCGACCGTGTGGCAAGTCAGGCAACGCTCGCGGAACTTCTGTGCCGCCTCCGTTGCGCGCCATTGCACATGCGGATCATGGCAGGTGATGCAGCCCATGCGCCCCTGGCTGGCAATCGCGCACCGGCTCAGTTTCAGCTCTTCAAATTGACTGAGAGCGAAAAACCGGTTCGCCTTGACCTTTGCCGGGACAGAAAAGATGGCGACGACATTGTCGAGCGGCGTTCCCGGCCGGAAGTCGAGATAGTCTTTCCCCGGCCGCAAGACCTGCGCATCGCCCAGGAAGTGGCACTGGGCGCAGACATCGTCACGGATTTCCGCGGGCATTTTCCCCGGGTTCACGATGGCGAAATCGATGGGACCGTTCAGCGGCGCGCCCGCCTTGCGTTGCTCGACATGGAGGGCGCCGGGACCATGACAGCGCTCACAGCTGATGCTCAAAGCGCGAAACGGCGGTTGCTGGAAATGGTCCGGTTTCCCGGGAACGAAGCGTGGTTGCCCGGTATGGCAGTCCACGCATAATTCGACGGCCTGGCGTGTGAAGCCGCGGAACGTGGACCGGTCGTATCCCGGGGACAGATCCCATCCGTTGATGCGGGCGTAGAAAGAAATCGGCGAGATGAACAACGCGTCGCCATTGGCCACGAGGTAGCTTTTGCCCACCTCGCCTGCTCCTACGGCATAAGCGACTTCACGCTTCTCGGAATAAACCAGCCGGCCGCCGGCATCGCGCTCCGATTCCTCGTGGTACATCTTGCCGTTCTGGGAGTAGACCGCATAGGAGCGGTGCAGCGTGGAGTTGGAGAATGTGACGGGCCGGGACAAAGATTGAACGTCGGCCGGCGAGGGGACTGAAGCCGATTGGCCCATCGCCGTCTGTTTGAAGCTCTGGTATTCAAGAGAGTGGCACGATCCGCAAACCTGGTCGCCGACATACTGTACGCCAGGCTGGGTGTTCAGATAATGGGCGGCCGTCGCTCGTTCGGCCGAACCCTCCTGGGGGCCGGGGGCCGGAGCCATGCAGGCGGGTGCAAGAACAAGGCAGATTGTTGCCAGGCAGATCGAGGTTTTGTGATGGCGATTTGGCGGCTGACCGCCCTTTCTCAGTCCGTGAGAGGTTTTCATAAGCGGGGCCCACGTTCCGAGTCTCCCGCCAGCCATTATCCCACCGTGATCCCGATCGACGATCGGTGACGGGCGGGCGGCAATCACACCTCACGGAGGCGCAGGAGTGGTATGCTGGCGCGTCGTAGGTATACGAACCAGGAGCATGACGCAAATGAAAGGCATCGTACTGGCAATCAGTGGATTGGCGTTTTTGGCGGGGTGCGGAAACGCGGGGAACAAGCCTGCCGAGGCGGCGGCAGCCACCAAAGTCATTATCCCCTACCACATCGAATTTGACACCAAGGCGCCCAAGCCGAACCCGGCGGGCGTTGCCCTTCCGGCGATCAATTTCACCGCGGATCCGAAGGCGGAGCTGGAGAGAAGAGCAGTGATGGTGGTGCGATTCGACGCTTCCGGTGCGAAGAACGACACCTCGCCGAGGGACCAGATGATTATGGGCCCCGTCGATGTCGCGGGGACAACAGGTACCCTTCCGGCCGACTACATCGATTCGGCGGACAAGGGCCTGGCGCAGATGCTGGGGGATGCGTGCATGAAGGGAACGGTGAAGGTAAAGGTGGCGCTGGTCCGGTCCTCGATCAAGCCCGATGCCTCGGATGGGGAGATCGATGGAAAGCGCCTGTCGGACTGGCTGCCGATCGACGTTCCGTTCAAGAATCCGCACCCCAAGTGCTGATCAAGGATCGGGGAACGGGAATCATGGATCAGATCAGGGTGGTATCGCCCTGAGCGCGCAGGGAACTGACCGGCAACGCGATTCGTACTGAACAATATCCCCAAAATTCAGTGCGAGGGAGGCTCGCGATGCGAACGTTGCGTCAGGATGTCCTTTACGCCCTGCGGCAAATGCGCTTGAGCCCGATCTTTACCCTGACCGCCATGCTCACCCTGGCGTTGGGCATTGGCGCCACGACGGCGATCTTCTCGCTGATCCACTCGGTGATGCTGAAGTCGTTGCCGGTGGCCGACCCTTCGAGCCTGGTTCGCATCGGTGACGGGAACGAATGCTGCATGAACATCGGCCCGCAGGAGCGGTGGGGCATGTTTCCCTACGTCCTGTACCGGCGGATCGCGGCGTCGGCACCGGAGTTCGACGAGGTGGCAGCGTTCCAGGCAGGCCCGGCGGGATACAGCGTACGGCGCGGCGATTCGGGCCAGCCGGCGCACTCGCTGCGCGGCGAATACGTATCGGGCAATTATTTCGCTACCTTGGGGGTGAAGGCATACGTGGGCCGGACGCTGTTGCCGGCCGATGACCAGCCGTCGGCGACGCCCGCAGCGGTGTTGAGCCATCATGCGTGGCAACAGGAGTATGGATCGGACCCCCGCGTCGTAGGGGCAACGTTCTTCATTGACGGGAACCCGTTCACGGTGGTGGGCATTACGCCGCCGGGGTTCTATGGAGAGACATTACGCAGCGATCCGCCGGGCATCTACATTCCCCTGGCGCAGGAACCGCTTCTGGTGGGCAAAAACTCGATTCTCCACCAGTCGAATTCCTGGTTGCGGATGATCGGCCGCCTGCGGCCGGGCGCCACGCTGGACGGCACAGCCGCGCGCTTTACCACCATCATGCGCGCGTGGCTGGTGAACGACCTGGGCGCGCAGTTTCCGCAATTCATGGGGCAGATCAAGTCTATTCTTCCCACCCAGAATATCTATTTGAGTCATGCTGCCAGCGGGGTGGCGGAAATGAAGCAGGATTACCAGAGCAGCCTGCGCATCCTGCTGGGGGTGTGCTGCCTGGTGCTGCTGATTGCCTGCGCCAACATTGCCAACCTGCTGCTGGCGCGGGGATCTGCGCGAGGGACGAACACGGCGGTGCGGCTGGCGCTGGGCGCTTCGCGGCGGCGGCTGGTGCGCCAATCCCTGACAGAAAGCGTGGTGCTGGGGCTTCTTTGCGGTGCGGTGGGCATCGTGGTGGCCATCCTGGGCGTGAAGCTGATGGTGGCGCTGGCGTTTCATGGCGCCGGTTATGTTCCCATCGACGCTTCGCCTTCGCTGCCGGTGCTCGGGTTCGCGCTGGGGGTGTCGCTGGCGACGAGCGTTCTGTTCGGCACGGCGCCGGCGTGGTTCGCCTCCCATGCCAGCCCGGCGATGACGCTGCACGGCGCCAATCGCACCACGCGCGACAGCCGTTCGCTTCCCCAGAAGTCATTGGTGGTGGTGCAGGCCGTGTTATCGGTGGTGCTGCTTGCCGGCGCGGGGCTGCTGACGCGCAGCTTGATGAAGATCGAAAACCAGGACTTCGGATTTGAAACCGATCATCGCGTCAGTCTTTCCGTGAACGCGCCATTCGGCGGCTACTCGGCGGAGAAACTGGATGCGACGTATCGCGCCCTGCAGGAGCGGCTGGCGCGCATTCCCGGCGTACAGAGTGCTTCGCTGGCCCAGTACACTCCGTTCACCGACAACTGGGGCGAGATCATCGTGCGCCAGGGCCAGCCGCAGGTGGACGTGACCCGCGGGGAACAGAATGTGGCGTCGTGGGATCATGTCGGCCCCGGTTATCTCGAAGCCATGGGCCAGCACATCCTGCGGGGGCGCAGCATCACCGATCAGGACACCGCCGCAACGCGGAATATCGTGGTGGTGGACGAAGCCTTTGTGCACAAATTCTTCAAGCCCGGAGAAGACCCGATCGGTGCGCATTTTGGGTTGACCGATGCGCGGTACAGCGGGACGTTCGAGATCGTCGGCGTGGTGCGCACGGCCAACTACACCGATCCGATCGGGCAATGGCGGCCGCCGCTGTTCTTCGTGCCCCTGGCGCAGCACGCGCACTACGACATACCGATGGCGCAGATGGTCGACGACCGCACCCACCTGATCGAAGCGGCAGTATTGCAGGTTCGGGGGAGCACGGCCGGTCTCGAGGCGCAGGTGCGACGGGCGTTCGCGGAGGTCGATCCCAATCTGACCCTGATCCGCATGCGATCGATGCAGCTGCAGGTAGCCGACCGGCTGGATCAGGAACGCAGCGTGGCGCAGTTGACCGGGCTGTTTGGCTTACTGGCCCTGGCGCTGGCGGCAGTCGGTTTGTACGGCGTGACGGCGTATGGAGTGGAGCGGCGCACAAGCGAGATCGGGGTGCGCATTGCGCTGGGGGCAAGCCGCTGGAATGTGATCGGCATGGTCCTTCGGGGCGCATTTGTGCAGATCGTGATCGGGCTGCTGATCGGGATTCCCGTGTCGATCGGGTGCGCACGGCTCATTGCCACGCAGCTTTACCAGGTGAAGGGATGGGACCCGCTGGTGCTGGGAGGGTCGGTGCTGGCGCTTGCGGCTTGCGGCTTGCTGGCGAGCATCATTCCCGCACGCAGGGCGGCGGCGGTAAACCCGGTGACGGCGTTGCGGGCGGAATGAAGAAGCAGGGGACAGGGAATAGGGAATAGGGAACGGGAGTATGCCTTCATTTATGGATGACGTCTACAGCGATTGCACGGGCAGCAGCGTGAGGTCATCGACCAGGCCGAGTTCCTTCTGGACAAACGGCTCGCCATACTTGACGCCGGCCAGGAGGCCGTAGTGGCGGGCCTCGGCGAAGGTGCGTTCGCGGATTTCTTCTTCGGGAACGAAAAGCGCGCTGCCGGCAGCCTGGTTGGCATATTGCGAGCGGTAAGCCATCAGGGCGGCATGGCGCTGCTCGATGAAGGGCGTGATGTCGACAATAAAGCTGGGGCGGACATCGGCGTAGAGGCTGGCGTAAACGATCTTGAAAGGGCGATGCGGTTTTGTTCCCGTCTCGATCTTCGCCAGGCCGGAGAGAAAACATGCGTCGTAGCCGAGCGGGGCAACGATGGCGTGGTCGGGATGGCGCGCCCGCCAGTAGGGCAGGATGACGACGCGCGGGCGCAGTTCGCGCACCACGCGCAGGATCTTGAGTCGATTCTCGAAGGTGTTTTCGATGGCGCCGTCGGGAAGGTCAAGCGCCTGCCGCCAACCCACGCCGAGGAGCCGCGCGGCTTCCTCCGCTTCGCGGGCGCGGTCGTCCGCGGTGCCGCGCGTGCCCGCTTCTCCCCGCGTCAAGTCGAGAATCGCGGTGCGCAGGCCGCGCGCCGCCATGCGCAGCAGGGATCCGCCGCAGGTCTGCTCCACGTCGTCGCGGTGCGCGGCGATGGCGAGAATGTCGGCGGTGCAGCCGTCAGTTAGATGGGTGGAGGGCATGGTGGTCAAGCGTGGCTGGGCGGAGTTAGCGGAGCCAGCCGGATGCTCCACTTGTCCCGCTGACTCCGCCGGCTCCGCTCAGTACACGGTGTTGTTCGCGTCGCTCTTGGCATCCATGTAGGCTACGTCCCAGGCGGTGCCGGTGACGGCAACATACTGGTTGTCGATTTCCGTGCCGTTCGTAGTGTGGTAGATGTGCACCTGGCCGCCCTCGGCGACATAGATCTTGTGCAGCCCTTCGACGTCGGCAATGCCGGTCAGGTCACCGGTGTAGGGCTCCAGCATAGTCACGGTATTCGAAGACGTGTTGAACATGGTCAGGCAGCCATAATCCAGGCCTTTGGCAAAGCGCTCCCCGTTGGTGCACTTCGTAAACCCGATCCAGAGGGTGTCGTCATCGGCCATGAGGATCCGGCTGGGCGCGCCGGGCGCGCCATCGCTAACGGAGATGGGGCTGCCCGCGGTATTGGCACTCAGGTTCACGATCGTGAGATTGCCGGTGAAAAGGCCGTCCGTGGTGAGCGGAGGAGTGGCGCATTGCGGCTGACCGCCCGAGGATAGCCCGGCGGACTGGCATTGCCCGATCACATACATGATGGTTCCAGCGACCAGCGCATTGCTGGCCCCACCCGGGATGGCCAGCGTGGGGACGGTTCCCGTGGCGGGGAACTTTCCCGATTGCTGGTTGATCTGGAAGATCATCGGACCGGTGGGAAGCTGGGAAACCGAGGCCGCGCCGCCGCCGCACTCGGGCCCGCAATTCAGGACGTACGCCGTGCCGCCGTCGTTGGAAAAGACTGCCTTGATGGGCCGGTCGAACGCCAGGGGAGCGCCGTAATACATCCCGTAGCCGTCCACTTTGTCGGGACTCTGAACCTGGAACAGGCACCAGTTGGGCGCATTGAGCGGCTCGCAGTCGACGGCCGCTCCGGGCCAGGTGCCGGATCCGCCGGAGAAAGCGATGGTCTGGGTGGCGTTCAGCTTGAGGGTGTAGTAGATATAGTTCGAATTCTGGACGAAGGCCATGGCCACCGTGCCGCCCGGGTTCACGCTGACCCGGTAAACGCCCGGCAGGCTCAGCGCGGTCGTCGTACCGGAGACCTTGTCCAGCACCGTGAATACGTGGGCGATCTGGTTGGCGGCAAAGGCATAGAGCTGGTTGCGCGTTGTGAAGATGCTGGACGACATTCCGTTCAGGCCCGACTGCGTGCCGTTGGTGTTCTCCTTGGAGTAGCTGATGGAGGTGAGGCTGCCGTCGCCGAAGCCGTACACCGCCCCCGCTTCCTCTTCGGGCATGTTCTGAATGGTGATCGGAAGCGCCCCGGAGAAGCCGGAGATGGAGAAGCTTCCCGTCTTGCCGTTGTAACTGGAGCGAATGTCGTAATAGCCGTCGACGATCTCCAGCGCACCCTTGGCGAAGGCGCTGGGATTCTGGACGGCGATCATCACGCGGTTGATCAACCCGCTGGGCGGCAGGGGGCGGCCCGCAAAATAGGTGGTTTTGCCACAACCTGCCAGTATGGCTGCAATGATGAGGGCGCCGGCGGCGCTCAACCAAAGACTTCTCTGATTCAAAATCCCTTACCTCGGCGGAAAGCGCCGCAACGACGGGGCGCGGGCGCGGTGAACAAGTTCAATGGTTTACGGAAAAAGCGGTGTCGAAAGTCATTATACGGGTACGAAACGGCCCGAGTCTCAGGGTGCCGCCCGGGACACCGCCGGGGACCAGAACCGAAAATCTGATGCGCAGAATGATGGACGGGCGTGGCGGTGTAAGGGTAGCGCCGGGCGCGGATCGATCCGGAGCAGGGCTGATCTTCAAAGTTCTATCTGGCTTTTTTGCCGGACCGGTCATTTAGTCTGTTCGGTACCGGAAATCCCCAGAAAGGTCATGCCATGAAAGAACGCTTTGCTTGTCTGGCTGTTGTTGCGGCCGCGCTTTTGTCTGGAATTGGGGGTTTCGCCCAGCTTCCCGGAATGACGCCTGCCAAGCACTATCCGTGGTCGGACAAGAGTCTCTCCGCCGACCAGCGCGCCGACCTGGTGGTGAAAGAGATGACGCTGGACGAGAAGGTCCAGCTTCTGCACGGATTGGGCTGGCAGGCCATCTTTGCTGCGCCGGAATCGGGGCCCGGGACTCGCGCCATCACGGCCCTCGGCTTCATTCCCGGCGTGCCGCGGCTGGGTGTTCCCGATCTGCAGATGACCGATTGCGTGGAGGGCGTCTCGGGAGCGGGGACCAAGGGCCGATACGCGACTGCCTTGCCCTCGGCGGAGGCCATGGCGGCCGCATGGGATCCGGCGCTGTCCTATGAGATCGGCACCATGATCGGGCACGAGGTCCGGGCCATGGGTTTCAACATGTCGCTGGGCTCGGGCATCAACATGATTCGCGAGCCGCGCGACGGCCGCACTTTCGAGTACAAAGGCGAGGACCCGCTGCTGGCCGGCACGCTGGCAGGCCAGGAATTGAAAGCGGAGAAGGACCTGCACCTGATCACCGACCTGAAGCACTATGCGGTCAACGACCAGGATGCCGGCCGGATCGTGGTCAATTCCATCATCAGCAAGCGCGCTATGCGCGAAAGCGACCTGCTGGCCTTTCAGATTGCGCTGAACGATTCGGGCGCGGGCGCCGTGATGTGCTCCTACAACCGGATCAACGGGACTTATGCCTGCGAAAACCAGTACACGCTCAGCGAGGTGCTGAAGAAGGATTTCGGATTCAAGGGATTCGTGGTGTCGGACTGGGGAGGCACGCAAAGCACGGCCAAGGCCGCGCTGGCCGGTCTCGATATCGAGATGCCCGGCAACGACTCGTTTGGCGCACCCCTGAAGAAGGCCGTGGAAAGCGGCGAGGTGCCCATGGACCGGCTCAACGACATGGTGCATCGCATCCTGCGCACGGAATTTGATTCGGGCATTGTGGATGATCCGCCGCAGCCGGAGTCTCCGGACGTGATACGCGGATTCGAAGTGGCGCAGAAGACCGAAGAGCGCGGGGCAGTGCTGTTGAAGAACGAAGGCAACCTGCTGCCGTTGAGCGCTTCGGCCGTAAACACGATCGCGGTGATCGGCGGGCATGCGGATGCAGGCGTCATGTCGGGCGGGGGATCGTCGCAGGTGTCGCCGGCGGGCGGCAACGCGGTTCCGCCTCCTCCGGAGGTGATGAAGAACCTGCTGGCCAGCTTCATGCTGATCGAGGTCTACCATCGTTCGGCGCCGCTGAAGGGAATCGAGGCCAAGGCGCCGCGCGCGGTGGTGAAATTCGATTCCGGCGCGGACCCTGCGGCGGCCGCGGCCCTGGCCAGGAATTCCCAGTTGGCGATCGTGTTTGCCGTGCAGCACGAATCGGAGGGAATGGATCTGAAGGATCTTTCGCTGCCGGATAAGCAGGATGCGCTGATTGAAGCGGTGGCGGCGGCCAATCCGCACACGATCGTGGTGCTCGAGACGGGCGGCGCCGTGCTGATGCCCTGGATTGATAAGGTGGCGGGCGTGGTGGAAGCGTGGTATCCGGGGATTCGCGGTTCGGAGGCCATTGCCGACCTCCTCTTCGGCGATGTGAACCCGTCCGGAAAACTTCCGCTGACCTTTCCCAGGAACGAGGCCGATCTGCCCCGTCCTGTTCACACCGGTCCGCCGAAGGCGGATGCGGACCACCCCCTGCCGAAGCTTCCCGGCGCCCCGGGGATGATCGGCATGGCGATGGGCATCGGGCCGTGGTTCGATGTGAACTACGACGAAGGCCTGAAGGTGGGCTACAAGTGGTATGACGCGGAAAAGAAGGCGGTCCTGTTCCCGTTTGGGTTTGGACTCTCCTACACCAGCTTCGCTTATTCGGGACTGACCGTGACGCCGGGCGAGTCCACCACGGTCTCGTTCACAGTGAAGAACACCGGGAAGCGCGCGGGCCGGGAGACGGCGGAGGTGTACGCATCGCTGCCGGAGTCCGCCGGGGAGCCGCCCAATCGCCTTATAGGCTGGACCAAGGTCGACCTGTCTCCCGGCGAATCGAAACAGGTGAGTGTTCCGGTCAGCAAAGATCGCCTGAGCATTTTTGATGAAGCATTGGATTCGTGGAAACTGCCGCCCGGGGAATATGTCATCCGGGTCGGCGGATCGTCCCGGGACCTTCCGTTGCAGAAGGCAATCACCTTCTGAGATTTGAGATGAGAATCCCGCCGGCGGACGGAGGCTTTCGGCGGGAAACCGTTTTCTAAACATCCCGTCGGATAGAGAGCAGCCCTCAGGGGCAATCAAGCCCGCGTTTATTCTGAGGGGTTATCGGCATCCTTCGACTTCGCTCATGGCAGGCTGGAAGTCATGCTCTTTCAAAACTTCGCGCGTGCGGGTCGGGACGCCCTGCGGACTGGCGATACGATACGATGATTGAAGAATGGCAACTCTCGCCGAAATCTTCGAAAACCGGCCTGTGCTCGCCGATGGCGCCATGGGCACAGTTCTTTATGGGCGCGGCGTCTTTATCAATCGGTGTTATGACGAACTGAATCTTTCCGACCCCAACCTGATTCTCTCCGTGCACGAAGAGTACCTGCAGGCGGGCGCGGAGATCCTCGAAACCAATACGTTTGGCGCCAATCGTTTTCGCCTGGCGCGCCATGGGCTTTCCGGCAAGGTGGCGGAGATCAATGCGGCCGGCGTTCTTCTGGCCAGGCAGGCGGTCGCGCACTTCAAGGACAAGCAGGCCGGCGAGGCATGGGTGGCGGGCTCGGTTGGGCCTTTGGGGGTGCGCCTGGAGCCGCTGGGCAAGACGGGCCTGGACGAAGCGCGGGCAGCGTTCGTGGAGCAGATCCGCGCGCTGGCCGAAGCCGGCGCCGACCTGATCGTTGTCGAGACCATGCCGGCGTTGAACGAAGCGCGCGAAGCGCTGGCCGCCGCCCAGGAGGCCGCGCCCGATCTGCCCGTGATGGCCATGGTCACGGTGGACGACGACAGCAATTGCCTCGACGGTTCGTCGCCGCAGCAGGCCGCCGCGCTGTTGACCGAGTGGGGGGCAAACGCCGTGGGGGTGAACTGCTCCACCGGCCCGGCCACCGTGCTGACCGCGGTGGAGGCCATGCGCACCGCCACCACGCTGCCCATCGCCGCCATGCCCAACGCGGGCATGCCGCGCGCCGTGGAAGGGCGCAATATCTATCTGTGCTCCCCGGAGTATATGGCCAGCTTCGCGCGCAAGGCCATCGCGGCAGGGGCGCAGTTTGTGGGCGGCTGCTGCGGGACGACCCCGAACCACACCCGCGCCATGCGCTCGGCCATGCGCGCCATTGACGCCCAGGCCCGGGTTTCGGAGGGCGGCGCGCGCATCACGCTTTCCACCGAAACGCCGCCGATGGAACTGGCGCATCGCTCCCGCATCGGGGCGCTGGTGGCGCAGGATACGTTTATCACCCTGGTGGAGATCGTGCCTCCGCGCGGCATCGATTGCAGCAAGGAGATCGAGGGCGCGCGCCTGCTCGCGCAACTGGGCGTGCACGCCATCAACGTTCCCGATTCGCCGCGGGCCTCGGCGCGCATGAGCGCGCAGAGCCTGTGCATCCAGATCCAGCAGCACACCGGGATCGAGACGGTGCTGCACTACACCTGCCGTGACCGCAACATTCTCAGCATTCAGTCGGACCTGCTGGGCGCGTCCTCCATAGGGCTGCACAACATTCTGTGCCTCACCGGCGATCCGCCCAAGCTGGGCAACTATCCCGATGCGACCGCGGTGTTTGATGTGGACGCCATCGGGCTGGTGAACATCGTGAAGCGCCTGAATCACGGGCTGGACATCGGGTCGAATTCCATCGGGGCCAGCACCAACTTCACCATCGCCGTGGCGGCCAATCCCGGGGTGCCCGATATCGAGCACGAGCTGCGGCGCTTCCAGTACAAGGTGGAGGCGGGCGCCGAGTACGCGATCACGCAGCCAGTATTTGACCTGCGGCTTCTGGAGGATTTCCTGCGGCGCATCGAGGAGTTTCGCATCCCGGTGATCGCCGGCATCTGGCCGCTGACCAGCCTGCGCAATGCGGAGTTCATGAAAAACGATCTGCGCGTCTCGATGCCCGAAGAGATCATGCTGCGCATGGCCCAGGCCAACACGCCCGATGCGGCGCGCCATGAGGGCATCCGGATCGCGCAGGAGATGCTGGAGGCGGTGGGTCCCATGGTGCAGGGGGTGCAGGTAGCCGCGCCGTTCGGCCGCTACACCGCGGCGGCGGAAGTGATCGCCAGCGTGCTTCCGCAAACCGAGGCAACCCCCGCGGAGCAAATGCATGGCATCGTTTGAAGAATCGGTCAAGAAGCTGGAAACCATCGTCGAGCAACTGGAAAAGGGCGACCTCGCGCTGGAGGACTCGCTCAAACTGTTCGAGGAGGGCGTGGGCCTTTCCGCGGCCTGCAAAAAGGAACTGGATGAGGCCGAGGGCAAGGTGCAGATGCTGGTGAAGCAGCGCGACGGCTCGCTGAAGGCGGAGCCGTTCTTGAGCGATAAGCCGGTTTGACGGACTGGGCCGCGCATCTTCGGTGTCGATACTCAATCGGACGGGGCCCATCATTTCCTTCCTGGGGCTGCTGCAGCGTTGTGGTGTACACTCCACTCCCATGATCGGGAAAGCCGCAATTTCCGTTTTAGTTTGCGCCTTCTGCCTCGTGCTGGGCGCGGATGCGATTTCAGGCCGCCACCTTCAGACCTCGCCGTTGGTCGGGGCCGCGCAGTCGGCCGAGGTTGTCGACCGCCGCGACGACAGCAGAGTGAAAATCGAGGAGCCGGACCACAAGTTGCAGCTTGCGGTTCCTAACCAGGTACTGATCCACGTGGCTTCCGGAGAGGTGAAAGAAGTTATCGTGGAGCAGGCAAACGATCTAGGAGAGATTCCCGATAGCGGAGCCAAGGTAAAGGTTACTGCCCGGGAAGGAGACGTTCGCGCTGTCGAAGTGCGTCCGATGCGGCTGGGCGAAATCAAAGCGGATTTCATGGTGCGCTTTGAGGACGGCGCATTTGCGATGAAGAGCGTGAAGCTCGATGTGGAACCGCCTGAAACTCCGCCGGCGCAATTCCATGCCGACAAGCATGACATGCGTGTGCTGACGTTTAAGAATCAGAGGTCGGCGTTCCTGGAGCCTTCGGCAAAATATGAGGGGATCACCTTTCCCATTCCCCTCGACTGGCGATTCGTCCAGTACCGGGTCGTCGATCAGGAACCAGTGATCCGCCTGCATGACGGGCAGGTCGAAGCGATACGGGAAGGGGAGTCTACTCTCGAAGGGCGGTATTGCGGCCTGGTCAGCACCGTTCGAGTGGTGGTCAAGCAGCAGGTGTATCGATAAGCCTGAATTCTGCGTGGAATCAGCCCAGCCACTGCGGGTTGTGCGCCGTGCCGTCGAAATGAGACGAGGTTTTGAATTGCTCGAACTTGCCTTCGAGCGCGGCGGATTTGGTGCGTTCCAGGATGCCGGCGACTTCGGCTTGCGACAGCGGCTTGAACGTGCCGGCGGCCTCGATGGCCTGGTCGAGGATCTGCGGGCTGTCGATGCCGGTGATCTGCACGGCGATGGGAAGGTTCAGGCAGTAGTGCAGGCACTCCATCGGCTTGACGGTGTTGCTTTGGAGAATCAAGTTGTCGCCGAAGCACTTCATGCCGAGCGGTGCGATTCCTTCGCGATTGAGGACCGGCAGAACCTCGTGGGTGAAGCTGCGGAAGTGCGCGTCCATCACGTTGAGGGGCATCTGCACGGCGTCGAAGTGGAAGTCGTGGCGGCGCGCGTGGTCGAGCATGCGCAGATGCACATAGGGGTCTTTATGGCCGGTGAAGCCGATGAAGCGCACTTTGCCGGCCTTCTTCGCTTCGAGCATGGCTTCCATGGCGCCGCCTTCGGAGAAGATGCGGTCGGGGTCTTCAAGGCGAATGACTTCGTGGAACTGCATCAGGTCAACGTGGTCCGTGCGCAGGCGCTGGAGCGATTGGTCGATCTGGTCGCTGCAGGATTTTTTGGTGCGCCCATCGATCTTGGTCATCAGGAACGCCTTGTTGCGGTAGCCGTCGCCCAGCGCCTTTCCCATGCGGTCCTCGCTGACGCCGTCGTTGTAGTCCCAGCAGTTGTCGAGGAAAGTGATGCCGCGGTCGACGGCCTGGCGGACGAGCTGAATCGCGTCCTGTTCGGAGAGTTTGGCCTGGCCGATGTGATAGCCACCCAAACCGATGCACGAGACGCGCTCGCCGGTGCGGCCCAGCGGGCGGATGGGTACGGGTGGCGGCTCGGTGGCATGCACCAAGCGCCCGGCAGCGACGGCGCCGGCGGTGGTTGCGGCGGTTCTGAGGAAGTCACGGCGAGCCATGCGATTGGATTCCATCATTTCCCTCCACCAGAGTGCTTCTGCCACGCCCTGCACGATAGACACTACACCCTGAGAGCTTGGATGAGGCAAGGGGTGGATGCGTGACCTGCCACGGACGGGCTGCGCCCTGTAACTGGCCGCATGGGCCCAGGGGGCGATGAACGTGGGCGTGAGAAAGGCAGGGAACAGGGAAGAGGAACGGAGGGGTTCCGGGGGTTACGATTTCCCGATGAATTCCTAATTCCTGTTCCCTATCGTCACCGGATCTCCTGTCCGGTGGTCCTGGATCTGGAAAACGAGGAATTCGTGAACGGCGTTGAGAGCGTCAGGATCGGTTGTCTCGATGCGCACTCGACCGCCGCGTTCGGTCTTTTGATAGGTGTAGCTGATAGCCTCACCCTTTGCCTTCATCATCGGCACGCCGGGTGGCACGCGGTCGTGGATGAACATGGGAATATCGAAATCGCCTGTGCGGAAGAGCGCGGCGATATGCCCCAGGTGCGCGCGAATCTGGTCGCGCGTGGCGTGATCGTGTTCAAGCCTGGTTTCCACGGAAATCGTTCCGCCGTCGGGCAGCAGGATAAAGTGGTGTGCCGTGGCCTCATGGGAGAAGCCCATGGCGTGATCGCCACGGTTGTCGACGCCTGCCGCGTGTGGCCCGGGCGGGTCTGTTTCCTGCGCATGAATCGTGCACGGTGTGCTCAGAGAGCCGAGAGACGCAGCGAATATCAAGTGGAGAGCTTTCATCGATCCTTCCTTTCGGCCACGCCGCGACCGTTCTCCAGGGACTCAAGGAGGTGTGCCCGCTTTCCGGGCGGTGTTTGCCGCAATCGCGTCTCCCAGCGGTCCACGGTGCCTAATAGCCAGTCGTGCAACTGTGTAAGTTCGAGGATCTTTTTCTCCAGCCCATCTATCTTTTCTGTTGCCAGAGCAGCGACGCGCCGGCACGGCGCTCCGCCGGCATCACGTTCCTTGAAGATTCCGGCGAGTTCTCGCAGGCTGAACCCGGCCTTCAGGGCGCAACGGATGATGGCGACACGGGGCACGCATTCCGCGGTGTAAAGGCGGTATCCCGAATCGGTGCGTATCGGCTTTGCCAGCAGCCCCAGTTCTTCGTAGTGCCGGATGGTGTCCGCGCTTACGCCGGTGGCGGCGGCTAATCGCCCGGTCGTCAACGCGCCGACGGGGAGTCTCCTGACCATCGTGCCTTGAGTATGAACCCTGGAACGGTTCGAGGGTCAAGAAACAGTGATCAGTGGTCAGCGTTCTGCACGCTACCGACGAATCGCCCGTTTTCTCAACGGCGGGTGGAGAGGGACACGGGGGAGACGCGGGCGACGGTGTTGGGCCCGGAGCGTGGGTCGGGTTGTTCCAGCAGGCGCATGCCCTGTGCCAGGTTGATACCCGCGGGAACGGCGGCAAAGCCCCCGCGAAGTTCACTGGTCTGGCGGGCGATGGTATTGAATAGCATGGCGCGGCCGCTCATATGAATTTCCAGTTGTTGAGTCTTCCACTCCGTGGGGCTGACCTGCACCCGATGCATGAGGAACCAGCCGCCTCTGTCGAGCCGGCCGAGCAGGCCGAAGCCGAAGTCGACGTTGTCGTCCAGATGGCCCTGCAGGCGCACGGGGCGCTTCATGCGCGCGTCGAGCCAGATGTCGCCGCTCATGGCATGAAAAATGCGCGACTGGATGGAATGGGGAGCGAACCCCGGGTTGGGCTGAAAATGCAGATGCCGCCATCCGTTTTCCACGGCCACAAACTGATAGAGAAACGCATCCGGCAGGAGCGCGAATATTCCCCGAATCCGAGTTTCATCCTCGAGGTAGGCGCGTCGATGGGCAGCACGCGCCAGGGGTGAATTCACAAGATGATCCAGCCGGGATTGCTCCGCATCCTGAGCGCGCGGGGCAAGGGGTTGACCATTCGCCTGGACGATTCGGGTAATGGGGCCGTCGGCCGTTTCGACCTGGTTTTCCAGCTGGGTGCCGTTCTGAACGCGCTGCTGGATCCAGTAGCGCCAGTAGCCGTGCGTATCGTGGTCCTGCAGTTCGTTGTAAACGACCTCGCGGACCAGTTGCCGGGCGGCTTCAGAGGGCTGAGCCCAGAGAAGGCCCGAGGCGGCCGGAAGGATTCCGAGGAACACCCAGAGCACACGCATCCCGCACTCTCCTGTGGACTGAATGTGGGGTACGCCAGAAGTCTGCACCAAGCCTGGTGAAGAATCGGAGAGCTTCCGGTGAATTACCGAACAAAAACGGGCGAAAATGGGAGTTTTAACCAATAGAGTAACGATCCGAGGTTCGGTTTCTGAGGTCCTCCGGAAATGGCGGCGCTGCCGGCGTCCGCATGTTTTCATCGCTCATTTACATCCCACGTCGGCGATGCTGAGTGGATAGATGCAGAGCGGGTTGCGAGTGGTTGATCCATAAAACAAAATGGTCCGAGGCGACAGGAGGCCCGGCGGCGGGATCAGACAGCCAGTTGCTACACTGGGGCAATGATGGACGAACCCGAGTTCCGCCACACCGCGGAGAGCGCGCTGGATGCCTTGAAAAAGGTCCTGATCGAGCGCGAGGAAGACGAGGACGCCGGTTTCGAAGTGGAAGAACAGAATGGAGTTCTGAACGTTCTGTTCGAGGCTCCGCCGGGCAAGTTCGTCATTACTCCCAACACGCCGGTGCGCCAGATATGGATCTCGGCGCTGTCGACCAGCTTCAAGTTGGATTGGGATGCGAAGGCGGCGATGTTTGTCTTTCCCCGCACGGGGGAGACATTGTTGTCCCTGGTGGAGCGGCTGATCGCGGAGCGAGCGGAGGACAGGCAGCGGGCGTGACAGGGAGCATGGGGGCCCGCAAAAGCAGGTTCTTCCCCTTCGCCTGGCGCCAGGGTCAGGATCGCAGCATCGAGTTAGCGGAACATTGCAGTTCCCTATGTTGGATTTTCGCGGTCGGGCAGCGGCCAGTGGCTCCCGCACGCGCGACAGAATTCAATCGCGAGTGCGGGGCACGGAATGGTTCCGAGTCAAACAAAAACTCACTTTCGGCTACTGAAGCGCGTAGACAGTGTTCAGGACTTTCTGCTGCAGGCCCTCCGGTAATGGCGCGAAGGAAAGCGTCGAAACCTCGCCCTCGCCCGACTTGATGCACCAGCTGAGCATGTCTTTCAGCACTTTGCGCTTGGCGGCATCGCCGCCGGTGGTCGGGATCAGCAGGTAGGTGAAGCTGGAGATCGGGTAGGAGTTCGCACCCGGAGCGTTGGTGATCGAAACCCGGTAATCGGCGGGCATCTGCTTCAGGCTGCCGGCGGCATCGGTGACGCCCTGGATGGAGGCCTTCACAAAATTGCCGGCGGAGTTTTTCACTTCGCCGAAATTGATCTTGTTCTGGAGCGCGTAGATCAACTCGACATAGCCGATGCTCCCGGGCATCTGCCGCACCAGTCCCGCCACGCCTTCATTGCCTTTGCCGGCCACGCCGGTCGGCCAGTTGACGGCGCTCCCTTTGCCTGGACCGTCATTCCAATCCTTGTTGACCTTGCTCAGGTAGTCGGTCCAGATGAAGGTGGTGCCGCTGCCCTCGGCGCGGCGCACCACGATGATCCTCTGGTCAGGAAACTTCACGCCGGGATTGTCCTTGGCGATGCGGCTGTCGTTCCAGTTCTGAATCTTGTTCAGGTAGATGTCGCCCAGCACGTCCCCTGTGAACTTGATGTCGTCAACGCCGGGCACATTGAAGATGGGCACGACCGCACCCAGGACCGTGGGGATGTGGATGAGCTTGACGGGCGATGCGGCCAGCTGGTCGTCCTTCATCGGCATGTCGGATGCACCAAAGTCCACCAGTCCTTTGGTCACCTGCTGGATGCCGCCGCCCGAGCCAATCTGCTGATAGTTCACTTCCACGCCGGGATGGGCCGCGCTGTATTCGCTGAACCACTTCGAGTAAATGGGATAGGGAAAGGTCGCGCCGGCGCCGGTAATCTTCTGTGCACGCGCCGCGCCCAAAGCCAACGCCAACAAGCAAACAGCCAGGAATGTCTTTTTCACGAATCGCTCCCTTGCGGCTTTTGATGCCACGGATGATTGTGAACGGCCAATGTTAATGGCGTTTGAATGGCGGCTGAAGAGCCAGGGTAAACATTACGGGTTCTGGAGGTTGCTCCATTTGGCGGCCAGCGTTTTATCGGCCAGGGCCTTGATATAGACGCCGCCCACCACCGAGCGCGCCTGGAAAGCCTCCTGCTTCCCCGATTTGGTGTCGTACCAGTCCGTGAGAGGGACACGGGTGGGGCCCTCGTTGATCCAGTGCCCGATGGGATCGATCAGCGCATTCCAGTCCGCCGGGTTTTCGGCCAGGGTGGCTGTCCAGATCTCCCAATCCAGCTTGGTGTAGGACTTGCGGTTGTCCAGCGGCAGCCCGAAGCGGTTCGGGTGCTTCAGGTAAAAGGCGATTTCCGTCTGCCGAACCGAGGCAGGGAAGAGTTTGAAATCGAGGATCTGGTCCCACACCAGGTTGTATTTCTGGCTCCAGGTGCCGGTGCGGTCAAACGCGAGCTTGTAGTGGTCGCCATCGAGAGCCATCTGCTGCCATTTTGACGCCATGTCTTTGGCCGTGCGCGCGTAGTCGGCGGCCACATCGTCCTTGCCCACGCCTCGCGCCATTTCGGCATAGGCGGCAAGACCCTCAATCGCCTTGATGGAAAGATTGGCATTGTGCGCCAGGTGCCCGGCGAAGTCATCGGTCGAGAGCTGGTTCGAGGGATCGAGGCCCTTGTCGCGCAGGTACTCGGCCCACTTGGTAAATTGCGGCCAGTACTGGCGGGCGAAGTCCCAAGTGCCCAATTCGCGCTCCATGGCCGCGACCAGGATCAGCAGGTTCCCGCTCTCTTCCACCGGCATCTGGTCTTTTTCGGTGCGTTCGCCGCCGCCGTACACCTGGCCGTTGGCCAGGGGATAGGTGCCCAGATCGTGCGGGGCGAAAGGCCATTTCCAGCGCGGCAGGGCGGCGTATTCGAGGACCGGCTTGAGCTGTGCCTGGAGCAGCAGCGGATTGAAGAACAGGAAAAACGGCGCCGAGGGGTAAAGCACATCCACCGTGGAGATGCAGCCGTTGGAGAAATTCTCCTTGGGGAAAAGCATGGGCGTGCCGTCGATGTCGGCGGCAAATCCGTGCGCGGCGAGCGTTTGCCGGTAGGCAAGAATGGCCAGTTGCGCGTAGGCCTTGCCGCCGACTTTTTCGAGGTCGGCCTTGAGCTCTTCGTCGAAGCGCTTTCCGCGCTCCTCGAGGGTTGCGTAGTCGCCCGCCGCCGCGCCCAGCATTTCCTCGACGGTCTGTCCATTGCGCTGCCAATATGGCACGAGCTTCCGGTTCAGGTACTCGATGTTGAAGGGCTCCGTGTAGGCCAGCAGCAGGTGCCGCGTTTCGGGTGCGGTCATGTGCCCCAACATGAATGCCACGGCCAGGTGCGCCGCTCCGTCCCGGGGCCGCTTCGGCATGTTCAGATCGTCTTCGGAAGAGATCACGCCGTATTGGGCGAAATTCTCGAGCACGTCGGGCGCCGTCTGGATCTCTCCTTCCTGCGAAGAAGGCAGTCCGATCCGGAAATACCCCCAGTCGATCCGCACGTCATCCCCGGGCCGGTTCAGAACCCGCTGATCCCGCGACCCCACGCTCAGAATGTTCAGTCCATTCGCGTACGACCGCCCCCACGTCACCGGTTCGTCGGGCGAGTTCACCGCGATCACCGGATCGACATCGAGCAGCAGCGCCACGTCGTGACCGCCTGTATCGCTCGCGGTCAGCGTGAGGTAGGTCACCGGCCGCGACAGAACATCCAGGTCGTGGGGCAGCGCGGGGGTAAAGAACTCCACCCTCAGGTTCACCCCCTCCGCCGCAAATTCATAGACGGTATGGGTCGGCGTCACCTCGAGTCCGGTTTGCTCCATTGCGGGCGCGTCTTCCGGTTCGGCGCCCATCCACCGATATGTTTTCCCGTCCTTTCCATCGAGCCGCATCAGGCCATGGAGCGGCTGCCGCTTTCCCGTCCAATGGACGGTGTCGGCATCGGTCAGGTGGTCGGCCATCGACCACATGCTGAAATAGGGGTCGTGGGCGATCAAGGGCACGGCCGGGGGCCTCTGCTGGCCGGCGGCCAGCATGGCGGAGAAAAGAACAGCGAATGCCATCAGGCAACTTCGCGCGGAACTTACCAAAGCTCGCGGCCAACTGCATTTCATGTTCATTTCAACTCGTCTCGGTTGGATGGCTTTCAAACCAGTCACTGTATCACGCGCGTCCCGCCTTCTCCCGATTCGGTCTTTCCGCGGAACTATCGGCAGCGCCGAAACGTAAATACCTGCAGGCCTTCCATCCTGCCGGAATTCAGCAGGTGGCAAGCCCGAAACCGCGACTCGAATCGTCTAACAAGCGACCAGGAACGGTGAACCAGGAACCGGGAACTGAAGAGCCATGCAGACCTTTGGGGACACTCTGGCACAGGTGTTTCGGGCCATCGCCGCCAACAAGCTGCGCAGTTTTCTGACCATGTTCGGAATCGCATGGGGCGTGGGGTCGCTGCTGGTCCTGGTGGGCCTGGGCGAGGGTTTTCGTTCCGGACAGCGCCGCAACATGGCGCGCTTTGGAAACGATCTGGTGTTGATGTGGAACGGGACCATCCCCGCTGTCGCCAACCAGCACACGGGGATGCATCCTTACCAGTTGACGCTGGGTGACGCCGCGGCCATTCGCCACCTGCCCGAAATCCGCGACCTCACGGTCGAACTGTCGCGATCCGACCTCTACGAAGTGAGCCAGTGGAGCAACACGTCCAGCCACGTGATTGGCGTAGATCCCAGCTATACGCGGGTTCGCTTTATTCCCCTGGCGGAGGGGCGATTCCTGAGCGACGCCGACCTGGCTGAACGGCGCCGCGTCGCAGTGCTCGGCTCGAAGGCCGCGCTGCTGCTGTTCAAGGGCCACCCCATGATGGGCGAAACCATGACCATCAACGGGACCCAGTTCGCCGTGATCGGCGCGGTGGAAAAGATTTCGCGCGGCAACAACGACTTTGACGACCAGAAGGTGTACATCCCCGTCACCACGATGCAGGAACTCTTCCTGCTGAAGGGGGACAATATCGCGCGCGAAGCGCTGACGTCGATCCAGTATCAGCCGGCCAAACGGGGCGACACCTCCGCCGCCATGCCGGCGGTCCATCGCGTAATCGCCGCGCGCCACGGCTTTGATCCCGCAATGAAGGACGCTTTCCAGGAATGGGACCTGGTGACGGAGATGAAGATGATGAGCGCCATCTTCACCGCCATGGACGTGTTTCTGGGCGGCGTGGGCATCGTGACGCTGGGACTGGGCGCGGTGGGCATCATCAATATCATGCTGGTATCGGTGAGCGAGCGGACCGCGGAGATCGGGCTGCGCAAAGCGCTCGGCGCCACCGAGCGCAGCATCCTGGCGCAGTTCTTCTGGGAAGGGCTGCTGCTGACCGGGGTAAGCGGCGTGATCGGCATTCTGGTTTCCGCCGGACTGATGGCCCTGTTGCAAATTGCCCTGACCGGCAAGATGCCGGGATGGGATCCTCCGCGCCTGGTGCCCTGGTCGGCCGCGCTGGCGCTGGGCTCGCTGGTGCTTTGCGGGGTGGCTGCGGGACTCTATCCTGCCAGCAAAGCCGCGATGCTCGACCCGGTGGAGGCGCTGCGAAAGGAGTAATGCAATCTCAGGGATCAGGGATCAGGGATCAGGGATCAGGGATCAGTGCTCAGCCTGAAAAGGGAATGAGCGAGCAACGGAATGACGAATCAGCTTCCAATCACTGACAACTGACAACTGACAACTGACAACTGACGACTGACAACTTTGACCCCTGACCCCTGACCCCTGATCACTGGAGTTTTATGCTGAAATCCATTCTCGCGCAGGCCTGGGAGGCGATGATTTACAACCGCCGCCGCACCACCATCACCATGGTGGGCATGGCGTGGGGGATCGCCACCGTGGTCTTGCTGCTGGCCTACGGGGCCGGCTTCCAGGCCGCGATTGAAGCCATCTTCGCCCAGTGGGGCACCAACATCATCGGCGTCTTCCCGGGACGCACCAGCGAGCAGGCCGGCGGCGAGAAATCCGGCGTCAAGGTGCAATTCACAATGGACGACGTGGACCGGCTTGTAGCCAGCGTGCCGGGAATCGATCACATTTCGCCCACGGTCAACAAAGACGTGACGGTGCAGAACGACCTGCACTCCTACACCTGGGCCGTGAATGGCGTGCGCAGCACGTTTCAGGATATCTGGAAGCTCGATACCGACCAGGGACGTTTCTTTAACCGGCAGGAAGAGGAGCAGCGCGCGCATGTCTGCGTGATTGGTTCGGAATCGAAAACGAAACTGTTTTCCAACGAGTGGGCGGTGGGCCAGACGATTCGCCTCAACGGCGTGCTGTTCACCATCGTCGGCGTGCTGAGCCCCAAGATGCAGGAAGGCGGCGAAGAGAGCGACCGCAACCGCCAGATCTACATCCCCTTCTCGACGATGAGCGACCTGGCGGATACCAAGTACCTGGACGGCATCTGGTTCAATTACCAGGGCAATTATCAGATGATCGAGCAGAACCTGCGCATGACCCTGGGAGGGGCGCACCGCTTCCGGCCTTCGGATCACAACGCGATTTACGTGGCCAATCTGATGAGCGAGTTGAGCCAGTTCAAGATCCTCTCCCTGGCACTGCAGGTTCTGCTGGCGATGGTTGGGACGCTCACGCTGGGCATCGCCGGCATCGGACTGATGAACATCATGCTGGTCTCGGTGCAGCAGCGCACGCGCGAAATCGGAGTGGAGAAGGCCCTGGGCGCGAAGCGGCGCCATATCCTCACCCAGTTCCTCTCCGAGGCGCTGGCGATCACCGCGGTGGGCGGCATCGCCGGCATCGCGCTGGCATATCTTGTGTCGATCTGCGTGGGGCGCATCCCCTTCTACAGTGAAATGGCGCTGCATGCCGAAGATGCCGACATCCGGCTGATCATCTCGCCTGTCTCGGTGATCGTGGCCACCGCGATCCTGTTCGTCACCGGCCTTGTAAGCGGGATGATCCCTGCCATCCGTGCCGCCAACCTGGATCCGATCGAGTCGCTCAGGTACGAGTGAGGAGCGCGATCAGGAGCGGAATGATCGCGCAATTCTTCGCGCGGTAAATCGGCGACCCTCCCGCCATAATTCAGGTCCGCCCACGTCCGGCTGCCGTCAAGGGCTGCCATCCTGAGCGGAGTTGGTCGCACCGGCGATCCACTCCGCATCATCCCAATCGGCGACGCCATGAACTCCCGAGTGCCGCCGAAGGAACCTCTCTCTGTGGGATCAGGTTTCTCCCTTATACTCGATCCTGACTTACCCGTCGGAAAACAAGCAGAATACCCGACCGCCGATTCACGTCAGGAGTTCGGATGGCCACTACTGTCAACAAACCCGGCGATGTTCGAGCGAATTTGCCGGGGCGGCGCTATGACCGGCAGTTTTTCATGACCATGGTCATTCTGCTGACTGCAGTGGTCGCGATTGGCTTTGCACCGACCTACTACCTTGCGGGAGGGTTTCGCGCCCCTTTGCCTGGTCCAATCGTTCACATTCATGGTGCGGTCTTCACCAGTTGGATGCTGCTGCTGTTGGTGCAGACGGGGCTGGTTTCAGCCAAAAAGGTGCAGTGGCATCGCAAGTTAGGCGTGGCAGGATTCATACTGGCCTGCCTGATGGTCGTGATGGCGATCCTGACTGCTTCCAATGCGATGGCGAGGGCAAAATCGGCTCCGAATTCAGAAGCGATCCTCGGATTTTTGGTGGTGACATTTGTCGAGGCGTCGGTGTTCGCCGTACTGACCGCGTCGGCCTACGCCTTGCGAAGAAATCCCGCAGCGCACAAACGCCTGATCTTGATCGCCACGGCGGGAATCACAGGCCCGGCGTTCTTCCGCTGGCATGTTTCGTTTCTCTACCACGATCCATATGCAGCCCATTACGCGACGGCTATGTTCCTCGTAATTCTGGCGGCCTACGATCTATGGTCGACGCACAAGATTCAACGCGCCACGCTGTGGGGAAGTGGGTTCCAGATTTTCATGGAGCAAATCACCACCCGCGTCGTCGGCCCTTCGGCGGCATGGCATGGATTCGCTCACTGGGTGCAATCACTGAACATCTGAAGTCTGCAGATTCCTCCCAAGCTCCTGGTTCATGCATCACCGAGCACTCTTCTCTTTCCCGGAGGTTCGCTCGGGGTGAGCGACCGGGCCCGGGCTGCTGCCCTTGTTCACCAACAACCGGAAATGCTCCCGCAACTGTGCCACAGCGTGGTCGAACGGCTCCACGGAGCGGTAGGAGCGCGACAGCATGACTCCGCCTTCCATCACCACCAGAACATAGGTTGCCAGGGCGTCGATGTCGGTGTCAGGGGGCAGGGAAGGCCGCATCGCTTCCAGGCACTCGCGCACCGCTTCAATCCAGCCCTGGAAATTCTGTGCGATCAGGGCGTGGGCGGGAGCGTTCTCCGGATCGATCTCCAGGGCGAGGCGCCCCAGCGGGCAGCCATATTGGCATCCGGTGGCGAGAATGCGGTGGCGATATCCGGCGAGGATCGCGAAGATGCGTTCCACCGGCTCGCGGACCGCCGCAAACGCCGGATCCACGACCATGGGCCGAAGCAGATGAAGATACCCCTCCAGAACCGCGCGCAGCAAAGCCTCCTTGCTGTCGAAGAAGTGGTAGAAGCTTCCGGAGTTGACCTCGGCGTGGGCCAGCAACTCCGCCATGCTGGTTCCGGCGAAGCCGCGCTCCCAGAAGAGATAGCGGGCCGATTCGATCAGGCGGTCGCGGGTGGATTTAGTGTTCTTCGACATGGTCCCGGAAGAAAGTGCTTGACAGGCGGTCTTTGGCTTGCCAGAATCCATTTTACTTGAATGATCAAGTAAATACCATGAAAACCCTGACAGCAACAGCCGCCTATGCGGTTTTGGCAGTTCTTTTGCCGGTCCCGGCGCCGGCTCAGAGCGGGACGGCAAGCACTGTTTCCGCACCACAAAAGCTGGTGATTGAAGTCGAAGTCCCCGCGCCGGTGAGCGAGGTGTGGCGAGCCTTCTCCACCAGCGAGGGGCTCAGCACGTGGTTGACCCCGGAGGCCACTGTCGACCTGCGGCCCGGCGGAGAGTGGACCGCTCGCTTCCCGGGCGGAAGCACGGGTGGCGGGACGATCGTCAGCTTTATCCCGGAAAAAGAGATGGTGCTGTCGGCGCTGGCTCCCGACAAGTTCCCTCACGTGCGCGCGGAGCGGACAAGGGCGACCTTTCAGTTTGAAGCGCGCGGAACAACGACCGTGGTTCGTCTCACGCAGACCGGCTGGAAAAGCGACGACGAGTGGATCCGCGCCTACGAGTACTTAACCGCGGGAAACGCGCAGTTGATGGCGACGCTGCACAAGCGGTTCGTCGACGGGCCAATCGACTGGAAGAAAGTATTTGGCGATTCAGCGAAAAACAGTGGCCGGTGATCCGTGGACAGCGATCCGTCAGGAGACCGATGAATCTACATACATTGAACGTTTGGGCGATTCTTGCCGCATCCGTATCGGCGTTTGTCATTGGCGGCCTGTGGTATTCGCCGGTGGTGCTGGGGTCCGCCTGGAAGCGTGCTAATGGGTTTGTTTCCGATCCGCCGGCGGCGGGAGCGAGGGGCTTCCTGATTGCCTTTGTGCTGAGCCTGGTGATGGCCGTCAACCTTGCCATGTTTTTGAATGCGCCCGGGACCACGACAGCGTTCGGCGCCACCGCGGGATTCCTGGCCGGCGCCGGATGGGTAGCCGCGGGCATGGGGATTGTCGCGGTGTTCGAGCACCGGTCCTGGAAGTATGTCCTGATCCATGGCGGCTATTTGACGCTGGCGCTGACAGTGATGGGAGCGATCCTGGGCGGCTGGAGGTAAGGCAGCGAGCAGGGAACAGGGAATGATCCCGGCCCGTGGTCTTACAGCCGCGGGCAAAAGCGTCGTTAGATATGGGGCGCACGGAACGTTTCGGTTAAGGGGCAGGGACCCTGATGCCTGAAAGCTGATCAATGACCCTTGACCACGTTCAATCCAGATCGTCGACGTAATGGCTCGGGAAATCCTTCGGTCAGGGTAGAACCGCTCCCCACGAGGACTCTTCCGATCCGCACGATGCTTGTGGGTTCAACCGCAGTTCATCGCGGGAAGTTGTGAGTTTGGAGCGGATTTCGGATGGAATTTAAAGTACAAAAGCAATTTCCTGCCGAAGGAGAATGGCCGCCCGGCTGCGGATCAAGGTTGGTCTATTTGGTACTCCATCGGCCTTATATTCAGATGGATACGGTAAAGATTAAACGTTTTATTTGAAGTCTCTCTCAGGTCTGATAAATCCCGCCCGAACAGGGGTCTCTGGTTCCGGGTTGCTTTGCTCACACCGGCGGCGGGGCGTCGATCACGGGGACGCCCGCAGGCGCATTGAAGCGCATCGCGCCCGGAGGAACCGGCGCGTTCGGCACCTCGCCGGTGAAGGTGAAACTCGGTGATTGCGCCATCGACTTCTTCAATCTCGATTGCCGTGATGGCCCCTGCGCCGGTCACGGTGAGCGACACCCGGGCGATCCGTTGCTCCTGGCCTTTCGCCTGGCCGGTCAGGGTGGATTCGCCGTTGGAAGCAGGCTTGAGCGAGAGGTGGGTCAGTTCCTTTTCGAGCTGGGTGCGGCCCAGCAGGAAACGCAGCGGCGATTGCAGGTCGTCCAGTTTTTTGGCTTCCATCCTTTGCACCTGCGCGTCGCCGGGCGCGTAGAACCAGGCATATTTTCCGTCGATGAGGAATACCTTTCCGGGAGGCGAGCTGTAATCCCAGCGGACGCGGCCGGGCTTGAGCAGCAGAACCGTGCCGGTCTCCTGCCGGTGCATGCCGAGGCCCGCGTAGGTCTCGGTGAAGCCGGCCTTGAGCGAATGGAGCGTGTTGTAGTGATGGTCGACGCGCTGAGCGAGGTCGTGGACCGACAAAGGCGATTGCTGTCCGAGCAGGGAGGCTGACAGCACAAACGCCGCAAAAATCGGAACAAATCGGCGGACGGCTTTCACTCGTCGAGGCTCCGGGTGCAGTCGTACCGCCAGGCGGAGCGCCAAAGCGGGCTGAACGCTGTTACTGCCCCAGCGTCTGGCTGCAGTTGGTCCCGCCCTGGGGATCGAACTTGATGATCCCGGATTGGTCCGAGCAAAACGCACGGTCGCCGGTTGAGCCTACCGTCTGCGGTGTCGCAGTGATGTTGTAGCCGGTGATGCGGTCAGAACCTCCCGCATTGACCTTGGAACAGTTCGAGATGTTGAAGATGTATCCGGACTTGAAGCCCGAGGCCAGGTCAGGCTGGATGAGCTGGGCGGCCGTGGCGCTGGGGGCCCCGACTTCGGGTCGCGGCCCAGCGCGGTCAGCGAACAGGAAAAGCCGGAGGTCGGATAGTTGGACTCGAACATGTTCTGGGCCGAAATAATGGTCTGCACCGACTTCTGGGCCGACATCTCGTTTGCCTTTTTCTTCAGGCTGCCGACGGTAGGGATGGCAATCAGCATGAGAATGGCAATGATCGCCATCACGATCAGCAATTCCATCAGGGTGAAGCCGTTGCTGCGGACCTGCCGATGCGCGCGACAGAAACAATTTTTCATGGGTATTTGCTGCCCTCGTGGGAGCGGTCCGCCTGAGGCAGACCCATCCGACAAAATCGTACAACGGATAGACGGCGAAGGGAAATGGAATGCTCAAAGACAGGGAACAGGGGAGGGACAGGATCATCTGGTCGCAGAGTTTCTTTGTCCCTGTTCCCTATTCCCTGCTTTTCAGCATGCGAGCCGCGTGCGGTTCAGCTTGATGCCGTCCAGGCGGCCGAGGAGGGTCACCGCGATGCGGTCGGGGTCGAAGAGGCGCTGAGCCATGGCCTGGACCTGCGCGGCTTCCACCGCGTCGATGCGGGCAGCGATCTCTTCGGCGGTGAAGAACTGCCCAAAGTAAATCTCCTGCCGGGCCAGGTTGGCCATGCGCGAGTTCGAGCTCTCCAGGCCCATCAGGATATTGCCTTTGAGCTGGTCCTTGGCCCGGGTGAGCTCTTCGTCGGGGAGGATTTCTTCTTTCAGCTTCCGCAATTCGATCAGGATCAGGTCGATGGTTTCGATCGCCTTGTTGGCCGAGGTCCCGGCATAGACGCACAACGTGCCGGTATCGCGATAGGGGCTAAGGTCGGAAAATACCGAGTAGGCGATGCCCCGCTCTTCGCGAATGGTCTGGAAAAGGCGGGAGCTCATGCCTCCGCCGAGCACCGTGTTGAGGATCAGGGTGGCGAAGCGACTCTCATCGGTAATGGGCGGCGAAGGCACACCCAGGCAGATCTGTACCTGTTCGAGGGCCTTTTTGTTCTTCAACAGGATCCGCGAGCTGGAGGCTGGCGCCGGAAGCTCGGGGATGGCCTGGCCCGCATGGAGAGGAGCGAATTTCTCGGCGACGGCCGCGACGAACTCTCCGTGATTCAGGTTGCCCGCCGCCGAAAAGACCATGTTTCCGGCATGGAACCGGCCCGAATGGTAGTCCAGCAGCTTGGGCTGGTCGAGGCGCGCGACGGTTGTCGAGGTGCCCAGGATCGGCTTTCCCAGGGGATGATCCTTCCAGAAGTTCTGGGTAAACAGCTCGTGGACGAGCACATCCGGGTTGTCTTCGTCGATTTTGATTTCTTCCAGGATCACGCCCCGCTCGCGCTCGATGTCCGGAGAGGCGAAGACGGGGTTCTGGCCGAGGTCGGCCAGCACGTCCAACGCGATGGGCACGTGCTCGGCCAGGGACTTGACGTTAAAGCAGATGGTTTCCTTGCCTGTGAAGGCATCGAGGTTCCCGCCGATGGAGTCCATTTCCCGGGCGATCAACTGCGCGGAACGCGAGCGCGTCCCCTTGAAAACCATATGCTCGACGAAAATGGGAAATGCCGTTGGTTTCCGGCCGCTTGCCGGCCAGCCCGACTTGATCGACTCGCCCACGGCCACGGAGCGCAGATGATCCATGGTGCCGGGGAGCACGCTCCAGCCGTTCCGCAGACGGTACGGCGACATTGGGGTCCCATGGTCATCGTCTCCCATTCGATTCGATTGTCGGCCAGTCTGACTCAACGTGTTCGGCGCGGCTTTAAGGGGGCGGCACTGCCAGGCCGGTTCAACAGCGAACGAGGGGGGAAAGGAAGCGGCGTACAGGCGTTTTAACTTGGATGAGCGCCGGACCCTCAGGGCTGCATCATATCCGAAAATGCACTATCCTCAACCCAGCAGTGACCCGAAAAGCGACCCACTTTGATATTTTAGACGTCCCAGGGGCGCCGGAAGTGACTCCGAAAGCCCTTTTCGGGATGGACCGCGAGGCCTTGGCGACCTTGCTGGCAGAAATGGGCGAGAGTGCGTGGCGAGGGCGCCAACTTGCCGAAGCTATTTACGTTCAGCGACTTACCTCTATTAATGACATTACCACTTTACCTTTGGCCCTGCGTGGGCGTCTGACCCGGGAGGGCTGGGATGTCTGCCGGCCCCGGATCGCCCAGGTGTTCCGGTCGGTGGACGGGACGGAACGGTACCTGGTGGAGGGGGTTGGCGGGCCTGAGACGGTCGAGACAGTCTGGATGCCGGAAGGAGATGACGGTGAGGCTGGCGATGGATCGGAGGCGGGCGCCGAAGAATCGAGAAAGGAATCGGCGAGCGGAGGGTCGGAACGCCGTCGAGCGACCATCTGCGTTTCGAGCCAGGTGGGCTGCGCGGTCAACTGCCAGTTCTGCCTGACGGCGAAGCTGGGCTTGCAGCGCAACCTGACGGCCGGTGAGATTGCCGGGCAGGTGGTTGCGGTGCTTGAGCGGCAGGCGCGTGGAGATCGGCCGCGACCGCGTCAACCTTGTCTTCATGGGCATGGGCGAGCCGTTCCTGAACTACGACAACTTCATGGCGGCGGTGCGGCTGCTGGTGACTGAGGTGGGCACTGAGCCCGCAGCGCATGACGGTCTCGACCTCGGGGATTGTTCCCGGCATTGTGAGGTTCGGCCGAGCGGCGGAGATCCGGCCGAAGCTGGCGATCAGCCTGAATGCGCCGAACAACGCGGTTCGCGAGCGAGATGATGCCCATCATCGTAAATGGGCCATTGGCGATGTTCTCAATGCGGTGCGACACGTGCCGCTGCGGCCGCAGGAGCGGGTGACGTTCGAATATGTTTTGCTGGGCGGTGTGACCGATCGGCCCGAACATGCTGACGAAGTGGCGAGGCTCGTGCGACGGCGCCGGGCTGCCGTGCAAGGTGAATCTGATTGCGTGGAATCCCGGGCCCGGAATTCCGTACGCCATGCCGGAGCCCGAGGCGTGCGAACGAATTCCAGCGAGGCTGCTGGGCGCCGAGGGAATTCCTGTTTACATCGCCAGCCGCGAGGCCGCGACATCTTCGCCGCCTGCGGCCAGCTGAAGCGAACGGTGGAAGGGTGAGCCGATTTTGGGAACAAGCAGAGCGGCTGGAAGGCTTACCGTTCTGCAATCCCGCTGGATAGATAACTGGCTGCAGGTTAGTTGGCGAAACATGCGCTGCTTGCCGGAGCGCAGGTTGTAACCCAGGACCTCAGCGCATTCCTTGAGCAACTGGAGCGGCGCGCCATCGACGACCTTGTTTGCGAGCGAAGAAACCGTTGCATGCCCCTGTTTCCCGGTCCGAGCAGGGAGAGGGGACTGTGGAGGTTCCGGCTTCTGGAATTGCGCACCATCTCCACCCTATCTGGCGGCAGATCCGGAGATTCCGCCACTGCGAGTGTGTCGCATAGCACGACCAATGTTGAAGTCGTGCTTGGACCAGGATTGATCCTGCCTCCGAGACTGCGGCCCGCTGCCTCAACCTGGAAGTACGTTCCGAGTATGAGCCTGCGTGTTTGCAGCAGTAATTGATCGCGGCTCAGACTACCGAGAATCTGCGCATGATCATGCATGTTTCCTTCTCACAAAACTAGAGTGAGGTAGAGAGGATTGTTGATCAAGCGAAGTGCAATTTAAACAGAACGCGGCTGAAAACGAACGCGTGAGCTTAATAGGGCGCATTCTTTCGTTTCGTAGTCTCAGTCAGCTACAAATCAACGTACAACGTCGATCGCCAGGAGTGTAACTAGGGAGTGTTCCTAGTCAGCTGGCAGCGCTGCGAGTTGAAGATTGGGTTACGAGGAGCGCAGCTTTGAGCAGGCTCAAGCAAATTGAATTGTTCTTTGGCAGATTTACTGCTCGGTAGGATGCGCCTGTCCAAGCTCCGAGGAGCGCATCGGTGACCCGCCCGGGCTCGTGGCGGACGCGCACGTTGCCCTTCGCTGGCAAAGTCGCCGGCGATGCAGCGAACGCCCAACGTCTGGATCCGCTCGATGTCGGCAGCAATGGGCGAGCGCCTTCCAGCCTCATAACGCGCCAGTGTCTCGGGAGAAAGGGGCTGTGTTGACCAGCGCGCAGTCGAAGATAGGCGCGCGCGTGTGCTCGTAGATACGTTCGATATGGGCTGAGGCGCTGAGGCCGAGGCTTTCATTGGCCTGCGTCATCAGGTTGCAGATGAAGACGCGAAGGCCGCGAGCGTGCGGCAGCGCACGGGGATGCCTTGCACCAACAGGTTGGTGATCAGCGAGGTGTAGAGCGAACCCGGCCCCACGGTGATCAGGTCGGCCGCTGAATCGCCTCCAGAGTCTCGGGCGGCGCGCCGAATCGCGGCGGCTCGAGGATCAACTCCGCGATGCGCGATGGCTGGCGGTGATTTTGGTTTCGCCGCGAACCAGCGAGACCGTCGTCCATGCGCGCGACCAGCGTGGCATTGGCGGTGGTGACGGGATAGATGTTGCCGCGCGTGGCGAGGATCTTGGAAGACAGTTGGATGGCGGCCGAAGTCGCCGGTGATCTCGTAAGCGCGGCCACAAACAGGTTGCCGAAGTTGTGACCTTCGAGGCCTGTCGCCGGCGCGAAAGCGGTGCGCGAAGAGCTTGGCCAGCAGGTCGCCTTCCTCGCTGAGCGCGACCATGCAGTTGCGCAGGTCGCCGGGAGGCAGCATGTTGAAATCTTTGCGCAGGCGGCCCGAGGAGCCGCCGTCGTCAGTAACGGTGACGACGGCCGATAGGTCTGGATCTGGCCGCGGAGCGTGGCGCGCGTGGATGGGGGCGGAACGTGCCGGCAGAGGCCGCGCAGAAGAGTGGACAGGCCTGTGCCGCCGCCGATGGCAGCGACGCGCAGGGGTCGGACGGCCGGCCGTGCGGTTCCGGTCGGTCGCGCGGACCTTGTGCTGCAAAAGCTCGGCCATCCGAGCCACGCATCGTTCAGCCAGGATTCCACGAGACAAAGCCTCCTACGGAACTCTCAGGATACAGCAGTTCGGTGAACCGCGGATCATCGAGCATGCTCTGGAAAGTCATTGTCGGAGCGTGCCTGCAGACGGTTCCGAGGATTGAGATCGATGGCGCGAGACAGGTGGGTCAGGCACTCCTGCGGATGGTCGGTGATGCAGCTCCAGACCGCCAGGCCGTAAAACGCATAATCGGCGCCGGATGGTCGCCCACCACGCTGTTGAACTGCTCGCGCGCCTCTTCGAAACAGCCCCTCTTCAACTGCGACACGGCGTAGTCGTAGCGCTCCTCCGGCGTCTGAAGGCAAGCGTGGGCCGCTCCAGCTGCCGCTGGCATGTGCTGATATACATGCGGCAGCGCTCCGCAGCTCGGGCGGGGCGGTCAGAAGCAACTTCTCGAAGGCAGCGAGGGCCTTGTCGTATTTGGCCTGCTGCAACAGCTGAACGGCCGATTGATAGTGTTGAAAGGCCGGGTTCGAACTCATGTGGTTGGCTGATTTCCCTGCTATAGTCGTAGGCTTCTTGCGGCCTGCAGCCGCGGATCTCGCTTCTTCCATCATGGATGTACCGGGAACGATGATCTCAGGTTGCGCTTCCGGGCCTCATCATCGCGAGCGGGAAGCGGAAGGCTTGAGATGTTCGTTCTCATGAGCCCTCTTTATACCGATAACCCCTCCCGGCGTCAATGCCCCGTCGTCAGGGACCAGAGATCGGGGATCGGGGATCAGCAGTCAGGACCCATTTCCAGGCTTGCGATAGATAGCGGGGTTAAGCGTGGGATCGTTGTACATTTTCAGTTGACGATAGAGCTTGAAGCGCCGCCTTCCATCGATGGTGTCGCGCCACAGCGCATCGAGACAGCGCTCCAGGTCGCCGCGCTGTTCCTCGAGGACCGCGAGGCGGCTCCGGTTGCGGTCGGCATGCCCGGGCGGGGCATCGTGCCGCCCAGCCTCTTCCCCGGTGTGATAAATCTTGAGCGCCAGAATTGAGAGACGGTCGATAATGAGGCCCGGCGATTCGGAATGGAGCGGTGCGTCCCGGTTGGGAAGCCCGTGCGGGGCGAGCCAGTCCAGCAAGGCGCGGTCCACGTACTCGGCCAGGTCGTTGCGCAACTGGTTGGTGGTGTCGATGCGCCGCTTCACCTCCGCGAGGTCGGCGTCGGTGGCGCCCGGAGTGCGCGCTTCATCCTCGATATGCCACAGGTCGAACAGCGCCGTATCGCCGGCCACGCGATCGAGCCAATCCCCAGCCGGAGTGG
>CAVPNO010000119.1:0-17321 GCA_963706455.1 uncultured Acidobacteriota bacterium | reverse complement strand
CTTCGTGGAGGTGGCACTCTAGTCTTCTAACTGCTAACATAAAGCGGGCCAAAGCAGCCTGACTGATCAGAATTGACCACCATCGCGGAATCCGCATAACTTTCTATGTTCTTCTTGCCGTTCCAGGCCCGGCTACCGATCCTCCGACAGACTTCGCTGTATGTCCTGAGCGACCTCATCGACGGAAGTATTCCGACCTAGTTGTTCTATTTCTTTGCTGTTGATGACATCTCCCAATCCAACCTTGATCGCAATTTGCTGGTTCATGCTGATCAGCGCTGTCACCTCCTTTTCCGTGAGGAGAAGAATCTGGAGCATGAGATGTTCCCGTTCATCAGCCCGTCGGGCCAGTCGCGCCTGTCTCATGAGGATGAGGCTTGCAAGAAGGATCGCCTCAATGGCCACGATGGTTCCGAGAAGCGAAAAGGGCAAAGGATCAAAATGCGGGATTCGCGGCAACTGCAAAGTGTTCATCAGAACCCAGGACACGAAGAGGCAGACGTGGACAGCCACAAACCCCAGATTGCCGACGATAGCGGCGGTCACATCCCCTAGTCTTTCGGCTGCCGATCGTCGCTCCAGAAACTCCTGCTCGTGCTTGGCGATGGTTTCTATGTGCTCTTGTACATGATTCGGAACCTGCATCGTTTCATCCTCATACGGGGCTGATACTCCCGGGTTGGATGGCCTGTTGCCAGCCTGAGATGGAAATGGAACGCGTTGCAGGTTGCTTTGGGAAGGCTGCGGATCCGATCGGAATGCGTGACGAGATCCCCTGATATTTGATCGCGTTACAACGGTTTTGGACTAACCTGCACCCGTACTGCCTGTCGAGCATCTAATCAGGTGACGCGTTGAGTCCAAATCACGAAAAGGATCCCCCCGAGAGTATGAAAGGACCCGTAAGGCCTTGCGAAGGGCGCTTCAGCGATGAGTTGCAAATAGTTCTTCAAAGAAACATCGACCGGGCCCAATGGGCCAATCACACCTGCGAGGTCTGCGGCCTGGCGGTCGGAGCCACGCAAGTGGGAGGGAAATGGGTTCCCGAACAGCACTGGCCTTCCGTGAAGTACCCTTCTTCCAAGTCCAACGGTGAGAAACGGGAGATTTCGACGGAGGATTCTGCACCGCCGGAAGAGGTGCCGTCGTTATTGGCCATCGCGGGGAAACGCGCTTAATAACTGCGCTTAATAACCCAGTTTGCGGTCTCCGATGCGGGCCTCTGCGGGAGACCCTGCTGTTTTTCTTGCCCGGCGCCGTCTTGCCTTGTTCTTGAAATATTTCGCGGCGTGACACATCGTGGCACCGCAGTTCATGTTCCACTTGGCGTAGTAACCCCATTCCAGTTCGCCGAAGTGCTCGACTCTGTATAGATAACTTCTTGAGTTGATCAGATGTTTGCGTCGATGGATCGCAATCACGCGATTCCGCTGGTGCCGCCGTTCGGCACGATTGGTGGGGTGCACGGTCGTCTCCTGCTGCCCACACCTTACGCAGCGTGAGCAGGCTTGCGCATGCCCATGGGTCCTCCTTTCAGCGGACGAACAAGGTAAGCGACTGAGAGCCCGCTTCGCTCGAAGCGCTCTTCAGGCACCCTCATGCGGCTACTGTACTACGACGCGCGCTCCAGCCGGATATTGCCATCATCTTGCCGACACCCGCACCTTCGTCGCGGTCCCCCGTTTCAACGACACCGGCGAAACGCCGTTCCCCGGGTCGCCGACACGCGCGTGGCCCCGCTGTTTCTGCACGTTCGCGCGCGCAAAGTATCAACTCTCAGGTGATTTCTCGAGGGGTTGCGCGGAATGCTTGACTTGTCCTGGAACCTGAATGACGATCGCGCACCCGCTAGCACCCAGCCTGGAATACGGTACCCCGAGGGGCCCAGTCCACGCGCAGTCTGCTGCCGGCGATCGGTGCATCGCCCAACGCGCCGCCCATGGAAAACGGCGCCGACGTCTGTTCGCGCACGATGCGCCAACCATCCGGCCTGCGCTCCAGGCACGTCGTCTCCCGCATCCAGAACTCCGCGGGCCGCCCGAAGTCTTCCGTGGCCGCCATGCGCACCACTCCCCGGCAGACTGCCGAATCGCCGCTCAAGGCGATGGTCAGATCGCGCGACAGGAGATGGATCGCGTGCTTGCCGTGGGGGCTGGTTTGCCGCCCGTGAATGAGGGCCAGGATCTCCGCCTTGTCGTTCGCGGTTATGACCTGAGACATGACTGGCGTAGACATATCCTCTCCTTTGAGAAGGCCGATCCGAAAGGTGTCAGCTCTTGAAATCCTTGCCTCGTTCTTTGAGCGCCGCCTTCAGGACTCCAAGCGCTTTCGGGCCCATTCCGTGCAAGGTCGCAAGGTGTTTCTCGGGCACCCGCGCGAGCTGATCGATATGCGTGTATCCGGCTGCAGCCAGCGCGCGGAGAGCAGGCTTGGGCACTCCGCGCGGGAAGGTTGTTTGTTCTCCTCGATCCGGCTTCCGCATATCCGCCATCTTGTTCACCGGACCGGAAACACGCGCCGCAGGCGCGCGTCGCGCAGGTAGATGCCGGCCCAGAAAATGATTGCGAACAGAGCCGGAAACACGGTCTCAAACAGCGGGCTGCCCGCCCGCAGGTTGATGGCGATCGCGCCGCCCAGGTAGCCGGTGAGAAGAACCGCACCCAGGACCGCGGTGCGAGGAATCGCGTAGAGCAGCGTGCTCAACGTCAGCAGGACGCCGAGCGTGGGGCTCAGATTGACGGGAAAGCCCAGCCGCTGGCAGGCCTGGACCACCTGCACCGGCATCATGAATTTTCCTGCCGCGTCGAACAAAAGAAAGAGAACCGCCAGGGTGGAAAGGGCGCGTCCCGTCCACACCTGCCATTTCGCGCCGGAGACTTCGGCGTCCATCGGGATGCTGTTAGCGCTTGCCATTGACATGATGACCTCCGTGGGGTGTGAGTTTCGATGGGGAAACGGCCGGATCTCAGGCCGCTGGAATCATGATGTGCGTGATCAGTTGGTCTTCCGGCGTTACGCCCGGATCGTTCATGTAGTTCTCGATGGCGAAGTCGTCGCGGAGCGGAAGGTGCTTCTCGGCCACGATGTTCCATGCCGTACCCGAAGCCGCCGGCAGATCCGTATATGGCCCGGTGAGGATGAAACGGCTGTAGGTGCCGCCATCGAATTGCTGGTAGTCGAGACCCTGGGGCAGGTCGACGGGCGCAGCGGAAAGGGCAAAGCCCGCGCGGTACACCTTCGGCCCCGTCTTGTAGAGGCTCATATAGCCGGTGATCCTGTTCTTCTTCGACAGTTCCGGGACAAAGGTGTGCGCGACCTGCCAGGCCTGGAACGCGGTCTGCTGGAAAGGCCCGACCTTCTCGACAAACACGTAGTGGGTGACGGGGAAATTCACAACTTCGGGTTCGTGGGTGAGATTCATGACGTCTCCTCGGGGGATTTGATTTGAGCGGCACCAAACAATAATTCCAGGTAGCGCCGCAGGTGGTCGATCGACTCGGCGGCGGCAATGGCCGTGTGTCTTGCCTTGGCCAGGATGAATGCGCCCTGGATTACTCCCTGGGTGTGGAGGGCAAGGCTTTCAGGCGTCCAGTCTGCCTTGACTCCGTACTTCTTGATGGCGGCTTCGATGTCGGGGACCAGGGTTGCGGCATGCTCGCGGATGCTCTTCTCGCACGCGGCGCGGATGATCGGGTGGGTGTCGTAGACCTCCTGCGTCATGGTGCCGACCAGGCAGGTAAAATCCGGCAACTCGCCCTGCAACAGGGCCTTGCGGAAATCGACGTAGGCCAGCAGGCGATCAAGCGGGTCGGCAGGCTGGTGGTACGGCGCAGCCGCGAACAACGCCGAGGTGACCTCGCTCCAGTAGTCGGCCGCAGCCAGGGCCAGGTCTTCCTTACTGTCGAAGTGGTGGAAGAAGCTGCCCTTGGTGAGCCCCGCCGCCTCGCAGACATCCTCAACGCGGGTGGCCGTGTAGCCCCTGGCCCGGATCACCTGCAGGGCCGCATTCAGGAGTCGGGTCTTGGATTCGTGGCGGGCGGCTTCGGCTGCCTTCATGGCTTTTTCCCCATCAACGGATCAAACCATACCAACTAGTGGGTACACTGTCAAGGGAAATGTTGACTGGTTTCCCTGCCCTTACGATTTTGGTTCGCGCCGGCCCGAAAGCCTACCGAACCGACGGAAACGGCACAACACGATTCACGTTCTCCATGGGTTGGAAAACGGCCCGGTTGCGGCCTTGTCTCTTTGCTTTGTACAGTGCGCCATCGGCGATCTCGGTCAACTTCTCCGGTGAAGGCATCATGGAACCGTCAAAGGTCGAGATGCCAATGCTCACGGTAGCGATCCCGCCCGGCAAAGCCGCGTGAGGGAGTGCGAGGGAGGCCACCGCGTGGCGCACTTTCTCCGCCGCGATCAGGGCTCCCGCGCGATCCGTGGCGGGGAGAATTGCCGCGAATTCATCCCCGCCATAACGCGCCACCAGATCCGTGGCGCGGGCCAATGTCTCGCGCATCACCGTCGCGATCTGAACCAGGTAGTCGTCCGCGGCAACGTGGCCCGCGGCATCGTTGAGTTCCTTAAAGAGGTCCACATCGATCATGAGCAGCGAAACCGGCTGGCCGGTACGATGGGCCCTCGCGCATTCCCGTTCCAACCTCTCATCCATGGCCCTGCGGTTGGCGACGCCGGTCAAGCCGTCCTCGACAACCATTTGTTCGAGCAACGCGTTTGATGCCAGCAGCGATTCCTCAGTCTCCAGCCCGCGGCTCAGAACGAGGATGTTGATCGCGCCATATCCCGCAACGGCGAACAGCGCGGCAGATAGACCCAGGTAAAAATGCAAATGCGACACGACCACCCCGGCAACAACGAGAGCGCCTGCGAGAAAGATCGGGCTGCCGGTTCGAACCGCGCGAATAAAGACCGGCGACCGCAATTTCGCCGCGCCAACCCGCCCCGTGAGAGATAAAGGAACAAGAAGAACATAGGGTGCGCTGATCAACAGATCCACCCAGACCCAATTGCGATCAAGCAATATCCGATTGTGGACCGCGCAAAGGATCGCGCCCATCCAGAGAAAGATCGTCAAGACACGGTAGAATCGCCGTTCTTGCCCGTCACTCGAACCCAGCCACCGAATGGACGCTGCAACCGCGAGGAACACATCCAGCAGATCGAACATGTGGATGGTCCGAATGGCATCCGACAAGTTCGGACTCCCGTCCACGGTGAGGAAGCTGAAAATCTCGAAATAGATTAGAGCGCCGACGGCGAGAGAAAGAACTGTATTGATCAGTCGCGCGAGAAGAAGAACTCTGCGATCGCTCTGCAGGGAGACGGCCACCAGCAGCGGTACGCCCCAAAGCATGGAGAGCAGGACGGAGATCGCCGGGACGTGATTGAGCATCGGCGCATGCGTGATTTCAATGTACGCGTCCATGCTCATGGCGGCTGAATGGAGGAAGATGGCTCCGACCAGGAGAAACCAGAACATCCGGGCTGGGGGCTTGGCACGGCGCGATGCACCCAGGCACGCTGCAATTGCCGTCCACTCGGCCAGGACGATGAAGACCGTGGAAAGCGGATCGAGCCATTCCGGGAGGCAGGTAGCCACGATCCCGTGCACCAGCATGAAGGCGGGTACAAATGTCCACACCCACACCCTGGCGCGTTCGACGCGCGCGGGGACAGCAGCGGACTGGATTGTAAGAAGAGAATTCATGGCCCATTCGCGCGGCGCTCAATGAAAGGTCAACGTGCTCCCGTCCGAGGCCGCTCTGATTCATCGTTGCGGAGAGTCTCTTCATGTGCTGTGATTTGGATCACGTCGCAGCCTGGCTATCCCACCCAACGTACCTGGGGTTAAAAGAGGAAGTCGGGTCCAGTTGCTCTCTGGCGCGTGGAGGAGAGCGATTTCCTCCAGGATCTACCCAATGGGGAGGCACGAGAACGCCGTGCCCCCGCTGCGAAGGCACCTCAATAGGATGGCGGACATAAGGCCCTTTCCTTCCAAAAGAGGCCTGGAAAGCAGGAGGGTTTGAGGGCCAGGACTTCCGGGATAGGATTGGTTTGAAAGGGTAGCCTGCCCCGTGCCCGACAATCCGCAACCCGTCCACCTCCAGCCGGAGAGCATCTGGCTGCTCGACAAGATCGTCTCGCGTTCCGCCGGAACGGAACTGGCCCTGCGGCGCGACGGTGCGGGCTTTCGGCTCGATGAGAATGGTCCGTATCTCCGCCTGCACTTTGTGAGCATTTATGTCAGCGACCAGGAGCGCAGCCTGCGCTTCTTCGTCGATCAGCTGGGGTTCGTCCTGGTCTCCGACGCGCAATTTGCATCGGGGAGCCGCTGGGTCGAGGTCGCTCCCCCCGACGGCACCGCGATCCTTGCGCTGGTGAAGCCCATTCCAGGTTTGAACCAGGACCACTTCGTCGGCAATTCGGGAATGGTTACGTTCCTCACGGAAGACGTGGAAAGCAAATATCAGGAATGGTCGGCACGCGGCGTGTCATTTACCATGCCCCCGCAGACGCCGGCGTGGGGCGGTACGTTCTGCGCCTTTCAGGATCCCGATGGCAACACCTTCGCCCTCGCCGGCTTTGACACGACCACTCGCGAGCTGGACGTGCGGCGCCGTGCCTATGCGGACCGTCTTGAAGCCGAACGACGCGCGGCGCAGGAACTGGAAATCGCCAAGCAGGTGCAGTCGCGCCTCTTTCCGCAGCGCTTGCCGTCCGTTCCCTCCCTGGACTATGCCGGCCTGTGCATCCAGGCGCGCAGCGTGGGCGGCGACTATTACGACTTCCTCGAACTGGGGTCAGGCCATCTGGCTCTCGTACTGGCCGACATTGCGGGAAAAGGCATTGCGGCTTCTCTCCTGATGGCCAATCTGCAGGCCAACCTGCGCAGCCAGTGCGCCGTCGCGGCCAACGATCCGCAGGGATTTCTGGAATCGGTGAACCACCTGCTGTTTGAAAACACCGCCGATCATGCGTACGCGACCCTCTTCTTCGCCGATGTTGATCCGGGCACCGGGGATTTGCGCTACGCGAACTGTGGCCATCTCCCCGGATTGGTGCTGCGCGCCAATGGCGACTTGGAACGGTTGGATGCCACCTGCACGGTGGTCGGGCTATTCGACCACCTTCCCTGCGCGGTGGCCGGGAATCGACTCCATCCCGGCGACATCCTGGCGCTTTACTCCGACGGGATTACCGAGTCCTTCAATGCGAGCGAGGAAGATTTCGGCGAAGCGCGCCTGGTCGATGCGGTGGCTCGCCATCGTTCCCTTCCTGCATGCGAGCTGGCCCATGCGATCGTGGACGAAGTGATGCAATTCAGCGGCGGCGCGCAATTCGACGACGTCACGCTGATCGTTGCCAAGCGGGGCGACAACTCAGGCGCGTAGAGCACCCTGCCCGAATCAAGTTGGCAATGGGACGGAATATCCTTTTACGCCGTCGGCTTTTCCGGCGCCGGCATGGTGGCCAGAAACATTTGCGCGAACCGGCCGCTGTAGTCCTCGAGAAGCTCGGCCACGCGCTCGGGACGCGGCGAGCGGACAATGAGTCCGGCGTGGTGATGCTTCTTCATGCGGTGGACGATCTCGGGCGCATCGAAGGCGCTCGTGTCGGGCTCCGCCGTATGGGACAGGCACAGCACGCTTCCGGCGTAGTCCTGCGAGATCGCCGGCAGGACGTAGGGCTGGCCGCGCAGGTCGGCCACCTCGATGCGCGCCCATTCGCGCCACAGGTTCACGCCGGTCGAAGCCTCCACCAGGTCGGAGATGAATGCCCCGCCTACCCGTGCCGCAATCTCCAGGAAATAGATCTGCCCGTCGGCGTGCGCCTTGATGTACTCGGCATGCGTGACCCCGTGCTCCAGCCCAAGGGCGGGCGCCACGGATGCGTTGAACGCAGTCAGGTCTTTGAAATCGGAGCTGGCACGATCGACAGTGCGCGTGGTGAACACGCCCCCTTCGTGCATCACCTGCATGGGAGGCCGGCCGTACTGGTGCACGGCGGAAAATACTACCTTGCCCGAGCTCACGATCGAATCCACGTGAAAGATTTCGCCGGGCACAAATTGCTCCAGCACAAAGTAACTTTGGCGGTCGCCCAGCTCGTCGAGCGTGCGCCACAGTTGTTCCGGCTGGTGAATCTTTCGAATCCCCAGCGCCGAGGCGGAGGTACGCGGCTTCAGCAGCCAGGGTCCGGCCACTCTCGTCGTGTACGCGCGAAGCTCGTCATAGTTGATCACCCGGCTGAACTCGGGCACGCGAAAGCCCCCGTCGCGCGCGCCGCCGCGCATGGCCAGCTTGTCGCGGTAAAACGCGGTCGCGCTTACGCCCAGGCCCGGGAGCCGCATGTGCTCGCGGATCAAAGCAGCGGTTTCGAGATCGAATTCATCCAGCGCCACGACGCGATCGAATAGCCTCCCGCGCGACATCCACGAAACCGTGTTCAGAATCTGCTCGCTGGTCAGGTTCTCGGGCATCGTGGCCAGGTCCTCGAGCGCTTCCCGGGGCCAGTTCGCCGAGCGCAGCTTGTCCACCGTCAGCAACGTCGTCCGCACGCCCAGTTCCGCGCATTGGCGCAGGAAATCCTGCCCCTTTTCGTAGGTGGATATGCAAAGGATGCGCTCTGTCGTTTCCGCCATTGCCCCCTCGCAGCATTCGGAGTTGGATCAGGGATAGTTCTATCACAGCCGTTTCCGCGCCCGGCGCGTCCGGCGGCTGGAGCAATCCAGGGCGCGGCGTTGCCAGGTCCGGCCGAACGACGCCAATCCTGATACGCTGATGGCAACTATCGATTCCATGCTCTCGGCCCCCGAAATCACGCGACTGCACGACGAACTCACCACGCGCTGGCATGAGGAAAACGGGCCGCCTCCCACTCCGGCTGGGGATTGGCTCGATCGTGTGGCCCGCCAGCACCGGGCCAATTTCGACCTGTGGCATATCGAGGATGAAGCGCGCACTCCGGGCGCCACCGACGCCGACCTCGCGGAGGTGAAGCGGCGCATCGACACCACCAACCAGTTGCGCAACGACCTGGCCGAAGACCTGGACCGCGCCTTGCTGGACTGGCTCGCCCCGCACGGGCTTCCCAACCCGGACGCACCGCTCCATTCCGAATCGCCGGGCCTCATTATCGACCGTCTCTCAATTCTGGCGCTCAAGATTTATCACACCGGGGAAGAGGCTGGGCGGCACGATGCCCCGCCCGGGCATGCCGACCGCAACCGGAGCCGCCTCGCGGTCCTCGAGGAACAGCGCGGCGACCTGGAGCGCTGTCTCGATGCGCTGTGGCGCGACACCATCGATGGAAGGCGGCGCTTCAAGCTCTATCGTCAACTGAAAATGTACAACGATCCCACGCTTAACCCCGCTATCTATCGCAAGCCGGCAAATGGGTCCTGACTGCTGATCCCCGATCCCCGATCTCTGGTCCCTGACGACGGGGCATTGACGCCGGGAGGGGTTATCGGTATAAAGAGGGCTCATGAGAACGAACATCTCAAGCCTTCCGCTTCCCGCTCGCGATGATGAGGCCCGGAAGCGCAACCTGAGATCATCGTTCCCGGTACATCCATGATGGAAGAAGCGAGATCCGCGGCTGCAGGCCGCAAGAAGCCTACGACTATAGCAGGGAAATCAGCCAACCACATGAGTTCGAACCCGGCGTTCCAGCAATATCAGTCGGCGGTGCAATCCTTGCAGCAGGGCAAGTATGACAAGGCGCTGGCCGCCTTCGAGAAACTGCTGTCGGTGGCTCCTCCGGAAATTGTGGAGCGCGCCCGAATGTATATCGTCACCTGCCATCGGCAGATTGAACGCACCTCCCTCGCGTTCAATACTCCGGAAGAGCGCTATGACTACGCGGTCTCGCAGTTGAACCAGGGGTATTTCGAAGAGGCGCGCGAACAGTTCAACGGCGTGATCGTGGACAACCCGCAGGCCGACTACGCCTTTTACGGCCTGGCCGTCCTGGACAGCATCACGGGGCACCCGCAGGACTGCCTGGATAACCTGGCGCGGGCCATCGAGCTGAACCCTAAGAACCGCCTGCAGGCTCGTTCGGACAACGACTTTCAAAGCATGGTCGATGATCCGCGATTCACCGAGCTGCTCTATCCCGAAGTCCCGTAGGCAGGCGTACTGCTACTCAATCCCGGACCGTCCTGGAGCTGAACCAATCCGTGCGCTGGACATGCGCCCCGACCCCCTTCTTTCGTAAAATGGTTTCTGGTGAACCTCACACAGGAATCTGAAGTGGCAACGGCCACCCGGGCTCTGCGCGTCGTAGCTATCGGCGGCGGGACGGGGCTTTCTACCCTTCTGCGCGGCCTTTGCGGTTACGTTCCCGCGCCCGGGCAGACAGCCCGGGAAGGCGGTCAGATTGCCGACCTGGCGGCCGTGGTGACCGTTACCGACGATGGCGGGTCTTCCGGCCGGCTGCGCAAAGACTTCAACATGCTGCCGCCCGGCGACCTGCGCAATTGCATGGTCGCCCTCAGCGAGGAAAGCGATGTGCTTGCCAGGCTTTTTGCCCACCGCTTCCGCGCCGGCGAAGGCCTGAAAGGTCACAACTTCGGCAACCTGTTCCTGACTGCCCTGACGGACATCACCGGCGACTTCGGACTGGCGATCCAGCTGGCGTCGAAGATCCTGGCCACGCGCGGCAAGATCTATCCCGTAACCACGGCCAATGCCACCCTGATCGCGCGTATGGACGACGGTTCCCTGGTGCGCGGGGAGACGAAGATCAACGCCAGCAAACTGCACATCGAGGAACTCATGCTCGAGCCGCCCGATGCCCGGCCGCTCCCGGAGACGCTGGATGCCATTGCGCGCGCCGACTTGATCACCGTGGGTCCCGGCTCGCTCTACACCTCGCTGATCACCAACCTGCTGGTCCAGGGCATGCCGGTCGCGCTGGAGCAGGCCCGGGGCCTGCGCGTGTTTGTCTGCAACCTGATGACCGAGGCCAACGAAAGCCTCGGCCTGTCCGCCGCCGACCACATCCGGCGAATCTACGATCACACCGGCGCTCCAATCTTCGATTACGCGCTGGTGAATACCGCCCGCTTTTCTCCCGACACGCTGGCCCGCTACGCGGCTGAGCAGGCGGCGCCGATCGAGGCCGACATCGAGCGCATCGAGGAGATGGGAGTCCGCTGCATCGCCGGCGACTTCGCCAGCGAAGGAAACGTGGTGCGCCATGATGCGCGCCGCGTCACCGGGGCCCTGCTGGCGCTGGGAGCGTCGGGGCGCGATTCGCTCCGATAGAGTTCGATTTTGACGGTCCGTCCGGCCTGATATACGAGCCGTCGCCGTTCCTTCCAATTTCCTGGAAAATATCTGTTCCCCCGGTTCCCGCCCGGCGTACAGTTGGTCAAGCTATCCACCCTAAGTTCGGAGGAATCATGCGCAAGACCTCGCTTTGGATTGTTGTGTCCTGTTGTGCCGTTGCCGTGGCCGTGGCTGCCCTGGCCCAGAATCATCGGAAACCCGGGCTGTGGGAGGTAACCAGCAGAATGAACTGGGTCAAGTCTCCCTTCCCGGAGAACATGCAGAACATGGCGTCCACCATGAGCGCGCCCCGCACCTCCTCGATTTGCGTCACGCAGGAGATGATCGACAAATACGGCGGCCCCCTTCCGCCGTCGCGCAACAACGACTGCCAGGCCCAGAACGTCAAGATGAGCGCCAACGGCATGACCGCCGACTGGATCTGCAATGGGAGCATGAAGGGTACCGGGACGGTGGAATCTTCCTGGACGGATGAAGACCACGTCACATCCAAGGTGCACTTCACGGGCACCATGCAGATGGGGCCGCAGGCAAAGGACGTGGAGATGACCATCGATTCCACTTCGATTTACAAGGGCGCCGATTGCGGAAGCGTGAAGCCCGTGCCGATGCCGAAGTAGAGATTTGTTTCGGGCGGGACAACGACAACACGAACTGGTTAGCTTTCGAGAGTCCGCTTCAACTGGCCGCAGGCGGCATAGATGTCTCGACCGCGAGGCCTGCGCAGATACACCGGCACGCCTTCGGCGGCCAGCAGTTCGCGAAACCGTTCCACCGATCCGGCAGCCGGCATCACGTACGGAATGCCGGGGCCCGGGTTCCAGGCAATCAGGTTGACCTTGGCGGGAAGGCCGGTGCGGCGCACCAGGCGCGCCACTTCCCGTGCGTGCTCGGGCTGGTCTGTCACGCCGCCCAGCAGCACATACTCAAATGTGATTCGTTCGCGGGGTCGGAGCGGCACCTTGCGTACCGCGTCGATGACGGCTTCGATCGGCCACTTGCGGTTCACCGGCATCACTTCGCTGCGCACCGCGTCATTGGGCGCATTCAGGCTGATGGCCAGCTTTGGCCGCATCTCCGCCGGCTCGCGACCGAAACTCTCGATGCCGGGAACAATCCCCGACGTGGACACTGTCATGCGCAGCGGGCTCAGACCCACCTCCTCCACAAGCAGCCGCACGGCGCCCATGAAGTTGTCGTAATTGAGCAGCGGCTCGCCCATCCCCATAAATACGAGGTTGACGCGATCCTTGCCAATCTCCACGCCCTGGCGGTCGAGGACCGCGACTACCTGCCCCGCAATTTCGCCTGCTCCCAGGTTGCGCTGCAAGCCGAGTTTCGCCGTCAGGCAGAACTGGCAGTTGACCGCACAACCCACCTGGCTGGAGACGCAGATCGTGGCGCGTTCCCACCGCTTGTCGCTTCCGGCCTCAGTCCCGTCCCCGGCTTCGCCTTCGTCTCCTTCGGGCATCCAGACCGTCTCCACCGTCTCGGGAACCCCCTTGGCGCCAGATGACTGCCCCTGAACCAGGTACCGCTCCGTTCCGTCCACGGACCGGAAAACCTGCACGATCGCGGGCCGTCTCACTTCCCAGCCCTCCCGGGTCAGACGCCCACGCAGGGCCAAAGGTAAAGTGGTAATGTCATTAATAGAGGTAAGTCGCTGAACGTAAATAGCTTCGGCAAGTTGGCGCCCTCGCCACGCACTCTCGCCCATTTCTGCCAGCAAGGTCGCCAAGGCCTCGCGGTCCATCCCGAAAAGGGCTTTCGGAGTCACTTCCGGCGCCCCTGGGACGTCTAAAATATCAAAGTGGGTCGCTTTTCGGGTCACTGCTGGGTTGAGGATAGTGCATTTTCGGATATGATGCAGCCCTGAGGGTCCGGCGCTCATCCAAGTTAAACGCCTGTACGCCGCTTCCTTTCCCCCCTCGTTCGCTGTTGAACCCCGGCCTGGCAGTGCCGCCCCCTTAAAGCCGCGCCGAACACGTTGAGTCAGACTGGCCTACAATCGAATCGAATGGGAGACGATGACCATCGAACGCAATCTTCGCCGTACCGTATTGCCGAACGGCCTGATCGTGCTTACCGAGCGCATGGATCATCTGCGCTCCGTGGCCATGGGCGTTTGGATCAAGTCGGGCTCGCGCGGCGAACCAGCCGAAACCAACGGCATTTCCCATTTCGTCGAGCATATGGTCTTCAAGGGGACGCGCTCGCGTTCCGCGCAGTTGATCGCCCGGGAAATGGACTCCATCGGCGGGAACCTCGATGCCTTCACAGGCAAGGAAACCATCTGCTTTAACGTCAAGTCCCTGGCCGAGCACGTGCCCATCGCGTTGGACGTGCTGGCCGACCTCGTCCTGAACCCCGTCTTCGCCTCTCCGGACATCGAGCGCGAGCGGGGCGTGATCCTGGAAGAAATCAAAATCGACGAAGACAACCCGGATGTGCTCGTCCACGAGCTGTTTACCCAGAACTTCTGGAAGGATCATCCCCTGGGAAAGCCGATCCTGGGCACCTCGACAACCGTCGCGCGCCTCGACCAGCCCAAGCTGCTGGACTACCATTCGGGCCGGTTCCATGCCGGAAACATGGTCTTTTCGGCGGCGGGCAACCTGAATCACGGAGAGTTCGTCGCGGCCGTCGCCGAGAAATTCGCTCCTCTCCATGCGGGCCAGGCCATCCCCGAGCTTCCGGCGCCAGCCTCCAGCTCGCGGATCCTGTTGAAGAACAAAAAGGCCCTCGAACAGGTACAGATCTGCCTGGGTGTGCCTTCGCCGCCCATTACCGATGAGAGTCGCTTCGCCACCCTGATCCTCAACACGGTGCTCGGCGGAGGCATGAGCTCCCGCCTTTTCCAGACCATTCGCGAAGAGCGGGGCATCGCCTACTCGGTATTTTCCGACCTGAGCCCCTATCGCGATACCGGCACGTTGTGCGTCTATGCCGGGACCTCGGCCAACAAGGCGATCGAAACCATCGACCTGATCCTGATCGAATTGCGGAAGCTGAAAGAAGAAATCCTCCCCGACGAAGAGCTCACCCGGGCCAAGGACCAGCTCAAAGGCAATATCCTGATGGGCCTGGAGAGCTCGAACTCGCGCATGGCCAACCTGGCCCGGCAGGAGATTTACTTTGGGCAGTTCTTCACCGCCGAAGAGATCGCTGCCCGCATCGACGCGGTGGAAGCCGCGCAGGTCCAGGCCATGGCTCAGCGCCTCTTCGACCCCGACCGCATCGCGGTGACCCTCCTCGGCCGCCTGGACGGCATCAAGCTGAACCGCACGCGGCTCGCATGCTGAAAAGCAGGGAATAGGGAACAGGGACAAAGAAACTCTGCGACCAGATGATCCTGTCCCTCCCCTGTTCCCTGTCTTTGAGCATTCCATTTCCCTTCGCCGTCTATCCGTTGTACGATTTTGTCGGATGGGTCTGCCTCAGGCGGACCGCTCCCACGAGGGCAGCAAATACCCATGAAAAATTGTTTCTGTCGCGCGCATCGGCAGGTCCGCAGCAACGGCTTCACCCTGATGGAATTGCTGATCGTGATGGCGATCATTGCCATTCTCATGCTGATTGCCATCCCTACCGTCGGCAGCCTGAAGAAAAAGGCAAACGAGATGTCGGCCCAGAAGTCGGTGCAGACCATTATTTCGGCCCAGAACATGTTCGAGTCCAACTATCCGACCTCCGGCTTTTCCTGTTCGCTGACCGCGCTGGGCGGCGACCCGAAGATCGGGGCCCCCAGCGCCACGGCCGCCCAGCTCATCCAGCCTGACCTGGCCTCGGGCTTCAAGTCCGGATACATCTTCAACATCTCGAACTGTTCCAAGGTCAATGCGGGAGGTTCTGACCGCATCACCGGCTACAACATCACTGCGACCCCGCAGACGGTAGGCTCAACCGGCGACCGTGCGTTTTGCTCGGACCAATCCGGGATCATCAAGTTCGATCCCCAGGGCGGGACCAACTGCAGCCAGACGCTGGGGCAGTAACAGCGTTCAGCCCGCTTTGGCGCTCCGCCTGGCGGGACGCACTGCACCCGGAGCCTCGACGAGTGAAAGCCGTCCGCCGATTTGTTCCGATTTTTGCGGCGTTTGTGCTGTCAGCCTCCCTGCTCGGACAGCAATCGCCTTTGTCGGTCCACGACCTCGCTCAGCGCGTCGACCATCACTACAACACGCTCCATTCGCTCAAGGCCGGCTTCACCGAGACCTACGCGGGCCTCGGCATGCACCGGCAGGAGACCGGCACGGTTCTGCTGCTCAAGCCCGGCCGCGTCCGCTGGGATTACAGCTCGCCTCCCGGAAAGGTATTCCTCATCGACGGAAAATATGCCTGGTTCTACGCGCCCGGCGACGCGCAGGTGCAAAGGATGGAAGCCAAAAAACTGGACGACCTGCAATCGCCGCTGCGTTTCCTGCTGGGCCGCACCCAGCTCGAAAAGGAACTGACCCACCTCTCGCTCAAGCCTGCTTCCAACGGCGAATCCACCCTGACCGGCCAGGCGAAAGGCCAGGAGCAACGGATCGCCCGGGTGTCGCTCACCGTGACCGGCGCAGGGGCCATCACGGCAATCGAGATTGAAGAAGTCGATGGCGCAATCACCAGTTTCACCTTCACCGGCGAGGTGCCGAACGCGCCGGTTCCTCCGGGCGCGATGCGCTTCAATGCGCCTGCGGGCGTCCCCGTGATCGACGCCCCGCCGCCGGTGTGAGCAAAGCAACCCGGAACCAGAGACCCCTGTTCGGGCGGGATTTATCAGACCTGAGAGAGACTTCAAATAAAACGTTTAATCTTTACCGTATCCATCTGAATATAAGGCCGATGGAGTACCAAATAGACCAACCTTGATCCGCAGCCGGGCGGCCATTCTCCTTCGGCAGGAAATTGCTTTTGTACTTTAAATTCCATCCGAAATCCGCTCCAAACTCACAACTTCCCGCGATGAACTGCGGTTGAACCCACAAGCATCGTGCGGATCGGAAGAGTCCTCGTGGGGAGCGGTTCTACCCTGACCGAAGGATTTCCCGAGCCATTACGTCGACGATCTGGATTGAACGTGGTCAAGGGTCATTGATCAGCTTTCAGGCATCAGGGTCCCTGCCCCTTAACCGAAACGTTCCGTGCGCCCCATATCTAACGACGCTTTTGCCCGCGGCTGTAAGACCACGGGCCGGGATCATTCCCTGTTCCCTGCTCGCTGCCTTACCTCCAGCCGCCCAGGATCGCTCCCATCACTGTCAGCGCCAGCGTCAAATAGCCGCCATGGATCAGGACATACTTCCAGGACCGGTGCTCGAACACCGCGACAATCCCCATGCCCGCGGCTACCCATCCGGCGCCGGCCAGGAATCCCGCGGTGGCGCCGAACGCTGTCGTGGTCCCGGGCGCATTCAAAAACATGGCAAGGTTGACGGCCATCACCAGGCTCAGCACAAAGGCAATCAGGAAGCCCCTCGCTCCCGCCGCCGGCGGATCGGAAACAAACCCATTAGCACGCTTCCAGGCGGACCCCAGCACCACCGGCGAATACCACAGGCCGCCAATGACAAACGCCGATACGGATGCGGCAAGAATCGCCCAAACGTTCAATGTATGTAGATTCATCGGTCTCCTGACGGATCGCTGTCCACGGATCACCGGCCACTGTTTTTCGCTGAATCGCCAAATACTTTCTTCCAGTCGATTGGCCCGTCGACGAACCGCTTGTGCAGCGTCGCCATCAACTGCGCGTTTCCCGCGGTTAAGTACTCGTAGGCGCGGATCCACTCGTCGTCGCTTTTCCAGCCGGTCTGCGTGAGACGAACCACGGTCGTTGTTCCGCGCGCTTCAAACTGAAAGGTCGCCCTTGTCCGCTCCGCGCGCACGTGAGGGAACTTGTCGGGAGCCAGCGCCGACACCACCATCTCTTTTTCCGGGATAAAGCTGACGATCGTCCCGCCACCCGTGCTTCCGCCCGGGAAGCGAGCGGTCCACTCTCCGCCGGGCCGCAGGTCGACAGTG
>CAVPNO010000118.1:0-36807 GCA_963706455.1 uncultured Acidobacteriota bacterium | reverse complement strand
CGTTCGGCACGCTGGAAGCGGCGCTGTCCCCCGCTACCGCAACCGCCTTCACGCGATGGGTACCGGTCACCGAGCGCTCGACATCCTTCGGCGCATACTTGAGCGGCGGGCGTCTTGGCGCCGCGCTCACACCGCCGCTGGCCGCGTTCCTGATGCTGCGCTTCGGGTGGCGGACCATGTTCGTGATCTTCGGGTCGCTCGGCGTACTGGCCGCAGCCGCTTGGTTCGCGTGGTTTCGCGACGATCCCTCGGCTCACCAGTCGGTGAACGCGGAAGAACGCGAAGTCATCCGCGCAGGCATAGCCCAGCCCTCGGAGCGCCGCCAGGCGACGTCGCGCCCCCCGTGGGCAGAACTGCTGCGGTCGACCCGCCTGTGGTGCCTGCTTGGAGTGGCTTTCGCCAGCACTTTTCTTTGGCAGTTTTACATCACGTGGTTTCCCACCTACCTGATCGAAAAGCGCGGACTGCCTGTGCAGGAGGCGTCCTATTATGCCGGGCTGCCATTTCTGTGTGGCTTTGCGGCGACGTGGTTGGGCGGGATGATTACAGACTATCTGACGCGCCGTTTCGACGCGCGGCGCGGGCGTCTGTACCTGGGCTGCGCGGGTTTGCTGCTGACCGGAACGCTGATGTCGCTGGGCGTCGTTGTCGCCTCTACCCCGGGTTGGCGCGTTGTTGATGGCAGTCGCGGCGGGGACTATCGATCTTGTATCTTGGCGCGGCATGGTCCTCCGCCGTAGACATCGGAGGCCGGTCCGGCGGCGCTGTCGCCGGCCTGATGAACGCTTCGTCCAACTGCGCCGGCTTCGCTTCGCCGGCGCTGATGGGCTGGGTGTTGCAGACGACTAATAACTGGAACACCGTTCTGGTCGCTGGAATCATAACTACTTTTGTCGCGGCGTATCTCTGGATACGCGTGAATCCGCCGCTAGCGCCGCTGGTGCCGGATCTGCTTACAGCCGCGCCAGGAGTGAAGTAAGGTGGGACATGCTTCAGCTTGTCCGTGGTTTTCTTCACCCGCCGATTGTTAGCATCAAATTCGGTTGGATCGGGGCGCCACTCACGGTCAACGTAAGCAGCTCGTCTCCGCCCTTCAACCCGCTGGGGATCCTCAGGCCCACCAGATACACTCCGGGAGTAATGATGCCGGCATACAGCACCGGGGCCGATTGTCCCCCGATGGTGGCTTGGAAGGCTGAGAGATTTGCTACCGGGTAGGAGGCAAAGAACATAGCGCCATCCGGCGCTGCCGGGTTGGTCGGCCCCATTCCCGTTCCGAAGAATTCCACAGTGTCGCCCGCGACGGCTGGACGGCTGGTGTACTCTGGCAGCGCGTTTACGGCCGCGACATAGGTGTCGCCGCGCCGGCGAACAAGGCCGTCGGATACTGCGTTCCGTTCAACCCGTAGGCAAACAGGCCCGGCGCAATCGCATCGATTTCGAGAGAAGTGGTCATGCCTCCGTCTGCCGTGGTCAACTCCACGTTCGCCATCCCGGAAGGGATACTCGAAGGCAGTAGGAAATTCACCTGTCCCGGGCTTACGTATTGCACATAAACGAACTGCGTGCCCACGCGCACACGAATTCCGTTGACCTCGATGGGCAGCGTGGTTCCACTGCCGATGGCCCCGCTCCAATCGAGCGACTGGCTGCTGAAGCCCGACCCAAGGATGGAAACGTACCCACCTGGAGCAGCCTTCGGCAGGGAACTGGCCGTCTGCACCGCGCTAGTGATGGCGGGCGCGCCAGCGGGCAGGCCGGAGGCGGGCAGGCCGCGCGAATCGAATGCGTTCTGGCAGAGTGTGGTGACGTCAACCGGTGGAAGCGAATCGGAGAGCAGCACCATGTCGTAGCCCTCGGCAAAGTGAAACACACACGTGTTCAGCCTTTGCGACGGATCGACGACCACCGTGCCATCCGGCTCGAGGAGCCTCACGTCGACGCCGATGCTTCCGTTGTGCTGGTAATAGGTTCCGAAGTTCCCTGTGTTCGTGTACCAGCCGATGCCGTCATTGAACATTTCGCTGACCGCGCCGGCGGGCAGCACGCTGGTCCCGCGGAGAGCAGCCAGAAGCTTGACCAGCTCCCGCGCCGAGGAAATCCAGCCGGCGGCGCCGATAAAGCCGATCGGCGCCCAATAGTATCCTGTGATTGTGTCGCTGGGTCCGCTGTAGGTGAGCGCGGCGGCGGACCGCGGATCGGGAGTGGCGTTCAAGATCGCCGGGTCGATTCCGGCCGGCTTCAGGACATACTCGGTGGCAAAGTCAATGTAACTCATTCCCGACACCTGCTCGATGACGCCTTGCAGGATACTGAAGTTGGTGTTGTCGTAATAGTAAGTGACGCCCGGCGTGGCAACCAGGGGCTTGCTGAGATAGGTGTTCAGATACCCCCAGAAATCTGTCCCACCGGGCGGGCTGATGGGGCCTTCGTTAACTTCCTGCGTCATCCCGCTCCGCATGGTGGCGAGGTTGCGCAGGGTCACTACTTTGATGGAGGGATTGGGGTTCGGAACCTTGGATTGCACCAGCGGCCAGAAGGGTGCATCGAGTGAGATATTGGTCCTGTGCAGCACCACTTCCAGGGTGATGCCCGTGATAGCCTTTGAAACGCTCGCCAGGTTGAGGCGCGTATCGCCGGTAAAGGGGACGCTGGCGTTGGTCTCCTCCAGGGGACCGCGCGCATAGCCCCCACCATTGGCGATGATCTGTCCATCCTTCGCCAGGGCGTAGGCATAGCCCATGGTAAACGGCGCCAAGTTGGTCTCGAGGTAGTCGTCGAAGGAGGGAGCGTTTGGGTATGCGCTCAGCGCCTGAACCACCATGCCATTGCCGGCGGCCTGCTGCACGGCGCCGGTGAGCGTGTCCCAATCCTGATTGTAGACGAATTGCGAGGGGTTGACCTGGGCCCGCCAGCATCCGGCCATGTTGCCGGCCACCGGATCGTAGCCAAGTCCCATCAGCGTGTTTCCTGCAAATGCACCGCTGACATCGGCGGCGAATCCGGCCAGCGGTTCGTCATACAGGACATAGGCGCCGGAGCCCGCCTCGAACAGTGCGCTGAACGACGACGCGTCCATTTTCGGAAACGCCTGAATGCGGCTCATGCGCATCCCGTTCGCGCTCAGTGTGGTCCATTGGTCGTCGAGAGTCTTAAAATCGACGTCCCATACCAGCGACTGTTTCTTGGGGGCGCTGGAAGCCAGCCAGTATCCGGTGTAAAACTTGTGCAATGGATTGGGCCCGAGTTGCCGTACTCGATGATCATTCTCGATGTCGACGATCGCGGTAAGCAGCCCATCTATGACGCCGAACTCATAGGTAAGAACGGACAAAATGTGGTGCACTACACCAACACGGCGGAGGAAGCCGCGATCGACTAGGGCGCTGGATTGACGGCCCACCAGGTCGCCATGCAATTTGATGGTCCTGCGGACCCGGAAAAAGGGGCGCAGTACATGCTACGCTTCAACACCGAAACGGGCGTGCCTGTGGTGTGGCAGTTTGTTATCGGTACGGACATCTCCAATCAGGGCAGCGGCCTTTCGCCAGTTCCAGCTTCGATTCCGATCCTTGCTTATCGCGGGCAGGGTGGTTTGGCGGACCAGGGAACGGCGCTGAGGGTGGGCAGCGTGACCAGCGCCGCCGATGTCTGGAAAGAACTCGCTCATCCTCCGTTCTTCGTCCCATATCGCGGCGCGTTCTCGACGGGCATCCAGATCTTGAGCTTTGTGCCTGAATCCGTGACGTTGCATTCTAGTGCACAGAGCCTCACCAATTCGTCCGACGCCCAGCCTTCGATCACACGCGACGGCAACACGGTCCTCCTCTCGGACACCGCCCTCGGAACTACAGCTTCCTACATAATGGAGGGCTCTTCCATCGACCGCGTCAGGTTCGGGCCATTCCATGGGAAGCTCGAAGACAGCGTGACCATTCAGTTTTCGCCGCCGCTCTCGCACGACGGTAAGAGCAATTTCGAAATTATTGCGGGCAAGAAGATCAAGATCGCCGCAGGCGCGGTGCAAGCCACAGATTCAAACTCACAGAGCGGTGCGATTGCCTGGACGTTTTCGGCACCTGAAAGTCTGAAAGGGAAAGGCGCCGTCGCTTCTGCGGGCCTCCAACGCTGAATAGAGTCCGATGTGGTGCCGCTGTTGCTCACGGGATCGACAAAATGACAAACGGACTTCACTTCAGATTCATTGAGATTAATGTCTGGCGTCTTGATCCTTCAACGAGCGCATAATCGCCGAGTATCAAATTGACGCACTCCGCTCGTTTCTCCTGTTGCTCGATGTGCGATTTCGATGAGTGCAACGCCGAAACTGTTTCAACTGCACCGAACTACGGCCAGTTCCACTGCGTACAATCGTTGAGAGCCAATGTACCCTGATTGCGGCTCAGCATCCCAATCCAGGAGAGATGTCCATGGCTCGCATCAAGCTCCTACCCATGCTGTTAGGTCTGCCTTTTCTTGCCGCCGCCGCTCAAACACCTTCGAACACTGGTCGATGGATTCTTTCGACAGACTATTTCGGCACTCCTCTGACTCCTCTCCTCAATCTTGAACAGACCGGCGAAAAAGTGACAGCCACAAGTCGGGGCTACAAGTATGTCGGTACCCTCCACGGGACTGCTCTGCATCTCACGGCTACCGATCAGCAGGGCAATACGGATGAAATCACTGCAACGCTCGCCGATGGCAAGATGGAAGGAACGGATACAGAAACCGACGCCAATGATAAGGCGCACCCGGTGACTCTCAAATTCACGGCTATTTTGGCGCCTGCTCTGGAACATCCCCAGCCCAAAACCCATGAATTCACGCCGACGGTCTTCTATCGTCAGGTATCCGCCTTCAATAAACCGGTCCTCACTATCAATCCAGGAGATACCATTCACACCACTACGGTGGATGCCGGCGGGACGGATATGAACGGGATCAAAAGGTCCCTCGGCGGCAATCCTGAGACCGGCCCGTTTTACATAAAGGGAGCAATGCCGGGAGACGTGCTCGTTGTCCATATTAAGAAACTTACCTTGAATCGCGATTGGGCCGAGAGCGACGATGGGCTCGATGAGCGTGCCTTGAATAGCGATCTCGCCGTTAAGGTCAAGGAGAACGGTAAATCCATTCGTTGGCATCTCGACGGAGCGGCGGGAACTGCAACTCCCGAAGCCCCGGCAGAGCACCTCAAGCACTACTCGATCCCGCTAAAGCCGATGCTCGGTTGTATCTCGGCTGCTCCCGGCACTGCACAGGCCCCACCAGGCACGGGCGACTCGGGATACTACGGCGGAAACATGGATTTCAACGAAATCAGGGAAGGCGCGACGGTCTACCTTCATGTGGCTACCCCCGGCGCGCTGCTCTATTTCGGCGACGCACATGCAGCGCAAGGCGACGGCGAGCTTAATGGCAATGCCTTGGAAACCTCCATGGACGTGGAACTGAGTGTTGACGTCATCCCCAACAAGCGCATCGGAGATCCTCGGGTGGAGACGGCCACCGACATCATCACCATGGGTCTCGACGGCTCGCTCGATGACGCTTTCAAAGAAGCCACCAGCGATATGGCTTCATGGCTCGAAGAGGACTACAAGCTTACGCCTTCCGAGATTGCGCAGGTGCTTGGAACGGCCGCTGAATACCATGTCAGTGAAGTCGCTGACCGGAATGCCGGTATGGTGTTGAAGATCAGCAAAGCCCGTCTCGCCACGCTTGTGAAATAGAAGGTGTTGACCACGGCGATCTACAGGGTGCTATTGGGAGTAGAACCTTACCAGGATCCAATCCACCCTCAACAATAGGTCTCTCTCGGGATTTGCAGAACAGATTGCAGCGTAACAAAAATCGCCGATCTACTGCTTAAAGCAACCTATCCTTTACACAACGGACCGGGTTCGGGAAAGCAATTGAGAGGTTTCTGGATTTCTGTTCGGCAATCTGGACATTGAGCCAAGTATCTCAGTCGGCGCAAAATCGCCTGGCGCATTTCCACTGATTTCCCCTTTCGAATCGTGCCTCGGCCTGAAGTCAACAGTCGCGGTATGAGCGTCCGTGGATCGCCGGATTCGGTATTTTGGGGTTCATCTTGTTACCACATCATTCTAGGGGTGCATTATCCACCACAGCAGAGCGGATGTGATCGCAACGGCGGCCAGAACGACCAAAGCCGAGCGGCCCAGACGGCGGTCTTTCGTAGCCAGTGATTGGATGCGAAGTGAAATTGCATGATCGACCGCAGTCGTCTCGGCAGACGGGCTAGTGCGATAGCGAAACCTTCCCGGGAGGCACGAAGCCGGAAACCACGTGTTTTGTTTCAGAACCGTGAACCATCCTGCAGTTCCAACTTCAAATCCCGACGAGTTATGGAACGTAGAAGCTTCATAATTTCCTCCAGCCCCGTGCATTCAGGACGCATCTCCGGGGTTTTTCTGCGAGTGCTCCGCGCGCATAGCCTCGATTGGATCAATCGTCAGAACTCGCGTGATAGCTGACCACGCGGTACAGACGGCAATAAAGAGCAGAAGAGTGACGGGACGACGAGACTGACTTTGAACGGATTGTCCTCATAAGAGCCTTCCTCCCACTGGTCACAAATCACCACTGTAACCCACTCAACTTCCTTATTTGCGCCACAGCCGTGGTTCCCATCTTCAATCGGTCGAGGTCCGCATCCAGAAAACACCGCATGGTCAAAATCAAGATGATCCCAGCCAGCGCGTAAACAATACATGACAGAGCAATCGCATCCCCCAGCGATACATAGAGCGCAAGGAAGCCGATCAGAACCGGCGCAATTCCACCGCCCAGCAACCAGCCGATGCAGTTCATGGACCCGGAAACAATTCCTCTGTTTTCCGCTGGGACAACATCGAATGCTGCGGCAAAGATATTCGAGTCATAAATACCCTTGAAGAAGCCCCAACAAATAAGCGCAAGCTTCACCCACATCAGGGATCCGCTCAGTCCGCAGAGTGCGACAAAGGGCGCACCGGCTATCACTCCCGCACATTGCACCAATATCCTTCCACGGCGATCGCGCTGCGCGAATCTGTCCGCTAGGTATCCCCCGCAAACGGACCCTGATATGCTGGCCAACTGCGGGTAAACTGCGGCGTCGAAAGCCGCCATCCCCAGGCTGAGATGGAACCGGGAGTAGAGATACATCGGCATCCAGGCCAGCAGTACCATCGCCACAAAATTGGCGCATGCGAACACCGCCATCAAAGCCAGCAGCGACCTGGCCGTCAGAATTGAGCCTATGGCGCGGAGCAGACGAGGCGCACCCAAGTGCACCGGCTGATCTTTGAATTGAGCGCCTGTGCACTCCAGATCCGCGCTCCCTCGCATTGGCTCTCTCAGCAGGCGAATCAAACTCAGCCCCAATAGGCAACCGGCTGCGCCGAATAGAAAGAGAGCAGTCCTCCAGCCGTACCGCTGCGCCAGGGCGCCTGCCCAATACCCTCCCCCCACGGTCCCTGCGTAGACACTCGTCTGCAATATTCCCATGGCCCGCGAGCGGGTGCGCTTGCCATGATAATCGCTGACCATGGACAGCGCAGCAGGATAATAAATGGATTCGCCAATCCCTTCCAAGCCTCGAAACATCAGGAGTTGGAGGAAGTTACGCGAAAGCGCCGACAGCACGCAGATTACACTCCATAACTCGAGTCCGCCGAGAATCGCGGTCTTGCGGCGAATCCTATCAACCACAAATCCGGCTAACGGTCCCCCGAGTCCATAGACCACCGCAAAGGAAGAACCCAAGAGGCCCAGTTGCAAAGTGGTAAGCGTCATTTCCTTTTGCAGTAATGGAAAGACGGAAAAGAACGCTTGGCGGTCGGCATAGCTAAAGAAGCAAACCGTCCAAAGCAGAAGGACGACCACCCAGCTATAACGACCCGATGCGACCGGAGGGGTCGTGCACTGGGCACCCTCCCCATGGGCGGCCTGGATACCATTGGTCATGGAACTAACTCCGGGCCGGGGCAACTGTCATTCATTTGCTGTTGTCCGGCTAGATACGTGGCTGGAACTGAGATTATGCCGATATTAATCCATGCTGCCTGAGGTGTTCTTCGATATCCTTTCTTTCCTCCGTTGCAGATTGTCGATAGGGCCACGCCGGCAACCCATTGCAGAGACCCAGAACCGATAAAGCACATTTCAGCCTGCATAAGTAACTCGACTCATGTTCCCGGACGTTCCATATTAGAGAACCTAACGCGACTATCTTCTCCTGCAACTCCTGCATCTCTCTATGCCTGCCATCGAGAAACGCTTGATACAAGCGCACAGGAAGCGTGGGAAATAAGTTGGCGCCGCCCGGCACTCCGCCGTGCGCGCCGCACAGGAGTGCCTCGGCCAATAGGTTCTCCGGTCCAACTAGAACGGAAAAATCGGGATGATTTGCGCCGACCAGCGCGAGTACTTCCTTGATATAGCTAATCTGTCCGGAACTGTCTTTCAATCCCCAGATGTTGGGAATCTCGGCGGCGCGCGCAACCGTGTGCGGCTCGAAACTGGTTTTTGCAAGGTCGGGCTGGTTATACAGATATAGGGGGAGCGCTGACTCTTGCGCCAGCCTTTCGATGTATCGGAGAAGATCGCTCTGGCCGATCGGAAAGTAAAACGGGGGCGCCGCAACCACGGCCGATGCGCCAGCCTTTGCGGAAAACTCGGCAAGATGCAGCGACTCGGCATAGGCCGTGTCGGTAATTCCAACCAGCACCGGGACGCGCGCGCCAACCTGCGCACAGACACGCTCGATCAATTCACGCTTCAAGCGATAACTTAGTGCCGGCCCTTCGCCGGTCGTACCTAAGATGAATATGCCATGCGCTCCCCCGCCAAGAATATGCTCGACCAGCATTTCAACTCCATGCAGGCCCAGCGTATCAATCGACTGCAGTGGGGTGGCCATGGGAGGAATAATTCCGCGAAGAGGCCGCGAGTTACTTACTGTGCTCATAAGTGCTCCTTGAATCCGGATTCATTTTGCGTGGTTTCAGTTTTATCTTCAGTAGAGAATGCTCTTATTGGACGAGGATCGGTGGATGCCTAGTGGCCGGAGAAGTTGTTCGGCCCCCAGTCGCATGAGATCCAGTTCTGTTACGGACTGGAAGAACTGAAATCCGTCGCGGTGATAACGCAGGATTTCTTCCGCGCTACCTGCGGGCCGGCCAAGGAATTTGTTGTGCCGTTGCGCGGCGGCGCGGATCGTCTCAATCGCATCTCGCAGCGGAGGCTCACCTTGGCGTCCGCGCAATCCCAACGAAAAGGACAGATCGCTGGTTCCAATAAACAGCACATCAACGCCCGGCGTGGCGGCGATGGCATCCACATGCGCAAGAGCACGCTGTTCCTCGATGACGCAGACAGTCAGCATTTGCGCATCCGCGGAATCGTAATAGCTCCCCGGCTCGAACCACGTCGATGCCGCCAGGCCCGCCCCCGAGCCACGCGACCCCGCGGGCGGATAACGGCAGGAAAGAGCTGCGGTCCGCGCTATTTCCGGATCGGAAACGAAAGGAAAAATGACTCCGCTAACCCCTTGATCGAGTACGCGTTTCGCGGTCCACAACGCTGCCACCGGGACACGGGCGAGTACGGCTGCATTGAGGCCGCGCGTTGCCAATACAACACTTCGCAGCGCTTCGAGCGACAAGGGAGCGTGCTCCATCTCAACCCATAAGAAATGGAAGCCGAGTTTTGCGCCCAGCGCGGCGGTTTCCAGATTGCTGCTTGTTATGGTCAATCCAACGACATACTCGCCGGAGTCAAGGCGAGCCCGCAGGGGATTGTTGCTCCAGTCTTTCGTGCTGGGAGTTCTGCCGGTATTTTGCATCTCAGGATGGCTCCGCAACGCAGGTTGGGATCAACCAGACTTCCGCTACCTGGCAACCTGCGCCATTGCCACCCAGGCCGGCTTCGCGAGTCCCGGAGAGCTTGAGCATGCCTTCAGAGGTTGCTTCACGCTGGCCAATTTTGCTCCAGGAGGCTCGCGTCCCCGCATAGATGGCCAATGCGCCGCCTTGGGGATTGGCCTCAATCGACCAGTCAAGGCCGCATCGCTTGTACGACTCTTCCACAAGCACGCGAGCCGCATTCGCTTCACGTGCGGTGTGCGAAGTTGGCGTTATAATCGACACTTGTCGCAAGTCAATCCAATCTCCCGTTGAAAGAGCATGGAGCCAACCGGACCGCAGACTCGAAGCTGCGAGTACGCCGGTGGTATTTTTCAGAAAGCTTCTACGCTGCACCCTCTTCAGATCTCCTTTTTCTAAATCAGACTCCCTAACGGTGGAAGCGAGTTACAGATGAAGCTATACGCGTCTCAATAACACTTGTGACCTCTGCCGCAGCCGGCGAGCGGATGACCGTCCCCGGAACCTCGATCCGTACTCTCCCGTATGTTCGCACTCCCGGCTATGAAATCCGTCCTTCACAGGAAGATAAGATTACAGTGGGCAGGAAAGAAGGCGATGGTAACGGCCAAGCCAGTAGGGAAGAAGAAAGAATGCACCATCATCTTCGCTCCGACCGTTGTCGCCCCCATCCAACTGGAAGGGATTGCCGTTCCATTTCATGACTTTGCGTTCATCAGGCGGAATGGCGCTCTGCGATTGAGCTTCTCCAAATCGGTCTGCTTTCTGCTCGATCGGCAGGTCGGTGCGCTGGGAATTTTTAGCGGTCCACGAGATTGTGCTGAGGGGTATGCGGTTCAACGTCTCCGTGGCATCCGCACAGTCGTATGACTTGTCTCCAGAGTTCGCCGCATAGATGAAGTCCCAAAGCGGATTTTTCTCCCTGCGCACGCGCTGCCAGAGCTTCGTCAATGCTGTCTGGTACTGACGATGAAGTTCAGGGTCGCTTTCCGAGTCCAACAATGGATAGAAGGAAAGAAAGGCCAACTCTTCATCCGAGTAGTTGATCTCCTGCGGCTTCTCATCAGTGAAGCGCACAACGTTCTGGACGTAGCCCAAGTCGCTCCCGATGCGCCGGTAAGCATCCAGAATTTTTGGGTCGCTTGTAATTTGATAGGCCACGCGCAGATGGGAGAGAACCTCAAGCGAATCGAGAGCGCGTTCGTCGCCTCCCACTGTCTTAAGATAGCCGGGATCGTAACGGCCCCAGGTCGTCACACGCCCTTCGTAACCGACGAGATGCAGTTGGTGATCGATCAGTCCGTTGGCGATGCTTGAGACGGCCGATCGGATGGCGGCGCGATCTTCATTCCCCGGAAGCAGCTTGTAAGCCACCCAGTACGCGAAGAAATGGCCCACAAGCTCATCGGAACTCGTATCGCCCTTCCATTCCCATTCGCCGTCCGGGGTCCAGTGCCATTCTCCGCTGGGGTCGCGATAGTCGCCTTTATGCATGAGCGACCGCGCGGGGTAACCTTGGATTCCTGTCACCGATACGAGACGCAGGATCGCGGCGAGGGCTGTTCGCGCATTGTGAAGAGCTGACTCGGAATGGGTCGTTGCATAACGAAAGCACTCGGCTGCCGCGTAAATCGAAGTCCACAGGCCATCGTTATCGTCAGGCGCCATGCGGCACGAAGCAGCATCGCCGGCACGGAGCAATTCGCAACCGGCAACATAGCCATAACGGCGATGGCGTTGCTGGAGGCGCTTCAGGAAGAACGTGCTCTTCAAATTCAGGCTATAGGGTTTGAATTCAATCAGCGAGATCCCTGTCGCGGTACGGATCCACGCCCGGCTTCTTCCGGCGACGATCTGCACCACTTGGTCATCGCGTAAATACCGCTTTCCACCAAAGAAGAACCACCGTGAGTCGGGCGGCGCTCCAGGAATGAAGAGTATCGCTCCCTGTCCGCTTGCAAGCCACAGTCTTCCCTCCGGTCCTGCTGCAATTCCCGTCACTGCCAGGATCGGCAGACCATCCTTTCCGTTCAGCACTTCCTTCGAGTGATTCGTGGAGTTGGCTTTAACGAGGCCGTGCTCCGTCACCTGCCAGAGATTGCGCCGATGAGCTCTCCATGTCAGCGCAGCGGGACGTTGCAAAGCCTTGAGGACTGCCCGAGGAATCCTCGCGTCATCCAAGGAGTAGATGTGGCACACGATTTGCAAATAGCTGCGTCCGAATTCCGGTGCCGGCTGGGGCGACTGAATCAGCGAGGATCCGGGAACACTGGAAGCGAACATGAACAACATGACGGTCTTCCGCAACATTCCTCTACACCTTCCCTCGAACGACCAATGCTAGAGAATCCGCCGGCGGTTCCTGATCACCACTCTCGGATTCCTGGCCCCGAGTTGAGTCTTTCTATGCTCGGTCGCGGACAGGGCATTCGGATCGGCACATAGCTCTCAGGCGAACCCGGGAATTCGGCTATCCTTGCCGATCAGAAGGCATTCCCAATTCGCCTCGTCGATCCACCTTCAGCGACGAGCTTTTCGATGAAGCCGTGATACAGGCCCATATAGTAGGGCAACAGGAAGACGGCCCCGTCGCCGAGATCGTGCCCGTCGCCGCCGGTGTTCAGGCTGTACGGGTTGTGATTCCAAAAGTCGAAGTAGCGTTCGTCGACGGGAAGTACGCGGCCGTCCATGCGATAGCCGAGATTCTCGCGGTCGTTGTCTTCGGGGGTAAGTGAGCGCACCGGAATGATGTCCTTGCGGTGGCTGTTCGTATGTTTCCAGTCGACTCGATCGAGCGGCAGGTGGCGAAGCGTATCAAGAGAGTCTTCGAGCCAGTCGCCGGTTAGTGTGAGGTCGACTGTCATAAACGGGTCGCTGTACTTCTTGCCGCGCAAGCTGGCCGCGGCGACAAAGTTGAAAAGCGGGTTCATCTCCGGTTCTGTTTCGCGCCAGTAGTTGGCCAGCGAGTAGGAGTAGCGCTGAAGCAGATCATCGTCGCTCTCGTACTTGATGATGTTGTAATAACTCATGAACGCCATCTCGTCATCGGAATGATTGCCTGAGCCCGGCCCGCCGCTGATCTTAACAAACATCGCGTTCATGGCGTACTTGTCGTCCGCTATGAGCTTGCGGTAGGCCTGAGTGTACTTTGGATCGCCGGTCATATGCTCGGCCACCTTCAAGTAGGACAGGATGCTCAGCGAGTTCATCCCGCGGTCGCTCCAGCGGCCCCGCGTGTCGTTGAGATTCACGGGATCATAGACCCCCCAGCGGGTCGGAGTGCCGTCCCAATCGACGAGCGAGTAGTTGTGCTCCAGCAGGTGGTCCGTGATCGATCGGACTACGTTGCGAACGTCGTCCTTCTCTTGGGGTGTCTCAGCAACGAGATCGTAGTATTGCGCGTAGAAGAAATAGTGGCCGTCCAACTCGTCAGAGCTGGTGTCGGATTTCCAATACCATGGTCCGTCGGCACTCTTGGGCCAGCGCGGCGAGAGGACCTTCCACAGGTGGTCATCGGTGGCGCGCACCTTGATGTCGTGTTCTTTCGAATAGTATAGATTCGGGTCGGGTCCGCTAGTCGGAAGAATAGCCCTGGCTGGGAAGCCGGGAGGCGCGGAATGCTCGCCGCCCTGTGTCACCTGGCTCAAAAACCGAAGCGCTTCGAATGCCTTGCGAGCCCGTTGTTTCGCAAGTCGATCATGGGTCGCTGCGTAGGCGAAGCACTCCCCTGCTCCATACATTGCCGTCCACAGGCCGTCGTTGTCGGTGTCATGCTGAACCCACTTGCTCTTGTCGCCCGCTGTGGGGAGCTCTACTGGAGTCACGTAGCCATAGGGCGTCCGGCGGTGACGTTTATCAATCTCGTCTTCAAAATAGCGCGCCTTCCCGGCAAAGGTCGTCGACTTCTGTTCAATGAGGCCGACTCCCTTCGCGGTTGCAAACCAGGCGTTTCCGCCGGCTGAAACAGCGATCGCGCGAATCGCGTCGTCGGGAACCCAGCGCAGGCCCTGGCGGTATTCCCAGGTTTTGCCATCGAAGCGGATCGCTCCGAGCGAAGTGCCGAACCAAACGACGCCGCGTTCGCCCGCGGCGATCGCCTTGAAGTCGTCGTACGGCAGGCCTTCAGCCCCGGTGAAGAGCTTCCATCCGTTGGCGTCACGATGGCCGGCTCCTTGTGGACTGGCAAACCAGAGCCCTCCTTCCGTGTCGAACGCAACTGCTCGAACGTCCTTCGGCGCCCAGCTTCGCCGCCCTTCCCGCGGATATTCGGTTCTCCAACTGCCCGCGGGGTTCATCACGAATAAGCCATCGGACGCTGCTACGGCCAAGTCCCCCGCTGGACTTACCGCGATTTGCCGGATATCCCTGGCCCTCGCCGGAAAATCCATCCGAGTGAACTTAGCAACGCCGGCGTTGGCCGTGTAGAGCCCAGCGTCCATTGCCAGGTACAGGGCCTTGCCGTTTGCGGCAAGAGCCAGGGGGCGTCCCGCCGGGATACTCGCGACGGGCATCACGGCCGCGGCCGAAACGCGCTGCAAGCCTCTTTCATAAACGACATAGAGCGAATCTCCCAGCGCGGCGCACAGCTCCACCGGATCCCTGGTGAGTCCCTTGACCGGTAGCCACTTGCTCCCATCGAATCGGCTCAAGCCCTGGGCGGTTCCCGCATAGATTGCCGATGTCGCAGCAGCGATGCAGTTGATCTGGTTGTCGGGAAGTCCTTGTCCGGTGGTGAAGGCATGTTCGATCTCAATCGGGAAATCGGCTGCTTTGGCGACGGCGAACGCAGAGAGAATGAGGGCAAAAGAAAACGCAAGTTTCTGGAACACAGTCTTCATTCCGGGTTCCTTGGTCATCAGGAAAGATTTGGGCGACAGGATCGCTGTAGTGGGATGGTCATGGTGCCGATGCCGCACTATGCGGCATCGGCCCGTTTTACGAAGTCACCCAAGAAGCGATGGCCCGCTAGATTGATTTCTTGTACAAAGAACTAAAAGCAACCACAGATTCTTCGCTTCATTTGGCGTAAGAATGCGCCCAAATTTCGCTCAGGATGACAGCCGTTTCATGGTGCGAACTTCAGACTCAGCAGACTAGAACGTAACGCGGAAGGTCGCCTGGCCCTGACGATTGCTGATGTTTGAAGAAGTGCCCTGCACCATGCCAAAGGTGGAATCCTCGATCGTGTTGTCGACCGGTGGCGCCTTGCTTCCAAACTGGGTGCGATTGAAGGCGTTGAAGTAGTCCACACGCAGGATGGCTCTGACCCTTTCACCGATGTGGAAGGTCTTCATGGCGTCGAAGTCTTCCATGAGGTTCGGCGGGGCGGTAATGCCGATGTAGTTGCGGGCCGCGTTGCCAAAGGTGAACTGACTCGCCAGCGAATAGGCGTTGGCGTTGAACTGCACGGGCTGCACCGGGGATTTACCCACGAAATAGTCGCGCGTGCGGCTATAGCTGTAGGTCTTGCGGGCCTGTCCGGGGACGATATTCGGGCGGGGTTGGGCGTCGCCGTTGGCGTTGGTGGACAACACGACGTTGTTGGTGTTTTCGTAGATGCCGAGAGGATTTCCCGTGCTGTAGTTCATGATGCCGGCCACCTGCCAGCCGCCCAGAATCTCATCCGCGAGTCCCTTGTGGTTCAGGAATCTCTGCCCGGCGCCGATGGGAAGGACATAGGTAAACATGTTCTTGTCATTCCACTTCTGATTGAGCGACGAGACGGACCACTCGGCCTTCTGATTCCGGGGATTCTGCGCATTGTTCTGCTGCAGCGTTACCCCGAAGTCGACGTCGGACCAGTTCTGCGCCAGCGTCAAACTGCTGAGGAAGCTGAGCCCATGCGTGAAGCGCTTCTCGACCTGAGCCTGAAGCGAGCGGTAAAAGCTGGTTCCGGCCTGATCGAAGTGGTTGTCGGTGCCGCCGAACTGCGGATAGGGGAGCATCGCCTGAATGATCGAAATATTCGTCGGGTCACCGCCGTAATCGTTGACGAAGTTGGTGTAGGGGATTTTGATGCCGGCTGCCATAGCCGCGGGATCGGTCGCGATCATATCCACCGTATCGTTCAGCACGCTGCCCAACGCCAGGTACTTGGGATCGAGCATGTTGGGCTGGTTGAGCGAAGAGGGCAGGTGGATGTCGCGGTTGCCGATGTAGGCCACCATGAGGAACATGTTGTCGGGCAGCTCGCGCTGAATATTAAAGCTCCAGGACTGCGTGTAGGGGGAGATGCCCGCGGTCTTTGGATCCATCTGGCGAACCATCTGGCCATTGCCAATCGTCGGAGTAAAGGGAATTTGCTGGGGGTTGGAAATCTGTTTCGTGTCCCAGTTTCCAAAGCCTGGAGTGGTATTGGCTCCGGTAGGCGACAGATAGGACCCGGCCAGCACGTTGGTATAATCCTGCGCCACGCGGCCCAGGCCGAAGGCGTAGGCGCCGCCTCCCATAAAGGCCAGGTAGTAGCCGCCCTGGACCACGGTCTTGTTGTTCACCTGATAAGAGAATCCGAAGCGGGGTCCGAGATCTTTCCAGTGAATGGCCGCGCGATTGATTCCAGAGCATCCCACCGCGCAGGAGCCGAGTTTGGTGACCGCTCCCGGCAGGTTGTCGGCCGCGGTGTTGGGCATATTGAAATCGGCGAAGGTGATGTCGTTTTGCTTATCGGTGAAGGGAACCGGGATGTCCCAGCGCAAGCCGGCATTGATGGTCAGGCGCGGGCTGAATTTGTAGTCATCCTGGATGTAGGAGGAGACGGCCAGATTGCGCAGATCGGCCGGCAGAGCCCAATTGCGTTCCGCGGAGAATACCTCTCCCAGCAGGAAACTGGCAAAGGCATTGCCGCTGGTGTTGGAATTAAAATTGTTCGGATCCGCGGTTTGCTTGTGGCTGAAATTGAAATCTCCGCCGCAAGTTCTGCAAATGATTCCATCCTCATAAGTGCGGCGGAATTCGCCACCGAAGTTGAAGGTGTGTTTTCCTTTGGTCCACAGCCAGTTGTTGACAATGGCGTTATCGTAGCGGCGCGTGGAGTTCCTGCTGGTGTGGTTGCCCCAATCCGTAATGGGGAACGCGCCATCGATGAAGTTGACGCCGGGGAAGCTAACCGCGTCCGTGATGGCAGCGAAATTCGCGCTCTGGTTCACTACATGGTTGTTGTAATAGATGTCGGTCTTGTTCACGCCGGCCGTGACCACCAGGTTCGAGGACACCATCTTGGTGTAATTGAGCAGATATCCCCGGCCCGAGGTCTGACTGACGAAGGAGCTGGAAAGCTGATTGCTGTTCGGGAACATGTTATTTCCCGGCGAGGGACTATCTATATCCTGGTTCCAGAGAGAAAAGTGGATGTTCTGCGAAGCGGTGAGGTTGTGGTCGATCGTGAATCCCCAATTATGGTTGTAATTGGTAGTGGACGTGACGAAGGGAGCCTCGTTGTCTACTTCACCGTTGTAGGTTCCGACGCCGGTCCGTAAAGGCGAACTCGGCTGAAGCAGCGGCAGGAGAGATTTTGAAACCGTACTGAAGCGAGAAGTGGGGATCATGTTGCCGGGGAAGGGTTGACCGGTGGTGGGATCAAAGATGGTAACCAGGTTGCCATTGGCATCCAGGAAATTACTGAAATCGCCATTCAACTCCGCGGCGGTGGGCAAGGTGTGGAAAGCGGTCTGCGCCCCGTGCTGGCCATACCAGTCCAGGGTGAACAGGAAGAAGGTGCGGTCTTTGCCGTTATACAGATGGGGAATCGACGCCGGCCCGCTCAAGGTGAAGCCGTAGTTGGCCTGGTGATTGGTGGGAGCCTTGTTGGATCCGCCCCAGGCGGGTCCGTTGAAGAAGCCCACAGAGTCGAAGAAATTGTTGCGATTGATAAAAAAGGCGTCGCCGTGGTAAGCGTTGGCGCCGCCGGCCATCTTGTAGGTGACCGCGCCTGCCGCCAGGCCATACTGCGCCGAAAACGTCGCGCTGGCCACGCGGGCTTCGCTCACCATCTCATACGGCGGATAGGCGTTGCCGCTTTCCGAGACGTTTGCCGTAAACGCCTGGGTGATGGGAACGCCGTTATAGTAATAGCTGCTTTCCGCGGTGATGCCGCCGTTGATGCTGAGGGCGCTGCCTTCAATTCCGGTGCCTGCGGCAGAAGGGGGCGCGCCGGTACCGGGGGTTTGCAGGACAAAGGAGTCGATCTGCCGGGGTCCGCCATTGACCTCGATAGGCGCGGCACTGACCAGTTCCGGTTCAATGGTGGTTCCGATCCCGGGATCCGCCGTGTTCAATGCGATTTCCTGCGCAGTTACCTGCACCGTTTCAGTGGCTGTTCCAGGCGCCAGATTGGCAGAGACGGTGGAGAACTTGCCGACTTCCACGACGACATTCTTTTCAACAAACTGCTTGAAGCCCGGTGCACTTACCGTGACCGAGTAAACGCCCGGGTTGGAGAGCACGATAGTAAAGGCACCCGCAGGTGAAGAGATAGCGTCAGTGACTACTCCGGTGGCCTCGTCACGCAACGCGATATGTGCTCCAGGAAACACGGCGCCGCTCGAGTCGGTTACTGTACCGTTCACACCGTACGCAACCTGCGCGCGAAGCCAGGTTGCCGCAGTGAAGAACATCGAACAAAAGACCATGATGGCCATCAACGTGGGGCAGATCCGGCAATGGCCGAATCCGGCGCGAGAACGAAATTCCATGAGCATCATAGCCTCCTGACAAATGCAGTTAATTCACCATTAAGCGCCGCACTTTTGCTCGATCTGCACGACGAAAAGACATGTCGTTGCCTGGGCGCCCACGCTCATGTGGAAGTCGATCTTGAGGTGTGCGTTGACCAGGAGTGTGATGGGGTCCCTGAGAGTGGGTCTTAAAACCGCCTCTTGCCGTTTCTACATGGTTTCGACCAGGGGGCAACAAGGGAATGCGGCCGGAGCCATCGTGCACATTTGGGCTGGAACGGCTGAATTCTGCGCCCTGCTCCGTCGCGGTGACCTGCGCGTCCGGACTCCGTGAATCTCCCGGGTCTGTAACCACACTCGATACTGCCCTGGAATCGCTGCCTCCCAAGCGGGGAGAGACAAAAAACAGCCTGCAAGGAAGATGAGCAAACAAAGCGGTTAAGAACCCTGACGTACTGCCCATGGGAAAGCCCGTGTATCGATTTAATAAAACGGTACATCCGGTAAATGGAAGATGTCAAGGAGAATTTCGAAGAAAGGCGGATCTTAACATTGCCGAGTTGTGCCCACATTCAGTTGTGCCTCGCCAAAAGAGCGATCTTCTTTACAATCATTGGGATGGCAATCGTAATAGCGTTGATAACGCTCATGTGAAAGCGTCTGGTAAGCCTTTGATTGTTGTTTTTGGGATTATGGGTCGAGCGGGTCGCGGGGATCCTGGACGAGCGAAGCCAGGTAGTCGGGCACCCACTCCAGGTCGTTAGGCGAGAGCCTGGTAAGTTTGCGGAAAGGCCGATAGCCAAGTTCGCGGCTGCAACGATCTGCAAACCCCTGGCTTTCGATATAGCGGCTCTGGTAGATGTCGCTGACGATCCACACGGGCTTGTCAAGCGGCAAGCTGTCGCGAAACAGGATGCGCGCGGCGTTGCGCAGGTTGGTTGTGGTGTGCCGGGCATGAGGATCGATGAGGATCGCCTCCTCGGGAATCTGGAAGTCGCGCATGAGCACTTTCTTCATTTCGACGGCTTCGTTGTAGGGAGTCTGCCGCGGATGCACATAGCCTCCGCTGAGCAACAGAAAAGGCGCACGGCCGCTTTTGTACAGATTGGCCGCGGCGACCACGCGGAGCCTTCCCATGGGCGAGAGCGGCACTCCCGGCAATTCCGGCCCCATGCCCGGCACCAGAATCGCGGCATAACTGTAGCGCGACCAATCAACCGACTTCAATCGGGCAAGTGGCGCGGCATTCTCGCCGGTTTCAAGCGGCTCAAATCGACCGGCTTCGTCTCTCTGATTGGCTTCGAGCAGCCCGATCGAGAATTCGACAGCCGAGGCAAAAAAGGGGGCATCGTCCGCCTCATCCGCGGCTACATTCCGCGCCAATTGGTGCAGAAACTCACGGTAGTCCTCGGAGTTGGCATCGTAGGCGAGGCCGTCGATGTCAGAGTTATCGAACGTTTTCCCTTCGCCATAAGCGGCGACGATTCGGTTCATGCCCTCAGCTTCATGCGTCCAAGTTTCGGCCAGAAGATCGCCATTGGTGGCTGTCGTCGGACCGACTCCGCTGGAGCGCAATGGTTTGTCGGTCGCCTCGCGCACGGCTGCATCTGTTCGGTAAAGACCGCGCAGGACGTCGGCAACCAGCGCGATTTGCTGCGATGTCCAAAGGAACGGGGAGGCGTAGACGACCGCCTCGCGATCGTCGCCGGCGATGGCTGTCCGCAGCGCAGCTCGTCGCTCCAGTTTGAGGTGAGTCAGAGCTTCGTTGCTATCGACCGCTCCGCGAAGCGCGTGCGACTGTTCGATCAGCGAGCAGAGGTAGAAGTTCTTGTCGATGAGAGGGTGGGTCATGGGAAGCGGGGCACGATCGGGCGCTTCCGGTTGAGCGGACGCCGGAAGAACGGAGGCCGCAACTAAAAGGACGACGAATGCGAATCGGTGTGATCGGACTGAAAGACCAGGGATGCAGGTCATGAGCGGTTGGCTCCGGGAAGTTTGCAGTGCCACTGCGCCGACTAACCAGGCACGACAATCTTCTCCATTTGTTGAATGATTTACTTCTTCATCAGCCAGACTTCGGAGACCTGGCAACCTCGCCCATTGCCTCCAAGCCCTTGCGGCCTGTACCAGCTCAAAGTCAGGTAGCCTTTTGCGGTGGCCTGTTGCGGAATATCGAACTCCAGCGGCCGAATCGGAACAGGCTTATCGATGAGCGGATGGATCTCGATGTTATCTCCAGCCGCAAGGCGGATCTTCACATCCGGGGCATCCCCTCCATACACAACCCGCACGCGGTATTGAGCCCATGATTCCAATTCCGGGTAGAACATCTGAAGGGGCGCATCGAAAAGAGCGCCCGCCCAACGCTTCCACGCCACGGGGATAGCAGCTCCCGAGAAATCCGGATAAGCGCCGCCTACGAAGGACGTAGCGCGAAACTCAGGATCCTGGGACGCGCCCACACCGCGCACTAGATGCGACTGGCACATGACATCGCCCAGATTGTCGTAAAACCCTCCCGGTCCCGGATTGGTACGGCCGAGGATAGCCTCGATCGCTCCGATTTGTTCGCTTGCAGACGGCAGTTTCCGGATTTCGGCGAACTTCTTTCTCAGCCATGGTCCATCGGTCAGCGGAGTGTCGAGAGTGTCGAGGTTGGCAGCACGGGTTACTGCCTCGGCCTGATAACCCTCGACCGCGAGTTGCATGCGGATACTCTGGTAGAGGGCTTCACCCAAAGCAAGAATCCGCGCCCGCCAGTCTTGCGAAGCTCTATTCCGCAGGGGAGCATCCAGCTCGATCTCAGCCAGTCTGATCAACTCCAATGGATCCGTCCCGTTGGTTGCCCGCATTTCTTCGTCGTCCACATCCAGCGGAATCGGCTTGGCGCCCACGCGGCGGATTTCCGCGAGCCGGCTGATCGCTCGATCCTGCGCATTGGTCTCCTGGATGAGCCGGCTGCGCACATAGGCATCGTAGTAGGCGCGATATAGACCCATTTGAAAACGCCAACTGAGCAGTTCGGCGGGAGTTGCCGTAGTCTCCATCGTCTGGAACTGCTCCAGTGTGGTGTAAACGGACGCGTTTGCAATTAATGGGCCTCGCCAATTTGCTTCCAGGCTTATCGATCCCTGTGCAAATCCTTCGCTGAGACGATCGGAAACAAACAATGCGCTGTATTCGCGCAGAATATCGACGATCGGCTTGTCCGGATTCCATGCCAAGGCACTCCACAAGAACTTGTTCACATCGTCGTTGCAGCCTTCCGAGTAACTGATGAAGCCGATCGAGTGAGGCGCTTGTACACGGAAGATATCGGCCTGCGCGCGAGGCCGCGGGTTGATAACTTCCCTTCCCTCGCTGATCACGTATGCGACATCCCAGTCTGCAACCGGGAATTGGCAATCCGTACTGTGGGTGATGTCCGGATACAGCCGGATTGGGTATCGCGCAGGGACTTTTTTGCGCAAAGCGGAAAGCCCCAGTCGATTCTGAGGGCCATACACAATTCCATCTAGCCAGCGCAGTTGCTCCCGATTGATAATCTCCAGGAACTCCTGTAGCCAGGTTTCATCGAAAGACTGCGGAGACATCCACATCTGCGCACGGGGATGAAAGCGGCGCAGATTTTCCGCTTGCTTTTCCATGAACGCGAGCATGTATTTGGGCTGCGTCCGGCCCGGATCGCCTCCGGGGACAAAGACCGCGTCGATGCGCGGCACTGCTTTGAACACCTCGGCCGATTCCCGGAGGGCCGATTCTACGGTCCTCGGGTCCGAATAGTCCGGATCCATGGCTGGATACCAAACCCAAACGTCGAGCCCGTAATCGTCGGCCATCCGCGACATCTCCGCCATCATTCTCATCGGCGGAAGGGGGAAGTGCGGTCCATCGGCAGCATCGTCGGAACGAGGCGGAATGATTTCAATCGCGTTGGTGCCGAAGATGGCCAGTTCGCGAATATATTGATCCCATATGGGAACGGACCAAGCATCGTAGGCGTTCGTCTTGGGACGATACCCCATTTGGTGGCCCCGCAACCTGTACTTTGGAGCGCTCGTAATCTCCAGAGTCAAAGGCGCGTAAACTTTTCCCTTCGCCATACGGATTTTGCGCAAAAACTCGCCGACACCGAAGAGCACTCCCCGCTCATCGGCCCCGAGAATGGCAATGACACTTCCAGAGGGGTGGCGCACCGTGCGGAGCAAGAATCCTTCCGCTTCCGAAGGCCAATCGGAGCCGAGATTCAGCTCCCGCAGCAAGTCTGCATCAGTTCCTTTGAACGACCTCTGCGAGCCAACCAGAATCCTCGGGCCGGACGATTGCGGCTGCGCACCTTCGGAGACAGTCCAGCGAATCGTGGTTCGCTTTTCGATTTCTTCGATCAGGACCTGAACGGCCTTCTGCTCCCGTTTCGAGAGACCTCGCGGAGCAATGACGACCGCGCTGCCCAGGTCTTCCATGTTCTTCGGATCGGGAAAGGGAACCTCTCCCGCGTTCGCCGGCATGGCTAAGCCAATCATCCTCGATGCTGCAGTCAGGCCCGCGCAATGCACAGCGCCTTTCAAGAAACTACGCCTGTCCCTCGACATTCTCACCCCCCAAGATATGCCTCGATCTCCAAAGATGTATTCGAACTCTGCAGCTGGCGAAAGAGTGGCTGTCGCAGGCGCCCAGGAGAGACACGGCGCACGGCCGTCTCCTAGGCAGCATCCGAAGGAACCTCGAAGGTGACAAGTTCGGAGCGGAAGCCACGGGTGCGATATGCCCCGTACGCAATGCCTGCCACCATCCACACCGAACCCAGGATCAGCGCCTTGCTGCTGAGATTGACCCAGATGAAGGCGCAGATGAAAAAGCCCAGAGCGGGAGACAGGAGTCCGCTCAGATACCGGCCCTTCTCATGCCGCAAATGGTGTACGAAAGCCGCGGCATTTACTCCCATGAAGGCAATAAACGCGCCGAAATTCAGACACTGCGCGCCGATCTCGTAGGCGCCTCCACCCAGGCGATTGGAAAAGAACTCCAGCAGGCCGGCGCCGACAAGCGCAAACGCTCCGACGGCCACAATGTTGTTGCGGGGAATGCGGCGTTTCGGTTCGATGGCCCCGAAAAACGCCTTGGGCAGCGCGTTTCCCCTACCCATGCCGTAGAGCAAGCGCCCGGCGGCCATTTGAGAGCCCATCCCGGAGCCTAAGTTGGCAATGAGCAGAGTAAAGTTAACCACCTGGAAGAGCACCACGCCGCCGGCCTTGCCGCTCACCAGAGCAAAGGCCGACTCCACACTGTCGCTGGCGAAGGGCTTCGAACCCCAGATGAGTTGCGCCGCATAGACTTCCAAACCGGAGAGCAGGCCTGTAATGAGGCAGACCAGTACGGTAGCCAGCAAGATGTTACGGCGAGGATTCCGAACCTCTTCGGAGAAGGTGGAGATGGCGTCGAAGCCGATGTAGGTCAGCACAGCCACCGAAGTGCCGGCAAAGATGCTGGAGGAATGAAAGGTGGCCGGATCGTAGAACGGATGGGTAAAGAATCCGGGATCATAGTGCACATGCCAAAGAGTGCGTACGACGCAGCCCAGGAACAGCAGGACCACAATCACCATGCCTGCGCACAGGGCCTCGTTCAACTGCGCCGAAGTCTTGATGCCGCGCAGGTTCAGCCATGTGAAGAAGGCGGCGAAGAAGAGGATCCAGACGTAAAACGAGAAGCCGGGCAGGATATTCATCGCTGCCTTGGCGCAGAAAGCCGTGCAGATGAGCGGATTGATCAGATAATCCATCACCATGCCCCAGCCGACCACGTAGCCGAGAGCGGAGTGCATCTCCTGGCCGACGTAGGTATACGCCGACCCGGCGCTGGGATAGACCCTCGCCATGCGGCCATAGCTGACGGCGGTAAACAGCATGGCAATCATGGCAATGAGAATGGTGGTGACGACGTGGCCATGGGCCTTGTTACTGATGACGCCGTAGATCCCCATGGGCGCGGTGGGTTGGATGATGACCATGCCGATGATGATGAGGTTCCATAAGCCAAGCGCGCGATGAAGTCCGATTTTCCCCGATTGCGGATTTTCCGCGGCAGTTGTCATGATGGGTCCTTTCAAAGTCCATTTTCTGCCGCGTTGGGCGGGTCGTGGATGGGAGTGGTTCTCCCGCTTCAAGCTGTGGAAGGGCACCGCAGGAAAGCGGCGGGAGTGAAGTCAGGAGTTCATGGTCACAGACCGGAGGGCCGAGTTCAGGCTGCCGGGACGCGCACCGTGTTTGATGTGGCCGATTCCCCCTCGCCATTGACTGCGCGCACCCTATAGGAAACCGGTTGCCCCTTCTTGACCTGCGAGTCGGGATAGACCGTTGCCGTAGATGGCAACTCGACAATACGGTGCCAGGCGCCCCGGCCGCTTGCCGGGTCTTCGCGGCGTTCCACAACGATATGTTGCGGGTTGCCGCCATGCACCTCCCAGGAAAGCTTCACCGTATCGCCTGCGACCGCTGCGTTCAGCGAGCTGGGAGCCTCCGGCAAGACCGGCCAGTCAAAGTATCCAGCGTCGGCAATGGCCATGATGCTGTCGGTGACCGGCAGCCCTTCCAGCGTATCGGTGGTGCCTTTCTTCCACTGCAGCGGACGAATATCTCCCGACACAACGTCAATCAGGACAGGATGTTCAATGCCTGTCCCCTTGAGCGTAAAGGTTGAATAGAGCGAAGGAAATGAATTTCCCGGCAGGCTGTGCGCCGCCATCCAGTAGGCCACGATTGCCTTGCCGCTCCTGGCGCGGAATCCGTAGCTCATGAAGGGGAAGCCACTCTGGCGGCGCAAAACCGGCACTTCCTCTCCCGACATCTCGATGGAAGGATCGAATTTCGTGTCCGCGAACAATGCGTTGGTGTTCTGGAGAGCGTAAAACACCGGGCGCGGTGTGAAGTCATAGTCGTGGTTGGTCAGGCCGTGGATGATGCCGAAGTCGTCGTATTCGTTCCCGTCCGTGCCCGACGCGAGCAACCAAACAAAGGTCTTCACGCCCGCGGCATGATTGTAGATCAGTCCGCGCGTCACGTACTTCGCCTGCACGGATTCATCGGAACCAATCCAGGAGGGAATGGAGTTGAATTCGTCGTCGAAGAACCGAATGTCCGGCTTAATGCCCGGATAATTCTTGACAAGTTCGCGCAACGCCCGCGGAGATTCGTTCAGGTACGCGCCGTAATCCATGGTTTCCGGATTCATGTTCTGCCCGTATCCTGGATAGGTGTGATACGAAAAGACGTCAATGCTCGCGGCGCAGTTGCAAGCGTTCAAGGCCGTCTTGGCGAATTCACGAATCGGATCCGCCTGGCCGCCGTAGAGGACTTTGGCGCCCGGAGTCTTGTGCACCGTATCCACGAAGCTGGAAAGCAGGTGACCGTACTGCTCCGGATTGCCCCACGGGTTCCAGTAGCCGATGTCCTGCTCGTTCCACAGGGCCCAGTAGTGAATGCGGTCCTTGAAATGATCCACGGTCCATGCCACATATTTGTTGAAGGCCGCCGTCTGGTCAGGCGTGGTCGGAGGCCAGAACACCGAGTTCAAGCTGCGGTCGTCGTTGTGAAAACTCCCGGGCTCGGGGATGCTTACATCGGGCAGTTTTCCGTTTTGCGCCGTGTACATCTGGTTGCCGTAAAGCAGCTGCACCTGGACATCGATTCCGTTGTCGACGAGCGAATCAACGGCATCCTCCAGCTCCGGCGAAGACGAGTAAACTCCGCGCTTCTGTTCGATCCAGTCCCAGCTCGTGCGGTCGGAGCTATTCTCATACTGGCCGATGCGGATCCACTTGAACCCGGCGTCGAACATGCGCGTCCACCACCACCGGTTCCAGGGCAGATAGGGATCCCGCGGCATGTCCGAGTTGATACCGAATCCGTCCTGAATCTGGGAGCTTCTCTTGGGCGGAACTTTCTCAGGAAGCTTGTGCGCGAGCTGCGCCGCCAGCGGTCCTGCAAAGAACAGGAGGCCGGCAACAAAGACGAAAATAGCGGCCATCCATCGACGCTGGCCAGTGGGGTTCATGCCCATCATGGTCTCTCCTCCAACCAGAGTCTCCATGAGAAACTCCGGCCTCCAAAACAATCCTCTCGTGCAGCTGCCGGATTAGGCCGGGCTCATCGATGCCGCCAGCGGTAGCACGGTTGACCGGGCCCAGGCGTCGTCGTTGCCGGCCTGGACATTGCGAAAAAGCGCCCAGGTTTCGGTGTGGCTTGCGCTTTCCCCAGGCGCCAACTCCACGATTGGGCTCAGCGTCTCCAACTCAAGAAACTCGCGGTTGGTAAAGACCTCGAAGTTGCATCCGAAGTCGGGATAGCGAGCGTCGGCCAAAGGCCTGGCGCGCTTGATAAACAATGCGCCGCTCGCGTAGTATGCGCCCCAGCCGGCGGGGTTGAAGATCCCCGTCATCTGCTCCGGGAATCGTCCCTGAAGATGGCTCTCCTGCGATAACTGAATGAAATCCGTGCCCAGGATCCAACGCGGGTCTTTGAGGTCGGTGAAGCTCCACAGCGTCATCGGGCCCACCGACTGAAAGTGGTCCGCATCCATCGCGGCGCGCGGAGGAAGCGGCAGAATGGCCCGCCCTCCCGGGCGCATCATTGTGGGACACCAAACGGCAAGCCTGGTCGTATCCGCGCTCCGATTCGTGATGGTATGAGCAATGCTCACCTGGGTGCCGCCGGCATCCAGCGCAACCGCGAATTCTTTCTCCAGGTGCGTTCCCGGCGCACGATCCTCGATCGGGCCTCGAAAGCGGACGCAATCCTCGCCCTGACTGACGGTGACGGCGCGGTTGTCGGGGAAATAGGTTCGCGCCACCTCCGGCCAAACCCACAACCGATGCCCGCCGTAGAGGCGAAATCCGTCTCCTCCCGTGAGTCCTCGGTCGCTCGCAGCTTCGTAAAAAATATTCTCCTGGCCGCAAAAGCCGTAATGCACAATCCGCGGCCCGACGTCTCCCAGCACGATCAGCTCGACCGTGCCGTTAGACAATCGCCATGCGTTGTTCCAACCGCAATAGGGTATCTTCTCGATCATAGTCTCGTCATCGTGCGATGTGCTCCTCGACGGCTTGCGAGGCATTGGCGGCAATCTCCGCCGCATTGCCTTGAATCTTGCCTATGGCACCTGCGATTTCGTTCATGTCTTCCTCGTCTCCAAGCAGGGCAAACTGAGGAAGCCACACGGTCTCCCATGCCCCCCGCAGGGTGTTCGGAAACGCCCCCTGAAGGAAGCTGTGGGCTTGCTCGGCCTGGGCTCCGCTCAGGCGTTTGCGATACTCGCCGCTTCGGAAGCAATCCATGGCGTGCAGAGGCGGATAGCTTGCCTGCGTTGGAATTCCCTCGGCATTCAGCGCCGCGATGAAGTTTCCGGTTGAGATGCCGGCGAAGCGGGCGGAATCGACGTGGAAGATGTAAGCATATTGCCCATTGCGCGTGCAGCGGGGATCGCACTTCTGGGGCGTGATCCCCGGAATCTCGGCAAGAAGCTTGTCAAGCAGGCGTCCGTTGCGGTGGCGGTGCGCCGTCTGCTGCTCCAGACGAGTCAATTGCACCCCGAGCACAGCTCCCTGCCATTCGCTGAGCCGGTAATTCGATCCGTAGTTGAAATGGCTGTAAAACCACTCCCCCGGCAAGCGTCCGCAATCGTGAACCGAGCGGGCCTGGAGCTCAAAGTCGTCATCGTTGGACAGGATGACGCCCCCTTCGCCCGCAGTCATCAGCTTGCTTGCCTGGAAGCTGAAGGTCGCCGCCGAGCCGAAGGTTCCGATCTTCCGCCCGCGCCACTCGCTGCCATGTGCGTGCGCGGCATCTTCAATGAGGGCAATGCCCTGGCGTTTGGCCACTTCCTGAAGCCGGTCGAGATCGGCCGGATGCCCGCCCATGTGCACCGCGATGATGGCTTTGGTCCGGGGCGTGATCGCCGCTTCGACCAACGCAGGGTCAAGGCAATAGCTCTCCCGGTCGACATCCACAAGAACGGGTAGAGCATTGGCGAATAGCACGGCGCTCGCTGTGGCGATAAACGTGAAGTTCGGGACGATAACCTCGTCGCCGTGGCCCACGCCCAGTGCCGCCAGGGTTACCTCCAGGGCTGCCGTGCCGTTGGTTACGGCGATGCCGTAGCGCGCGCCGTGATACGCGGCAAATGCTTGCTCAAACTCCCGTGTCTTCGTCCCTGGAGTTCGCCACCAGACGCGGCTCTCCAGGACTTCCATCAGTGCGCGCCGCTCATGATCGTCATAATGCGGCCACAACGGAAACGGCTTGTTCTTTGCCTTCTTGCCCCCGAGTAATGCCAGTGTAGACATTGATTTGCTCCTTGCTTCCGGTTTTAGCGTGGGATGTATCGTTTTAATAAATCGGTTCATTGACCCGTTATAATGGTTTATCATTGTGTAGAAATCCTTGTCAAGGCAGAGGCAGCACGATGGTGACAATTCGAGAAGTAGCAAAGGAATGCGGACTTTCAGCGACCACCGTGTCCATGGTGCTCAACAAGGCCCCTCTTGCCCAATTCATCCCTGAAGCCACCAAGCAGCGCGTCATTGAGATCGCCCAGGGCATGGGCTACCAGCCCAACCCCTTCGCCCAGGCGCTACGCAGCCGCCACAGCCACACGGTTGGCGTCATGGTGCCCGATATCGCCGACCCCTACTGCGCGCAGATTCTGCGCGGCATTGAAAAGAGCTTTTCGCGATCCGACTACCTATCCTTCCTTGTCGACATCCAGAACGACAGCTCGCGCTTCAAGAAGTACCTGACCGTCCTGCTGGGGCGGCGCGTGGAGGGGCTCATCATTCTCGCCAATTCCCTCTCCTTCGAGCCTGAGCTTCTCAGCGCCCTGGAAGCGCAGAAAATCCCTTCGGTGATCCTTGGGCGCGAGCCCGGCAGCGAGGCCTTGAACTGGGTTGCCACCGACAACGAACTGGGCGCCCAGCAGGCTCTGGAACACCTCTACCGGCTTGGCCACCGCAAGATCGCCTTTGTCCGCGGGCCGGACTTGATCATCGACAGCCAGCACCAGTGGGACGGAATCCGCGAATTCGCCGGCACGGCCGGCCTCGAGCTGGATCCCGGGCTGGTCGTCACGCTGGGCGATCCGTTCTCCAGCTATGAAGGGGGCTTCGAACGCACCCAACAGCTGCTCGCCCGCAACATCCCTTTCACGGCGCTGTTGGCCTTCGACGACATGACCGCATTTGGCTGCATCCGGGCGCTCATCAGCGCCGGCTTGCGGGTGCCCCAGGACTGTTCGGTAATCGGGTTCGACGACATTCCGGCCGCGGCGTTCTACAATCCTTCCCTCACCAGCGTCCGCGAGCACCTGGAGAAACTGGCCTCCATGGGGGCGGAGATTCTGATGGATGCGATGCGTGCCGGCCGCAAGGACCAGGCCGTCAGCCCCGTCCATCGGAAGATCAAGCCCGAGTTGATCGTCCGCGAGTCAACCGCGCCACCGTCGGGGAGCACGGCTCGTGCGATCAAAGTATGAACAGGAAACTCACCATCAGTGATGTGCGGAGCAGCAATGGATGCGGGCGCAGGAGAGATCAAGAAGCGTGCTCGCCGGCAGGCATCGATTCATCTTATTTGCGAAAGAATCACCGCCTGGCGTGACCTGTTCCGTAGTTCGACCGCGATTGTTGGGGAATGAGATTATTCTTTACGACTGGGGAACTCGCGCTAGAATGACGTACCGCGTCTTCGATGCTTTTGCGTGCCCTCGAAATGTCCGCCATACGTACAGGGGGATTGCACACCCATGAATTCGTCCATGCAAGCCTTGGCGTCCCGTCGTGAATTCATTAAAAACACGGGCAAATTAGCGGCGGTTTCGGCTTTGGCCAATGTGGCCATTCCCGCAGTCCACGCTGCCGGAAGCGACCTGTTTATCAGGTAGCCGGAATGGTTCAACGGGGTTGTCTATTTGCTGTGACTGGCCAACCGGCGAACGCTGCCGATCTACTCTCCTCGGGCATCGCCGCCATCCGGCAAACTGGAACAACAACGTATTTGCCACTGGTGTTAACATATTTGGCGTATGCTTACAGTCAAATTGGGAAATCTGATAAAGCCTCGCTCTGCGTGGGCGAAGCGATGACGATGATGGAAAGAAGCAAAGAACGCTGGTGCGAACCTGAAATCAATCGCATTGCCGGAGAAATCGTACTCGGGTCGCCGCAGCCGGACGCCGCAAAAGCGGAGGCGTATTTCGACCGCGCTCTCCGTGTCGCCCGTTTGCAACAAGCCGAAGTCCTGGGAACTCCGCGCCGCAATGAGCCTTGCCCGCCTCTGGCGCGACCAGGGCAAGGTGAGCGAAGCGCGCGAACTGTTGGCTCCGGTTTATGGCTGGTTCACCGAGGGGTTCGACACGCGCGATCTGAAAGAGGCGAAGGAGTTGTTGGAGCAGCTCAGCGCGTAGTTATGGCACCTCGTGAAGGGAGGCTTACGTGTACGCTTCTATCCGTCAAGGTATGGCAAAGCCCGGAATGGCTGAAGAGTTGACGCGCAGGATCAAAGAGGGAGCGATCCCGATCATCAGTGATGTCGAGGGCTTTATGGGCTACTACGTAGTCTATGCTACCGACGACACCGTGACCGCGATCAGTATCTTCAAAGATTTTGCGGGAGCCGAAGAGTCAAACAAGCGAGCGCTGGCGTGGATCGAGCAGAGTCTTGCGCCGCTGCTCGCTGGACCAGCTACAGCGATTGCTGGGCCAGTGATTGTCCATACTTTGCCTTAAGATCAGGACAGGAATGGTGAGGTGAGAGATGCCGCGCAACAAAAATTCCGAGGAGGAAAGGCTCACGGAGGACGAGATCGCCCGCAGAAAGCTCGGACCTCGCGGTGTACCGGGTGGTGAAGATTCCACGAAAATGACGCCACAACGGGAAAAGAACATTCCGAAAGAAGGGGAATTCGACGGCCACGTTGCGTAGTTTTGGTGGTTGGCGGAGAGTGAGCGAGGGCGTCTCCTGCTGGCGTTTCAGCAAATCTCATCTTTAGGAGCTAGCAAGGCAAGCGGGCCGTCGCTCGGAAGGGCTTTGATGTCGGAAGCGGCAGGCTGCGTCGACCCGCGCTCGGTAGCGTCTAATACGACCGCGCATATGAACCTCCTCTGGACACGTCACCGAGCCCGGTGGATCATGTAGCAGAGGGCGCTGTCATGGACGTGGCAAGTTGGCTGCGGAGCCTTAGCCTTGGTCAATATGAGGCCACGTTCCGCGAGGCCGAAATAGACGCTGACATCCTACCTGAGCTGACCGACCAAGACCTAGAGAAGCTAGGCGTCCCGCTAGGCCACCGAAAGCGTCTTCTCAAGGCGATCGCCAACTTGCGTTTGACGGAGCAACCGCCGGCTACGGCTGCTGCACACGCCCGCGCCGGTACCTGGATATCGCCGAGCGCCGCCAAGTCACGGTGATGTTCTCGGACCTTGTGGGCTCAACGGCGCTATCGGCGCGCATGGACCCTGAAGACCTCCGCGAGGTCATTTCGGCCTATCAGAAGTGCGTCGCAGAGACCGTGCAGCGCTTCGGCGGCTTCGTCGCGAAGTACATGGGCGACGGTGTGCTCGTCTATTTCGGCTATCCGCAGGCCCACGAGGACGACGCCGAGCGGGCTGTGCGCGCAGGGCTGGAGTTGGTCGCTGCTGTAGGTGGCCTGAAGACCCACGCGCCCCTGCAGACCCGTGTCGGCATCGCAACGGGTCTGGTGGTCGTCGGCGACCTGATCGGCTCGGGCGCTTCTCAGGAGCAAGCCATCGTAGGCGAGACGCCGAACCTTGCGGCGCGCTTGCAGGGCGTTGCGGAGCCGAACAGCGTCGTGATTGCGGAAAGCACTCGGAAGCTCGTGGGCAATCTGTTCGAGCTTGAGGACCTTGGGGCGAAGGACCTCAAGGGTATCTCAGGGCCGGTGAGAGCCTGGGCGGCACTGCGACCAGCTTCGGTCGAAAGCCGCTTCGAGGCTCTCCACGCGAGCGGCCTGACAGAGCTTGTCGGGCGGGAAGAAGAACTCGAACTGCTGCTGCGGCGCTGGTCGAAGGCGAAGACCGGCGAAGGCCAAGTAGTGCTGCTCTCCGGCGAAGCCGGCATTGGCAAGTCTCGACTGACGGCTGCGCTGTTGGAACGCCTCGCTTCCGAACCGCACACGCGCTTGCGCTATTTTTGTTCTCCGCAGCACACGGACAGCGCGTTCTATCCCATCATCAGCCAGATGGAGCGTGCCGCTGGACTGGCGCACGACGACACTACGCAAGCGAAGCTCGACAAGCTCGATGCCGTGCTCGCGCAGACTTCAACCCCTATCCAGGACGCGGCCCTCTTTGCCGAGATGCTTTCGCTGCCGAATGATGGGCGATACCCCGCGCTCGACTTGGCCCCGGAAGAGCGCAGGCAGAAAACGCAGGAAGCTTTAACGGCACAACTCGCGGGACTAACTGAGACAGCGACCGGCGCTAATGATCGTCGAAGATGCGCATTGGGTCGATCCGACGAGCCTGGAAGTGTTCGGTCGGACGGTGGACCAGATTAAAACTCTTCCAGTGCTGCTCATCGTAACTTTCCGCCCCGAGTTCAACGCGCCTTGGGCTGGACGGTCGCATGTGACGAGCTTGGTGCTCAACCGGCTTGGGGAGCGTGAAGCGGCTGCCATCATCGCGCGCCTTGTCGGGAACAAGGAGCTGCCGGCGGATGTGATGGCGGAAATCGTAGAGCGCACCGACGGCATTCCGCTGTTCGTGGAGGAGATGACGAAGGCGGTGCTGGAGGCGGAGAGCGAGGGCGAAGCGACAGAGCGCGCGGTCGCCGCTATTCCACTCCTCAGCTCTGGCGGTCCCTGCAAGCCTGCACGCCTCGTTGATGGCGCGGCTTGATCGGCTCGGTTCGGCCAAGGAGGTGGCACAGATCGGAGCGGCGATCGGGCGAGAGTTTCTCATGCTCTGATGGCTGCGGTGGCTGGCAAGGCGGAGCCAGAACTCCACTCTGCGCTCGACCGTCTCATTGAGGCAGGTTTGCTCTTCAGGCAGGGCGTGCCCCCGCACGCGACCTATCTGTTCAAGCACGCCCTGGTGCAAGACGCGGCCTACGGCACATTGCTGCGCGAGCCGCGACGCGCGCTTCACGCTCGCATCGCCGAAACGACTAGAGAGCCAGTTCGCGGACATTGCCGAGAGCCAGCCGGAATTGCTGGCGCGTCACTGCACCGAGGCCGGCCTGATCGAGAAGGCCGCGGGCCTGTGGGGCAAAGCGGGACAGCGGTCGCTGGCGCGCTCGGCGCTGGTTGAAGCCGTAGAGCAGCTCACGCGTGCCCTCGACCAGATCGCGGCCTTGCCCGCGACGCCCGCGCTGCGTCGCGAGCAGATCAAGCTTCAGGTCGCGCTCATAAACCCACTCCTCCATGTCAAAGGCTATGCGGCGCCGGAAACCAAGGCGGCTGTGGAGCGGGCACGTCTGCTGATCGAACAAGCTGAAGCGCTCGGAGAGCCTCCCGAAGACCCGCTGCTATTGTTCTCGGTCCTCTACGGCTTTTGGGTCGCGAACGCCGTGGCGTTCAACGGCGACGTGGCGCGCGAGCTTGCGGCGCAGTTCCTGGCGCTCGCCGAGAAGCAAGAGGCGATAGTCCCGCTCATGGTTGGGCATCGCCTCATGGGCACTTCCTTGCTGCTCACGGGAGACATCGCGGAAGGCCGAGCGCATCTCGATCAGGCGCTCGCGCTTTACGATCCTGCCGAACATCGTCCGCTGGCGACGCGATTTGGCCAAGAGATTCGGGGTGGCAATCTTGGGCCATCGGTCGATGGCCCTGTGGTTGCTTGGCTATCCCGAGGCCGCGCTCGCAGATGCCGAGCAAGCGCTCAGGGATGCGCGCGAGATCGGCCAAGCTGCCACCTTGATGTATGCGCTGTACATCACATCGTTGACCCATATCCTGCTGCGGAAATTACGCGGCAGCAAAAGCGGAAGCCGATGAACTTGTCGCTTTGGCGGACGAAAAGGGCGCCTTGTTCTGGAAGGCGTGGGGAATGATGAACCAAGGTTGCCTATTTGCCCTGACCGGCAAAGCCTCAGACGCAGTTCACATGATCACCTCCGGGATTACCGCATGTGCGGTCAACGGGAGCAACACTGTGGATGCCGTTGTACTTATCAATCTTAGCAAGAGCCTATGCCGAACTCGGCCAATTCGATGACGCTTGGCGCTGCATTGGCGAAGCGATGACGGCGATAGAAACAACCAAGGAAACATGGTTCGAGGCCGAGGTCAATCGCATCGCCGGCGAAATCGCGCTGACTGTCGCCGGAGCCGGATGCAGCGAAAGCAGAAGCTTATTTCGAGCGTGCGCTCACGGTCGCGCGTCAACAACAAGCAAAATCCTGGGAACTGCGCGCCGCAATGAGCCTCGCGCGCCTCTGGCGCGACCAGGGCAAGGTGCAGCAAGCGCGCGAACTGCTGGCTCCGGTTTACGGCTGGTTCACTGAAGGGTTTCGACACGCGCGATCTGAAGGAGGCGAAGGCATTGTTGAATGAACTGCAATGACGACCATGCGCAAGCAAACACATTGAACCTCAATGGAGACGCGCAGATGCCTAGGGGTTATTGGATTGTGCGAGTGGACGTAAAAGATGAAGAGCCTGTCAAACGATATGTCGCTGGTAATCATGCAATCTTCGAGAAATTCGGCGGGCGCTATTTGGTCCGCGCACAAAAGTTTGCGGTTCCTGAAGGCTCCTCCCGTTCTCTGCATGTAGTGATTGAGTTTCCCGATTATGCATCTGCGTTGGCGTGCTATCACTCGCCTGAGTATCAAGCGAATAAGAAGATTAGAGACGGACACTTAATCGCCGACTTCGTCATTGTTGAGGGCTACGATGGCCCGCAGCCACGGGGCCAAGCGACGCCTCAACGATTTTCCGAGCTTTTCGTAAAGGAGTGAAAGCGTTGAGTCTTGCCGGAAGACGACGGCGATTTCGCCCAATGGACGACGCCGACACCCGGCAATGTCCGATATAGGTTTAAGGGAGACGTGCCGCTGATCTCGGGCGACGCGCTTTTTTGAGCGTCCTGAGACAGCGGGCAACCACTCGGCCGCCGGCGCGCGCTACAGCAATGTGCTATTTTAAGCTCGTAGGTGCTGTTTCATTAGTTGCATGATACGGTGGAAATTACTGGTTTGATTGACCCGGAGCCGCTAACACCGAACGGGGGAGGACGGTATGGCGTTGGAGATCAAGGTTCTCGATTACGGGGACATCGAGCTTGAAGCGAGCTTCCTGGTGCTCGGACGCGATTGCGGCCGCGTCCGCCGCGCGCCGGTGTTCGGCATGCTCATTCTCGGCGGCACTTGGCCTATCCTGGTCGACACCGGCTACCGCTCCAATCAGATAATGGAAACGCTCGGCATGCGCGGGCTGCAAAGCCACGAGACCATGATCGAGAACCAGCTCAAGAAACACGGACTTCGGCTTGGCGACATACGCTATTTGTTGCACACGCATTTGCACATCGATCATGCCGGCAAGGACGATCTCTTCCCGATGAACACGACGGTCGTGCTCAATCGCCGCGAGCTGGAATATTCCGTCTCCGGGCTTATGCATCCGCAATATCCGGCGGTCGACATCAAGCACCTGATCGACCGGCTGCATACCAAGGGCGCGCTGCGCTTCCTCGACCTCGAAATCGCCGGGCCGGTCGAATTGATGCCGGGCGTGATCTGCGAAGCGGCCGGCGGCCACACCGAAGGCTCGATGAATATCATCGTCAAGACCGCCGAGGGTGACGCCACGATCTGCGGCGACGTCATTTACGACTTCAACGATCAGATCATCGAGCCTTTCCACGAAATCAGTGACATGGAGCCGCGCGTCACCGGCAATCACGGCACAACGAAGCGGCAGGAGAAGGCGGCGATCAAGAAGGTGCTTGCGCGCTCACGCTTTGCGCTGCCGATCCACGACTGGCCGGCGATGATCGAGGGCGGGCAGGTCGTCGCCCGGCTGCGCGATTCCGTGCCCGGCCCGATTGTGCAGTCACTGCCGCGACGCAACTGGTTTCCAGCGTAACCGGACGGACACGAGACCATGTTTTGCATTGGTCAGCGGGTTGTGTGCATTCACGATATTGGCTGCCCGCGAGGAAATGAATTTCCGAACATCCCTATAAAAGGCAGCATCTACACGGTGAGGGGTTTCGTATCGCCCGACGT
>CAVPNO010000117.1:0-59077 GCA_963706455.1 uncultured Acidobacteriota bacterium | reverse complement strand
TCGCATATCCGCAGCCTTAACCCTTGTGCTGACACTGAGGGAACGAGGAATGACGATACTAGCAAAAGCATTAGAACTCCACTTGGCAGGGGCCAAGCTGCAGCACGTGAAGTCACCCAAAAGTGTTCACGCTGTTTGTCAATTTTCATGTTTGTCGCTCTTTCACTTTCTGGATTGCACCCAACTCGCTCTGGCGGCGTCAGTGCCCAATCCACAACGAGAAGAACAGAATGGCCAGCATGTTCGCAAACGCACTTACAGCCGGGTTGGGTCGCGAGCATTACAGCTTCACAGCAAGTAGGGCGGACCATAGAGTACGTCGGTACTGAAGTGATGGACCCAGAGGATCACGGGCACCATCCCGGACCGATGACATTGCTGGGCCTCGCGCAATTCGCAACCCCTGACAGATTATCTAAAATGTTCGCCAGGAATAAGACGAGTGCGGCAGTCGAAAAGCTGGAAGGGATCCAAGATTTGTGGAGAGCACTCGGAAGAACAAAGAAAAATAGCCCTGATTATGAAACACTCATGAACAAGAATCGCGTCCTTTCGGCCGAATATCAGGTGATGGTTGACACCCCTCGGAAGCGCGAAGAGTCGAAGTAGCCACGCACGCCGCGTGAAATGTTCGTTGAACTCCTATGGCAAACGGCGTTGCGATCCAGAGTAAGCGGGACGCTGCGTGGTTGGACAGGAAAATGGGATGAACGGCCGTGGAGAGAAACGGCAAAGAGCGGGCTGGCGATGAAGTCTGCCGAGCGGGCATCAAAAAAGCCCGGCGGCGCGGCTGGGCCGGCCGTCGGGCGGGGTTCGTGAAAGGAGGCGGACTTACTTTTTGCCCATGGCGGCAAGGATCGGGGCGACCTCGTTGTCCTCGAGGACCATATAGGTTCGCAGGTCAAAGAGGTCGGAGAACTTGGAGGCGGCCAGGTAATGGGAGGTTGGTTTGTCGGATTCGGTGAGGGTGAAACCGATGCTCATATCCACGGAGTGCCAGCGGCCTAAAAGTTTCTGGCCCTCCTGCGGTCCAGCCTCCCCGGCCAGGAACCGGCGCACCGCTTCCGATAAGGATGCTCCCGGCTTGAGACTCCAAACGACCATTGTCTTCATGTGAGAAGTTTCCTTTCTTGAATTGAGATGGGAGAAATGCGCACGATTCAGGAAGCGTGGCGATTATAGCCGGAACGCTTCGATTGCCGCATTACCAAATCGAGGAACGAAAGCGGAGGTAGATTGGATTCCTGATCACTGAGCGGGGGCGCCAGGGCGAGCAAATTCCAAGCGCTGATCATCACGCACCGGGAAGAAAGGGGTACTTCTCCCTGCCAACGGGCTGCTAGAATCCCGGTGCATGAGCCTGCCTGTGTACTCCTCTCATACGTCTGCGCTCTCATTGTGGCAATCGGCGTTGCACCAGGTGCTTTCGCAAAAACCGGAACAACAGGATTCGAGTCACAGTGGAATCGGGATTACGGCGCTGACGCCGGAAATGGTGGCCACCGCCCAGGTGGTAAAGCAGTTCGATCAAACCGGGAATTTCGCGGCGGCGCAGGCCCAGGGAACGCCCCAGCCTGCGGTGGCGCCGGGAGCAAATCCCCCCTCGGTGCAATCGGAATGCGCCAACCTGGCGGCGCAGATTGCGCTCTACTCGGTGACCGATCCGGCGAAGGCGGCTACCCTGCGGCAGGAACTGGCCGACGGGACTTGCGATCCGTTGTGGGCCGAGTGCCTGGCCGTTTACGACACATGGAGAGCGACGAACCAGGCCCAACCGTATATCAATTTCAAGAGCATTGACGATTTCGTGATCGAGATGGGCTTCCCGGATGAGGCGACGATTGCTGTCATCGGCGACTGGGGTACAGGGATGAATGACGCGCTGGTGCTGCTAGAGCAGATCGGAGAGAACTTTCAGCCCGACGTGCTGCTGCACCTGGGCGACATATATTATTCGGGCCTCGCTTCGGAATGCCAATCGCATTTTACGGATCTGATCGACAAGGTGTGGCCCGACGGAGGGACGCGCAAGAGGCCGCTGGTGTTCACCCTGGATGGGAATCACGATCGGTACGCGGGATCGAATGGCGGCTATTACGAGCTGATCAAGAGCCTGAACCAGCCCAACAGCTACTTCGCCGTCCGCAATAACTTCTGGCAGTTGGTGGCCATGGATACGGGGTACTACGACGCCGATCCCGGAGCTACCAAGGCGGGCACCGCGCTGACGAAACTGGTGGACCAGGAGGTTCCATGGCATCTGGACAAGATCAACAACTGCGGCGCCAACGTGGATAAAAGCGTGAACCCGGGTGGCGCGCGCGGCACGGTGCTCTTGTCGCATCATCAGCTTTATTCGTTTGCGGGCTTGGGGAAGAATGCGGCGGGCGCGCCGATGGCGGTGAATCCATACCTCGCCAATGCGTTCACGCCGGTGTTCGACCAGATCGATTTGTGGCTGTGGGGACACGAGCACTGGCTGTCGATCTTCGAGCCGTATTCGTATGCGGGGCACGCGCTGCCGAAAGGCCGCTGCGTGGGGGCCAGCGCGGTGCCCGTGTTCCTGGCCCAGAAGCCGGCGCCCCCTTCGAACCTGGCGCTTCCGCCGGGAGCGGCCGGCCCTCCCCAGGTTGTTCCCGGCACCGAACTGGGCAACAACGGGACGGTGTTCAATTACTGCTATGCCATCCTGCGGCTTGCGGGTCCGAAGATGTCAATCGACTACTACCAGGTGGACTCGACCGATGCGACGCCGGGGAACCCGCCGGCGCTGGGGGAGCCGTTGTATAGCGAGAGCCTGAAGGCAGGGGTTAGGGGTTAGGGGTTAGGGAATAGGGTGATTGGGGAGTAGGGAGTAGGGAGTAGGGAGTAGGGATTAGGGAGTAGACCCCGATCCGCTATCCACTAACCGCTGAATTACTAACCAGTAACATCACTAACAAACTAATCGCTAACATGGCTAACAACGAATTACGAACATCGCTAACCACTCATCGCGAATCACTAACCCCTAACCCCTATTCCCTTTCCCCTGCTTCACCGCCCTTCGCTGTGAATAATTGCGGCGCAGCGTTCGGCAAGTGCGCCGATGGTGCGGGAGGGGTTGACGCCCAGCGCTTCGGGCACGATGGCGCCGTCGATTACATAGAGGTTGCGGTAATTGAAGACTTCGCCGGCGTGGTTCACGACGCTATTGAGTGCCGTGTCGCCCATGCCGCATCCGCCCAGCGGATGAGGCGTGACCAGCGCGTGCAACAGAGACCAGGTGGGCGGCACGGCGGGGCGCCCGCCGGTGGCTGCCGAGAACTCCCGGTGCTTGGAGACGATGGCGTCGATGGTTTGTTTCGATTTGCCGATGTCCCAGGCAAGGTTCAGGCAGGGCTCGCCGGTCAACAGCGAATGGTGGATGGAGAGCGTGCCGTTGGCTGCGTCCACGCCCTGCGCGAACCAGGGCATCACGTTCTGGAATAATGTGTCGCCCTGCAGCAGGTGACGAAAGGCGTCGAGGAGCAGCTTCGCGGCTTCGTTCTTGGCGGGCGATGCATCGAGGCGATTCAGGTAGTCGACCAGCAGGTTGGGAAAGCCTCCGTCTTCGATCCAGAAGCTCTGGCCGTTGTAGCTGCGATCGAGGAAATCGATGGCGCAGGTGATGGTGGGGCCTTGCGAGGGATTCACGGCGCGGCCGTCATAGAAGGCGGGCGTGAGGAAGTCGCCGTTGGAACTCCATCCGCGGCCCAGGAACGGGCTGATGTTGGGCAAAGTGCCGTTGATCTCGCGGCAGCGTAGAAGAAGCTCGGTCGAGCCAAGCGAGCCGGCGGCCACGATGACCACGCGCGCGGTCTGGCTGCCTGGGATGCGCTGGCCGTTGCCCAACTGGTCGAAGGAGACTTTGTAGCCACCATCCATTGGCTGGATGTCGGTGGCCAGATGCAGCGGGCGGACTTCGGCCCCGTGCTTCTCGGCCCAGGGGATGTAATTGCGGTCGAGCGTGTTCTTGGCGTCGGCGTCGCAGCCGATGTCGCAGTTGCCCAGGTGGACGCAGGTGCCCTGTTCCACGCCCTGCGCGTTGACGAAGCGTTTGCTGTTGACGATGTTGAAGGGATCGGACTGGCTGTAGGTCCAGGCTGGATCGAACGAGACCGCCAGATCGAGCTGCTTGAAGCGGTCGCCCGCGCCGGTCTTGTCGGCGGCTTCTTTCATGAGCTTCATGCGGTTGGTCCACTGGTTGGCGGGGACCGGTTGCACGTTCATGAACTTCGCCACCGTATCGTAATAGGGCTTCAGCTCGGTGTAGGTGACTTCTTTCGGCCAGCCGGTTTGAAAGACGGACTGGGGGGCTTCGCAGGAGATGTTGGCGTAAATGAGCGAGCCTCCGCCGACCGCGGCGCCTGTAGCCACCGACATGTGCGGAAAGACGTGGAGGTCGAGCCAGCCCTGTTCCTTTTCCGGGTGGTCGTTGTTCCACGTCCACGGGTCTTCGGGGCGGCGGGGGTAGTTGGATTTATCCCAGCGGCGGCCGCGTTCGAGGATGAGCACCTTGTAGCCGGCCTCTGCCAGGCGGCACGCGCTGATGGCGCCGCCGAAGCCGCTTCCGATCACGATCGCGTCGAAGTCCATGCCTTACACTCCGGCCTTTTCCACGTAGGTTTCCCACAACTCCCCGAGGAAGAACTTGCCGAATTTGGCGACGGTTTCGGCGGACTGCGCGGGGGACGCGGTGTTGGTTGCATGCATGGTGGGGATCATCGCCAGCAGGTCGGTGACACCGAGGGTCAGCACGCCCGCGCCGACGACCGGACCGGTCTTGTCGTTGCCCTGGTGAAGCTCGGTGTAAAGGGTGGTCGTGGCTTTCCACATGTCGGTCATCGCGGCATCCTTCACCTCTTTTCGGCCCGCCATGTAGTAAGGCTTGCCATCGGATGCGTTGAAGCCCAGCTCGTAGACCATGTACTTCATCTTGGGGTCGTCCGTGGGGGAGAAGAGGTTGAAGACGCCTTTTGTGGATGGAAGATTCAGGCCGAGCGGAGCGAAATCGATGGTGCCGGTGATGGAGCCAAGGTGGTTGGGATCAGACATGAACCCGGCCAGGTCATCGATGTTGATGGTGCCATGCATGGTGAACGTGTTGCCGGCGGTGCGGCCCAGCTGCGCGCCGGCTTCGGGATCGGTTGTGCCGAGCGCGAATCCGCCCGACATCTTTTCGCGGAAAGTGAATCCGGGTGTTTCGTTTGCCATTTTGGTGACCTCGGGGCTGAAAGGGAGTCCCGCTTCGGTGCGGGTGTTGAGGTATGTTGAGGCGTCGGCGTAGCCGCAATCGACCAGGCTGCGGGCGTCGATCTTGCCCAGATAAAAATCGGGATCGAGAGGAAGCGGGGTGTTGGGGCGGATCAGGTGCAGGCGAATGGGCGCGGTGTGGCCGTAGACTTTCTCGCCGGCGGCGATGCGCGTGTTGATGTCGTTGATCTGGTCGAAGTCCTTGAAGAGCGCGCCATTGGCGGCGATTTCGATCATGTGGACGTACTGGCGGAAGACGCCGTCGTGGTATTCGCCGGTGTTGCCGATGCACCAGACGATCCAGAGCTCATCGGCGCCGCGGCGCACAGCTTCGAGCGGGTTGGCGTCGCGAATCCAGACGGCATCGAGATAGAGGCTGCCGTTGATGGGAACCGCGGGCATGAAGATGGGGAGCGAGACGCCGGCCACAAGGTGGTCCATGGTCATCTGCGCGTTGGGGATCACTTCGCCGGTTTTGCGGGTGAAGTTGCAGACGTTGAAGGTTCCGACGGGACGGGTGCAGGCGCGGATGGCGGCGATGTCGATGCCGAGGTGGGGGAAGACGTCGTCGACCAGGCCGCGCGCATCGCCCATGGCTTCCAGGCCCTTCGGCGAAGCGTATTTCGCGAAGGGCATGAGGGAGACGAACTTGTGCACGTCGAGGGTTTCCCAGCGGGCGATCATCTCGTCGGGGGTGAGGCCGGAAAGCAGCATGGCGAGATTGATGGTGCCGCCGGAGGCGCCGTCGACGTGGTCGAATTGGATGCCGGCTTCGGCGAGAGCTTTGATGACCCCCGCCTGGTAGGCCACGCGCATGCCGCCGCCGGCGAGAATGAGCGAACGCCTTGTTTGGCTCATGGCGCACTCCGCTGGCTTGCGGCCAGTTTCATATAGACGAAGATCAGGATGCCGGAAAGCAGATCGAACCCGGCGACGAGCAGGGATTTGGGGCCGTAAATCTCGTGGAATACACCGATACCCATGGCGATGAAGGCGCCAATTTTCTGCAGGCCGGCCCAGAAAAAGACCGCTGCGATCATTTGTCGCGTCAGGAGCACGTGCAGGAGCAGTCCGCCAAAGAGAAACATGAACATGCCGATGGTTCCGAAGCACTGCCTGGTCGCGGGAGTGATTTCGGCCGACAGCAGCCCGAGGATGAAGCCGGGCGCGAAGATCTGCACGATGCCGGAGACGACGGTCGTAACCGAGATGAGAACGAGCAGCCAGTGCAGCAACCAGAAGAATGATTTTTGGAGGTTCATACGCGAGCGGCCTCGTTGGAATCCGGTTTTTTCAAATAGAACCAGCAAGTCAGTGCCGGATTGCGGCAAGCGAGCCGGCAAGTCAGCACGAAGATCGAGGTTTCAGCGCCGCACCAGTTCGGGAGCGTCATCGGGAATCGGTGTGGGCGGCGCAAGCCATTGCTGGCTCTGGCCGAGGTTCACAACGGATTCCATGCCTTCGGGGACCTTGGTCGGCAGGGTGGTCTCGCCCAGGAACCAGGATTCGGAGTGGTCGTCGAGAATGCCGTTGGCCTGGGGCAGGAAGGCGGCAAGGATTGGATCGGGGCTGATGTCGAGACTCTTGAGCGCCTGGACGCGGGGGTGGTCGCCGATGATGAGCTTCGCCGATCCCTTTTTGAACAGGTGGAAGCCGAGCTTGCCGTGAAAGTAGACGCCGGACTTGAACAGCATGCCGCGGAAGGCGGTGTAATTGACGCCGTGCATGCGGACCGGCATCCCGCAGCTTTTGGGGCGTTCGACTTCGATCTTGACGGCAAACATGCCGTCCTGGTCGTACTGGCTGCTGACCACGCTGTCGCCGATGATGTAGTTGAGATTGGCCTGGTGCTTGGGCATGCCCCAGATGCCTTTGCCGCCTTTGACGGAAACTTCGGTGCTGACGGGCAGATCGAAGACCCACTGGCCGGTGCCGTAGTGATTCATGAACAGCGCGGGGAGCAGGCGCGGCGCGGGACGCGGGCCATGGGTACAGGCGATGGCGATGGAGAACTCAATATACCGGCCGATGTTGGTGTCGAGGTAATCAATCACGCTCACCACCAGCAGGCCGCGATTCCAGAGGCGGAGGGGATAGATTTCGTTGCCCGGGATCAGCTTGCGCGCCTTATCGGCGTCGATGGAGAAGGCCGCGAACAGCGCCGGCGAGTTTTTGCAGTAGACGGGAAGTTGAAACGGTATGCCGTCGACCAGCGCCCAGCGGCCGGCCTGCTGTTCAAGTCGTGCGGGTTGTGCCATAGCGCCTCCAAAGAGAGGGAACAGGGAACAGGGAACAGGGAATAGGGAGCAGGGAACGAATGCAGTCGTACCGGTTTGATTTCTTTTTGGGTGGTTTCTCTGTTGCTCAATGCATAGTGATGTGCTTTGTCTTCTCGTTACCGGTTTCTTTGTTCCCTATGCTTTATCGAGCTCCGCGCTGATCAGGGGAAATACATCTTTTGCCGCGTTCTTGCCAATGAAGATATCGAGATGCCCGTAGTCAGGAATCATGTGCAGCGAATGATAACCTTTGCGCCACGAATCGAAGAAGTCAAAAGTACGCTGCTGGCTTTCGGCCAGGAAACAACGGTTGTTGACGCCGGCGATGAAGGAGAAGCGGGCGGTGGTTGCCGGCTCACGGGCGACGAAGTCGGAGGGCAGTTCGGAGAGACCGTCGACCGCGACCAGGTGGCCGGCTTCAATACAGGAAGCCATCTGCTCGAAAAAGGTGATGGGGCACTGGCCGAATTCCTGCTTGATCCACTCATGGGTGGCGTCGTTGAGGTTCTCGTGGCTCCAGAGGGCAGGGAATCCGGCGCCATAGGTGAAGCTGACCCCCTTGCAGACGGGGTTGTTGCATTCGTGATGGGCCAGGGCAATCATGCCGGCAACCATTTTTGAGATCGCCGTGGGAGCGTGGAGGCCCCATTGGGGATTCAGGTATTCGACCTGGCCGTGAAGGAGCGGCAGCAGCCGGGTGATCTTCAGGCGGCTGAATTCGGGCACGACCGTGTGCAGGGACACCGCGTTGCTGACAATGGTCGTGACCTGAGGAACGAGGCCGGCGACCGCCGACATCATGAAACTTGTTGAGCCCTGGCAGTGGATGACCGCCTTGATCTTGTCCCAGCCGGTTTCTTCGACGATCTTTTTCACCGCCCGGGGGTGGTCGTACGCGGCGGCCTTGTCGAGGGTCCAGGTGTTCGGCTTCAAGTCGATGCTGGACCGCCAGTTTTCCAGCCAGACGTCGTATCCCGCGTCGAGAAGATGATCGACGACCGTTCGCTCGACGGGGGCCCGGAAGAGGTTGGCGCGGACGCCCGCTCCGTGGATCACCAGGACGGGGCCCTTGACCGGGGGATCGGATCCCTGCACATGAATAAGGTTGCAGGCGAACCCGTCGCCGGCCTCAAACGGGACAATCTGCTCGGTCTGGACGCTCGCGCGGTGAAACACTTCAGGCACAGAATCCCCCGGGGAAGGAGATGGTAGAGAAGTTTAGAGCACTTGGGACCAAGAAGCCACGCATTTCCGGCACCTGGAGGTGCCGAAGTCCGCGCCCATCATAAGTTGTGGTGGACATGTACCATGCGTTACGAGGAAAATAGCGCCCATAGGAATCAAGCTGATTAACCGTGGAACGGGAAGTTCGAACCGGCGAAATTCGCTACCCGGAGTGACCTTCATCACAGAACAGAGAGGGGATCCGGGTGAAGATTGCTTCTAAAAGTAGGCGTTTCCCCTTGCTGCGAAAGACCAATGCTAAAAGACTCGCCCAGCGGGATTTAGGGTACGGCAATCTTCCCGCCAATCCGGTGGTGGTATACCACGAAAGTGTTAGAAGGGTAACGTTACAAGTGTTATTGTTTTGAAAACAGCCGGAAAATAGCATCTGGTCAAGGATCGCCTTGCCGAAATTGCGTCTTATTCTCCGCACCGTGGACAGCGCGGAGGGCACGGAACTGCTTGGCGCGGCGTCCGGATGAAGGTGGCCAATGACTGACCGCAAAGCGCTTGTTGATCCGATGGAGACGCCTGAGGACGTCGCGACTCTGTATTCGTGGGCCAACTTGCATGGGGCCAAATACCGGGATTTCTCGGCCTCGCGCGCGCAAACGCGGGAGAAGGCGCGGCTGCGGGTGCAGGAGGCGATCGAGACCGAACGGCGGCGTACGCGCGAAGAGGCCGAGGCGCAGAAGAACGCCGAGGCAAGCCGGGAAACAGAAGCCGCCATCCTTGCCGAGGCGCAGCGCAAGCAGGAAGAGGCCGCGAAAGAACAGGCGTTGAAGGCGGAGCAGGAAGCCGCGCAAAAGCGCGCGTGGCAGGCGGCGCAGCCCGTGGCGGCTCCGGCGCCGGCATATCAGCCGCAACCGGCTTACCCCAACCCGCACCCGCAACCGGGCTACGCGACCGCGCCGCCGCCAGTTCAGCCGCCCATTCCGCACGGATACGCACCGCCGGCCGGGCAGCCGCTGTATGCCGCCGGAAGCGGTCAACCGCTCTATACGCCGGCGCCGGTCCAGGCGCCCTATCCGCCGCCTCCCCAGCCGCCCGCGGCATACGCGCGGGAAGAGCAGTCGCGGGGGCGCGAAGATCATTTTCTCCAGGTACGGCACGCCTGGGCTCCCGCGGAGGTGCGGGAAGCCGCGGCGCGGCCGGCATGGCTTTCCGAGCGCGTGGATGCACCGGCACAGCCGGCGGTTCCCCCGGCCCCCGAAGATACTCTCCAGGGATCGCGCGATCGGCTGACCTCGCGATGGTTCGCATTGAATGGGCTGTTCTCCGCGGGAGCCGCTCCCGTTGAGGCGGTTCCGGCCCCAGCCGCGCAGAGAGCGCCGGTGCTGGCGGTGTTTTCCCTGGCTGGCGGCGTGGGCAAGACGAGCCTGGTGGCAACGCTGGGCCGGGCCTTGTCGGCGCGCGGCGAGCGGGTACTTCTGGTCGACACCGCGGCCTTCGGGCTGCTTCCTTTCTTCTTCGGCGCGCGCGATCAGCGTCCCGGAGTGCTGCGCACCTTCACGGCTCCCGGCAGCAGCGGGGATGTGCCGATTCAGATGGTCACGATAGATCCGGAAACGCTCTCTCCCGAGAGCCATCCTCAGGAAACCCTGACCCAGGAAATCTCGCGCCATGCGCGCGGCGTGGGCCGTGTGATTGTGGATCTCGCCACGGCTTCGGGCGCCATCACCCGCCGGGTTCTGCGCCTGTCGCCGGTCGTGCTGGTGCCGGTGGTGCCGGACATGAACTCGGTGGTGAGCGTCGGTTCCATTGATTCCTTTTTTCAGCACAACGTCAGTGCCTCCGGCCAGCCGGTCCGGCCGTACTATGTACTCAACCAGTTCGACCCGTCGCTCCCGCTGCACCTCGATGTTCGCGAGGTGCTGCGCGAGCAGGTGGGCGATCGCCTGTTACCGTTTGCGCTGCGCCGCACCCCGGCCGTCAGCGAGGCGCTTGCCGAAGGGATGACGGTGGTCGATTATGCTCCCAATGCGACGGTGGCCGAGGATTACGGCAATCTGGCGGGCTGGGTGAAGAGCCTGGCCGCAGCCGCCAGCACCGGGTATCGCGGCGTGCGCTGGAGTGAGAAATGACCCCGATCAGCCTCTGGCTCGACATCGGAGCCGGAGAAAATGGACTCACCAAGGCGCTGCGGCTCATCTTCCTGGCCGCGGGCGTTGCGATCTTCACGTTTCTGGCGATCCTGCCACTCAGCTGGCCTCAGCAGGCGGTGCTGGGACTGCTGACGCTGTTGATCACCCTGGCGGTGGCGCGCAGCTCCGATTCCTACCTGATCACGCTCACGCTGATGATCATGTCGCTGTTCTGCACGTTCCGCTACGGGTATTGGCGCATCCACACCACGGTTCTGTTTTTTCAGGATCCTGCCAATCACTGGGGCATGCTGGATGCGTTCTTTATCTTCTGCCTTCTGCTGGCCGAATCGTACGCCTTTTTCATTCTCTTTCTCGGCTACTTTCAAACCATCTGGCCGCTCCGCCGCGCGCCTGTACCCCTGCCGGACGATGAGAGCCTTTGGCCGCACGTCGACGTCCTGATTCCCACCTATAACGAGCCGCTGGACGTGGTTCGCTACACGGCACTGGGAGCGCTGAACCTGGACTGGCCGGCGGACAAGCTGCACGTCTACATCCTGGACGACGGCCGGCGAAAGGAATTTGAACGGTTCGCCTTCGAGGCGGGGATCGGGTACAAGATCCGGCCGGACAACAAGCATGCGAAGGCCGGCAACATCAACACGGCGCTGAAGAGCATGAATTCGCCGTACGTGGCGATCTTCGACTGCGACCACGTGCCCACGCGCAGCTTCATGCAGATGACCATGGGGTGGTTTCTGCGCGACAAGAAGCTGGCCATGCTGCAGACGCCGCACCATTTCTACTCGCCCGATCCGTTCGAGCGCAACCTGCAGCAATTCCGCATTATTCCCAACGAGGGCGAACTGTTTTACGGGATCGTGCAGGACGGCAACGATTTCTGGAATGCGACGTTTTTCTGCGGATCGTGCGCGGTGCTGCGGCGCACGGCGCTGGATGAGATCGGCGGCATCGCGGTGGAGACGGTGACCGAAGACGCGCACACGTCGCTGCGCATGCAGATGAACGGCTGGAGCACGGCCTACATCAATATTCCGCAGGCGGCGGGCCTGGCTACGGAGCGGCTGTCGGCGCACGTCGGGCAGCGGATTCGCTGGGCCCGCGGCATGATCCAGATTCTGCGCACGGACAACCCGCTGTTTGCGCCCGGGCTGAAGTTTCCGCAGCGGTTGTGCTACTTCAACGCCATGATGCACTTCCTCTATTCGGTTCCGCGGCTGATCTTCCTGAGCGCTCCGCTGATTTATCTGCTGCTGAATCACACCAACGTGCCGGGATATTGGGCGGCGATCCTGGCTTACGCGCTGCCGCACCTGATTCTGTCGAACGTGACCAACTCGCGCATCCAGGGCGAGCACCGGCATTCCTTCTGGAACGAGATCTACGAGACAGTTCTGTCGCCCTACATTTTGCTGCCCACCATGATGGCTTTGATCAATCCCAAGCTGGGCAAATTCAACGTGACCGCCAAGGGCGGAGTGGTGAAAAAGACGTTCTTCGATACACGCATCGCGCAGCCTTTCCTGATCCTGTTGATCTTTAACATGGCCGGTATTTTGATTGCGATTCCGCGCTTCTTCATCTGGGATCGCGACCGCCCCGGGACGGTGCTGATGAACGTGGTCTGGTGCCTGTTCAACATCGTGATCCTGGGCGTGACGACGGCGGTTGCCCGGGAGATGAGACAGTTGCGGACCACCGTGCGCATCGCGCTGGTGACGCCCGTGATGGCCAAGCTTGCCGATGGGCGGCTGGTGGCGGGAGAGACGATCGACATGTCGTCGGGCGGAACGAGCATTCGCTTTGCCGAGCCGCTGGACCTGTCGGCGCAGGAAGACGTGCGGCTGGTGTTCCCCATGCCCTCGGGGGAGAACGAATTGCGTGCCGGCGTAGTCTCTTCGGAAGGATCGGTGCTGCGCGTCAAGTTCCATAATCTCAGCATCGCCGAGCAGGAAGTGCTGACCATGGTGCTGTATTCCCGCGCTGATTCCTGGCTGGGCTGGGGTGAGTCGCGCGAGAGCGACAATGTGCTGCGCAGCCTGCAGCGGATTTTCCAGATCTCCATGCACGGACTGGTGCAGACTTTCCGAAGCCTGTTTGTGGCCCCCAAGAAGAAGGCCAAGGTGACGAGAACTCTTCCTGCAACCAGTTCCCTGATTTTGTTCGCGCTGGCCGTCGCCATGGGAGTCTCTGCTCCGCGCCTTGCCGCGCAGTCGGCGTACAACCTGGACGGGCAGCAGGCCGGTGCAATGGCTTCGAAAACGGCGCTTCCTCCCCCTCCTCCGGGGCAGTTCCGCGACGTGTTCAGCCTGGCCGAGGCAGGTTCGTCGCAGATCGAGTTGCATGGAATCGACAGCAGCCATTCGGTGTATTTCACTCTGCCGCAGACACACGTGCCGCGTTCGGCCAAGGTTCATCTCTCCTACGCTTTTTCGCCCAGCCTGATTCCACAGTTGAGCATGATCAAGCTGATGATGAACGGCACCTTGTTTGCAACCGTGCAGCCGACGCCGAATGGGTCCGGCGGATCCTCGACCCAAATCGCCGAAGGGGACTTCAATATCCCGCCGGAGCTGATGATCCACAATAACGCGCTGACGGTAGAGTTCATCGGGCATTACACCATGACGTGCGAGGACCCGGCGAACACCACGCTGTGGGGACGCGTGCACCGGAGCACCTATTTCGATATTCAAGGGGATATGCTGCCGCTGGCCGACGACCTGAAGCAGCTGCCTCTGCCGTTCCTCGACCCCGCCGTGGTGCAGCCCCTGAGTTTACCGGTGGTTTTCGCGTCCACGCCCAGCCTGAAGGCCATCCAGGCCGCGGGCATCGTCACCAGCTATTTCGGCATGATTTCGGAATCGCGCCCGGTGCGTTTTCCGGTGCATATCGGCTCAGTTCCTCCCGGCAATGTGATCGTCGTCTCGGACAACGCGTCCAATCTGCCCGCGGGACTGAACATGCCCATCGTGGATGCACCGACGGTGGCCATGCGGACCAACCCCAACGACCCCTACGGGAAAGTCCTGGTGATCGCAGGCCAGGATTCCGACCAGACGATCCGGGCGGCCCAGGCGGTGGCGCTGCACACCAGCCTGCTGCAGGAAGCCCAGGCGACCATTGACACGCTGGATCTGCCCGCGGCGCGTTCTGCCGACGACGCTCCGCGCTGGGCGCGCAACGACCAGAAGGTTCTACTCGGGGATTTCGCCAACGCCGATCAACTGCAGGGCGACGGATCGGCGCCGCTGGGCGTCTACTTCCGCCTGCCGCCCGATCTCTTCTACAACGAGCGCCCGAACGCGACTCTGCGGGTGTCGTACCGCTACAATTCGGTTCCCATCGGACCCATCTCCAGCATGCAGATCCGCGTGAACAACGCGTTTCTGGGTTCGGTGCCGCTGGTCCCCGGCCAGCAGGCGTCGCGGCAAATCACGCTCGACGAACCGGTGCCGGTCGTCAACCTGCGGCCGTTCTCGAACTCGCTGTCCTTTGACTTTACGTTCCAGTTGCTGAAGAAGGGCAATTGCCAGGACACCACCCCGATCAATATGCAAGGGTCCATCCTGCGTGATTCCTACCTCAACCTGGAAGACTATCCCCACTACGCGCCGATGCCCAACCTGGAAATCTTCGCCAACGCGGGATTCCCGTTCACGCGCTTTGCCGACCTGGCAGGGACCACGGTGGTGCTGCCTCCGTCCCCCACCGAGCAGGAAGTCGAACTGTTCGTCACGCTGATGGGGCATTTCGGACGGCAGACCGGATTTCCCGCGCTGCGCGTGACGGTGGCCAATGCGGACACCATGACGCCCGGCGCCAGGACCGATTTTCTGGTCATCGGTACCGGCGACGATCAGCCGGCATTTGATAAGCTCGCCCCCAATCTGCCGGTGACTCTGCAGGGCGGAAAAGTGCAGGTGCACGACACCCAGGGCTTCTTCGCTCCTCTCCACCACGCATGGTGGAAAGTACCGTCGGAGGAACACACCGAGTCCGGCGACTTGATTGCGAGCGGATCTCCGGATGCGGTGATGGAGGGAATCGAATCCCCTTACGACATCATCGGGAGCAAGAGCGTCGTCGCCATCCGCCTGAAGGATTCTGCGACCTTCGAACCGTTCATGCAGACGTTTCTGTATGTGCAACAGGCGAGCGATATCCAGGGTTCGGTTTCGATGCTGCTGGGGACGCGGTTCCAGTCGTTCCGGGTGGGATCGAAGGTTTACCATGTGGGCGTACTCCCCCTGTTGACAAGGCTCATGCTGTGGTTCATGGAGGTGCCATGGCTGGCAGCGGTGGTGGTGTTGATATTGGCGTTCCTACTGGCCATCTGGACGCGGCAATGGCTGCGGCAGCGGGCGAGAGCGCGCTTAAAAATGATTGCGGACTGAGTTATCCACAAGTAATTTGACTCGCAGGGGCTGCAGCAAAGCCGGTCTTTCGCTACGCTCAGGTGAACAACCCGTGAACGAATCCAAACCTCCCTGCCTGCAGGGATGATCGCGAATTTTGAGCAACGGAGACGGCGGACATCTTTTGAGACGTGCGGTCACATTCATCCCCCGGGAAATGCGGTCACGGCTGATGCTGTTGGTTCCCGTTGTGTTCCTCCTGGGGGGCACTGCCGGTTGCAAGCAGGGACCGTGGACGCTGTGGGCCGCGTATGCGTCGCATTTCATCGACGGCCAGGGGCGGGTGGTCGACCCGCAGGGCGATGACCGCACGACTTCCGAAGGCCAGTCCTATGCGCTGTTTTTTGCCCTGGTGAACAACGAGCCGTCGCGCTTCGACCAGTTGTTGAGCTGGACCCAGACCAATCTTGCGCAGGGTGACCTGGGCACGCACCTGCCGGCGTGGCTGTGGGGCCGTTCAAAGGATGGCAAGTGGACGACGCTGGACCCGAATCCGGCTTCGGACGCCGACCTCTGGATCGCCTATTCCCTGGTGGAAGCCGGGAGGCTATGGAAAAAGCCCACGTATTCGAACCTGGGGCGCCAGATGATGGGCCTGGTGGCCCGACAGGAGGTCGCCGAGCTTCCCGGTTTCGGCATGATGCTGATGCCGGGCCCGACCGCGCTGTTCGCACACAAGGGCACCTGGACGGTGAACCCGAGTTATCTGCCGCTGTTCATTTTCGAGCGCTTCTCGTCCATCCAGCCGGCCGGACCCTGGGATGCGATCGGCGTGAATGTTCCGCGGCTGTTGCGGCAGAGCTCGCGGCACGGTTACGCCATGGACTGGGCCGATTATGTTCCGTCCGACGGGTTCTATCCCGCGGCGGCTCCGGGAGCGGGGCAGCCCGTCCGGGGTCAGGACCCGAAGGCCGATCCAAAGGATGATCAGAAAGCCGCGCAAGGCACCGAGGCTAAAGCCGCACCGCAGGCGGCCGTCGGCAGCTACGATGCCATCCGCGTTTACCTGTGGGCGGGAATGCTGGAAGAAGGGCAGACGCGCACCGACCTGATCGGCGCGATTTCGGGCATGGGATCGTACCTTGGTAGTCGTGGCGTGCCACCGGAAAAGGTGAATGATCAGGGCATCCCGCTGGAGCAGGATGGGCCGGTGGGATTTTCCGCCGCCGTGCTGCCGTATCTCCAGGTGTTTCCGAATGCGGAGAAATCCGCCTCGCAGCAGAGGATCCGGATGAGCTCGCAGTTGGATCCGACCACCGGGTTGTATGGAAAGAACCCGGCATATTACGATCAAAACCTTGTCCTGTTTGCGACCGGTTTTCTGGATGAGCGGTTCCGATTCGGGCCCCGAGGTGAATTGAAACTGGAGTGGACAAAGTGATGGTTGCGCGCAGGGCAAGCTCGGCTCCGTGGCTTCCCACCTTGGCGGACAAAACCGGTCCGCGAAGATGGGGCGCCCTGATCTGTCTGGTTGTGGCGCTGGGCCTGCTGCCGGCATGGACGCAGCAAAAAGCGGCGCCCGCCAATACGGAGAAGACGCGTCAGGAATTGATTACCAGCGCCCATGCGCTGGAGTCGCGGGGCCGGCCGGACATGGCCATCCAGAAGTGGCAGCAGGTCCTGCTTTCCGATCCCAAGAATACCGAGGCGCTCGCGGGGCTGGCGCGCGACTACAAATTGAGCGGAAACCAGGAGCAGGCCGACACGGCGCTGGAGAAACTGCGTGCCGTCAATCCCAACGATCCCAACATCGCCAAGATCGAGGCACTGGCCAGCACCAAGGCGCAGAGCGACCGTCTTCGCCAGGCGGGAAACCTCGCGCGCCAGGGACACAACGCGGAAGCCATGCGGATTTACCGGGAGCTGTATGGCGATCGTCCGCCGGACGGGGACATCGCACTGGCGTATTACCAGACGATGTACGGCACGCCCGACGGCAAGGAGAACGCCATAGCCGCCATGCGCGGGTTGGCGCAGCGTAATCCGGGCGACACGCGCTACGCGGTGGCGCTGGGACAGATGCTTACCTACGACGCGAAGACGCGCGCCGAAGGCATCCGTATTTTGAAGGAACACCCGCAGGATCCCAACGCGCAGACGGCGTTGCGTCAGGCCTTGATCTGGGACGCGGCGAACCCCGCCTCGGCCGCGGAATTGCGCGAGTACCTCAAAGCGCATCCGCTGGATACCGAGATCGGGAGCCGTCTCAAGGAGAACGAGGTCAAGCTGGCCCAGATGAACTCGGGCATCGCGCGCACGCCCGCGGAGCGCGCCGCCTTCGCCGCCCTGAACGCGCACAAGCTTGAGGATGCCCAGGCGCGGTTTACCGAACTGCTGGAGAAAGATCCGGCCAACGGGCGTGCATCGGCGGGGATGGGGTTCCTGCGGATGCAGCAGAACAACTTTGCCGGCGCCATCAGCTATTTCACGCAGGCGGAGCAGAACGGATACAAGGCCAAGAGCGTAGAGGACGCCTTGGCTACGTCGCGCTTCTGGTACACGATGGGAGAAGCGACGGAGGCGTTCAACGAAAATCAATCGGAGACCGCGGCGGCGAAATACAAGGAAGCGCTGGCCATGCGACCGCGCAGCCACGAAGCTCTGATCGGGCTGGCCGGGCTCTACATGAAGCAGCAACAGTATGCCGAATCCGCGGCGGCCTACCAGAACCTGCTCAAAGTGGAACCGCAAAACGGTGATGGATGGCGCGGGCTGTTCTTTTCTTTTGCGCGCGACGGCCAGAATGACAAAGCCCTGGCGGTGGCCAGTCGGTTCCCGGCCGCGGTGAAAACCTCGAGCGCGAAAGATCCCGAGTACCTTCGCACCCTGGCGACCATTTACCACGCTCAGAACCGCTCGGCCGACGCGCAGCGCGTGCTGTCGCAGGCCCTGGCGCTGCCCTTCCCGAACAGCGGAACCAATCTCAAGGCCGACACCAGGCTGCAATACGCGGGCATCCTGATGGAAGCCAACCGCTTCGATCAGGCAGCCGAAATGTACACGCAAATCCTGAACGACGACGCGGGCAACCTGTCGGCGTGGATGGGGCTGGTGAGCGCACATCACGAAATGGGCCGCGACAACGACGCCATCGCCGACGTGGAGAAGATGCCGCCCACCACCTACGAGGCTTCGCTGAACGATGTGGGATTCCTCTCGATGCTGGGGGCGATCTACCAGCAGGCCAACCAGTTCGACATCGCCCAGAACCTGCTGGAGCGATCGGCGAAATTGCAGATGGCCGCGGGCGGACAGCCGAGCCTGCAACTTCAAATGCAACTGGCGGCCATTTACCTGGCGCGCAACAACACCGACCAGGCCTACAACCTCTATCGCCAGGTGCTGGGCTCGCATCCGGAGCGCGTCGACGCGTGGAAAGGCCTGATCGCAAGCCTGCAGGTCACCAACCGCACGCACGAAGCGCTGCAGGAGATTGCGCAGATTCCTCCGGACGTGCGCAAGCAACTGGAGGCCGATCCCGAGTTCGTGCAGGCCGAAGCCAGCCTGTATGCGACCGCGGGAGACATTCCTCACGCGATCGAGTACATGAACCGCGTGAATGCGCATTACGCGCAACTGAGGCAGGCGCTTCCGGCGAACATCGCGATTCAGAGTGCCTGGCTTTTATACAACACGAAGAACGACCGGTTGCTCTACCCTGCGCTGATGAATCTGGGCGGCCGGCAGGATCTGACACCCACGCAGCGCGAGACGGTCGAGAATATCTGGGCCAACTGGTCGGTGCGCCGCGCGGGTGCGGCCCTGGATAACGACGACAACCAGCGCGCGGTCGACATTCTCGAAGCGGCCTCGCGGGCGTTTCCCGACAACACGACGGTACGCAAGGTGCTGGCCGGAGGATATGTCCGCACCGGGCAGATCAAGGAAGCGCTGGCGATGTACAAGAGCGTGGGCATGCAGGATGCCAGCGCGTCGGATTTTCAGGGGGCAATCGGCGCGGCTCTGTCGGCCAACGACAAGACACAAGCCGAGACCTGGCTGCGGCAGGGGCTTGAGCGCTTTCCCAATGACGCATCGATCCTGGCCATGGCGGCGCGTTTCGAACAGGCCCGCGGCGACAACCAGCGCGCCGCCGATTACTGGCGCGCCTCGATCGCGGCCATGCCGCAGCCTTCGGCGACCGACCAGCTGGCCCACCAGCTTGCCTATCCGGAAGTGAGCAACAAGCCGCATACGGCGCGGACCAATGCCCAGCTGCAGGACTTGCTCAATCCCAATAACGAGCCGTTCTCGAAAACCACCATGCTGCCGCCACTGCCGGCTTATGGGCCTGATCCTTCCCTCGGACGGGCGCCGGTGGTGTTAACCCCGACGCAGCCCGGCGCGCAGCAGCAACCACCCATGGTCACAGCTCCGGCCACGACGCAGGTTCCGCTGCAGCCAACGCCGGCAACCCGATCCACGACCACGCCGCTTCCGGTTCCGATGGCGAGAGCGCCGGATGCATCTCAGCCAAACCCGCAGCCGGGGGCCGGTTCCGGAACCAACGGCCAGGCGAAACGCTCGAAATCGACTTCCGCGAACCATCCGTCGTCCGCCACGCCCAGTTATTCGGGCAGAATGAACCTGCCTCCGTCGGAAGAGAATGTCACGACGACCGAGCCGTCGAAGACGGACCAGGGGCAACCGCGGCAAAATCCGGTTTACATTCCTCCTCCGCCATCGGAAACCAACCCCGTTCCCCAGACGCAAGCGCCTCCGCAACCGCAATCCTCTCTTCCTTCTAAAGATTCGGGCGCATACCCGCCGCTACGCATCACGTCTCAGCCCATGGATGCGAAGGCTGCGCAGGCGCAGGCCTTGTTTGCCGAGCAGACCGACGGGCAAGTGACGCAGGGCTCGGCGTCGCAGATTCACGCGCTGGCCAACGCGCCGGTGACCCTGCCATCGGGTTCCGTGCATGCTGCGCTCGGCCCCAACGGGCAGCCGGTAACGCCGCCGGAGCCGGCTTATAACGCCGCCCAATACACACCTTCGGCGCAGGACGCGGCTACGGGCGCCTATTCCGCACAAAAGCCGCAGCCGGGCACCACGCAACCTGCGCCGCAAGCCGCCCCTCCTCCGCTGACGGCTTCTCCGCAGCAGCCGGCGACAACCGCACCGGCACAGGGAGAACCGTCCGGAAAAAAGTCGAAGCCCAAAGCGCGTACCCAGACCGTGCCTACGCTGGTGACCGCGCCGGGGGAGCAGAGTCCTTCGCAGGTGACGGTGCCACCGACCACGCCGCAGGAGGCGCCCCAGGAAACGCCCCAGGTTCCGGTTCCGGCAAACCCCGGCAGCTACAGCACCAATGGCGTTAGCGACGAGGAACTCCAGCAGCAGAATCTTCCCCCGCTGCGCGGTCCGTGGGTGCGGGTGCAACGCGAGGCGCGGGTGATCAGTCCGAGGGAGGAAGCCGAGGCGCAACTGCAGTCGATCGAAAGCAGCTACAGCCCATGGATGGGCGCGGCCGGAACGATCAACTACCGCAGCGGCAGCCTTGGATACGATCACCTGTCGGCGCTGGAGGCTCCGTTCGAGATTTCGACCCCATTCGGCTACAACGCGCGCCTGACCGTGGTGGCCAAGACAGCGTTCCTCGATTCCGGACAGGCCGACGGGACCAGCGTGATCACAGTCCAGGAGGCGACGACGTCGGGAACCTGCCTGGTGACCATCTCGCAGCCGCTGGGCACGCTGATCAATACCGGCCCTCAGGGTGCCGCATCCACCTGCGGCACGACCGCCACGACGGGAACATTCACGGCCCCTCCGCAGCAGAACGCGGCGGGCGTGGGCGGCGAAGTGCAATTGGCGTTTCCGCACCTGGCGCTGGCCGTCGGGTACTCGCCGTATGGACTGCTGGTATCGAACTTTACCGCGCGCGGGCAGTGGCGGCCGGGCAACGGTCCCTTCACATTCAGCTTCGTGCGCGATTCGGTGAAAGACACGCAACTGTCCTACGGCGGGCTGCGCGATCCGGGCTCGGCATCGTTGAGCTATCCGGGAACCGTGTGGGGTGGCGTGATCGCCAACCAGGGCAACGCGCAGTATGCGCGTGGGGATGCCCAGTCCGGCTTTTATCTGGGTGTCGGCTACCAGTACCTGGCCGGAACCAATGTGCAAACGAATAATCGGGTGGATGGATCAGGCGGCGCGTACTGGCGCATCAAGACATTTCCCGAGTACGGCACCCTGAGCGTGGGCGTGAATTTCTTCGGCATGCACTACGAGCACAATCAGCAGGCGTTCACCTTCGGGATGGGCGGATATTTCAGCCCGCAGGAATACTTCCTGGGCAACGTTCCGCTCACCTGGGCCGGTCATCACGATACGCACTGGCATTATGAAATCATGACTGCGTTGGGTGTCCAGGCCTTCCAGGAGGACGCCACACCGCTGTTCCCGCTGCCGGCCCAGAAGGCCAGCGAAGTGGCGTTGAATAATGCGCAGTTGCCGGCGCTAACCAGCGTGGGGCCGAACTACAATCTTCGCGCGACGGTCGCCTATCAGATCAGCCCGCACTGGTTCGCCGGTGGATTCTTAAGCGCCAACAACTCGCGCAACTACAACTCGGTCTCCGCCGGGTTCTCGATCCACTACATGTTCCGCACGCAGCCGTCAACGGTGACGTCCCCCACGGGAATGTTTCCGTACGACGGATTTCGTCCGTTTACGGTGCCATAAGGCAGGGACTGCCCAGCTATCGATATTGCAGATGGATGTCGGTGTCGGTGGTGGGGCATTGCACATGCACCACGGCGGAGCGGAACGGCGGAGCCGAAAAGCCCACGTGGGGGTTGTTCGCGAAGCCGAAGCCTTCCTTGGGGATTCCGATCAGGTTGCGGTCGAGTTTCGCATTCCGGTTTTCATCGTGAATCGCGGCGATGGCGTAATCGCCGGGCGGAAGGTTTTCCCAAACGACCGTAGCCTTGCGCTGTCCGGGCGGGATCACCGTGGGTCCGCGCCGGTAGGCCTTCTTCGGGTCTTCAGGCCATCCATCCGGCGACGTGAACAGGACCGAGCCGACGACACCGGTGGAATTCCGCAAGCCATCGACATGGATGCGCAGAGTGCACACGGATGGGGAAGCGCCCTGTGCCGCACCGTCGCCGGCGACGGATGAACACAGCACCAGCAACAGAGTGGCACAGTGCGCACAACGTGACGTCACAATAAATTGGACGTGCAGAGATGACAAAGATGAAGGCGGCGTAATCTCATTCAGAAAACGACGCGCAGAAAGAGTTTCCCAAGATTCACCAGTGGCGATTGCGCCGACACACCTTCTGGATTCGTACTTGAGCCTGAATTGGGAGAGTTCAGGTCCAATGTGCGGGGAAGCCCACAGGACCCGGGTGGAGGTTAATAGCGGCCGCGTCCGCCGCGAGCACCTGCGCCGGCGGGAGCAGAACCTTTACGAGCCTGGTAGCAGTCCCGGCAAAATACCGGGCGGTCGCCACGGGGCTCGAAGGGCACGGTTGTTGGCTGACCGCACGCGGAACAGATCACAGAAGTTCCCTGTGCCGGTGCCGAACGGTAGCCGCCCCCTCCACCACCCTGATCGTTCTTTTTTGCCATCCGGCAAGGCTTGCAACGCTTGGGCGTAGAGTAACCGCGTTCCTGAAAGAACGCCTGATCGGCAGCGGTGAAGGTAAAATCCTGCCCACAATCGCTGCAAGTTAGTTGAATATCTCCGGCCATGGGTCTCCTCGTGCAGATTGTACAGCCCACTCTATCATTTTTCGCATAAGGATTTTCTTGGATTCTTTGGGCAATCGGGTTCAATGGAAGAAAGCGCGAAGTTTTGCTTGCATCTGTGCAATTTCATCGATCCCGAAGGCATACATTCAAGCCGGCATCGCAAAAGGAGAAATTCCCATGCAGCGTATCGGCAGACGCCTCTTCATGACTTGGGTTTTCGCCGTCTCGTTTCTCTATTCCCAGGACTTCAAGAAGCAGGTGATCTACCAGATCGTTACCGATCGGTTCTACGACGGCGACCGGACCAACGACGACCCCGCCGAGAGTCCGGGGCTGTTCGACGCCGCGCATACCGACTGGCAGGCGTACTGGGGCGGGGACCTGGCCGGAATTCAGCACCAGCTTTCGTACATCAAGGGGCTGGGCGCCACGGCGATCTGGATTTCGCCGGTGGTGAACAACGAGAACCTGCCGTGCAAGCTTCCCGGCGTCAGGGCGCCGTACCACAGCTACTGGAATCGCGATTTCATGCAGATCGAGGAGCACTTTGGCGACAACAAGAATTCGTTTGCCGCCTTTGACCGGCTGGTTTCGGCGATGCACGCCAACGGCATGAAGATCATCGTGGACCAGGCCAACAACCACTCCAATCCGGATGATTGCGGTGAGAACGGAGCGCTCTATAACAACGGGACGTTCATGGCCTCGGCCGGGAACGATCCGAAGGGGTATTTTCACCACAACCAGGGAATCTCGGATTACAACGACCGCTACCAGATTCAGTACAACAAGCTGGCCGATCTGGCCGATCTCAACCAGGAGAACCCGGACATCGATGCCTATCTCAAGTCGGCAGCGATCCAATTGCAGAGCCATCATGTCGACGCGTTTCGCCTCGACGCCCTGAAGCACGTCACCTGGGGCTGGGAATATTCGTTCGCCAATGCCGTCTACACGAATGCGCCCAGCTTTCTTTTCGGCGAGTGGATATTCGGCGGGCCGGACGATCCGCTCTACGCCGATGCGATCAAGTTCGCAAACAAGAGCGGGATTTCCCTGCTCGATTTCGGGCTGAACAATGCGCTTCGCGATGTGTTCGGAAGCGATAAGCCATTTTCAGAAGTGGATTCGACCATCGGCCGGGAGAACGCTGACTTCACCTACCCGAACGACCTGGTTACCTTCTTTGACAGTCACGACGAATCGCGCCTGCTCACGATGAATGACAATCAGAACCGGCTGCACGAGGCGATGGCCTTCCTGCTGACGGGGCGGGGAATTCCGATCATTCTTTATGGGGACGAGCAGTACCTGTTCAACAACACCAACAATGGAAACGACCCCTATGACCGGGTGTGGATGTCTTCGTTCAACACCGCGAGCAAAGCTTACAAGTTGATCGGGAAGCTGGCCGCGCTGCGGCAGGCCAATGATGCCGTCGCCTACGGTACATGGAAGCAGCGCTGGATCAATGACGATGTCTACATCTACGAACGACAGTTCTTCGACGATGTGGTGCTGGTGGCCATCAACAAGAGCGACAGCGCAACCTACCCGATCTCGGGACTCTTCACGGCTTTGCCGGCGGGCACTTATGCGGATGTTCTTGCCGGGATTCAGAACGGCGCCAACCTCACCGTAACCGCGGGGAAGGACGCAAATAACCCGGCGAATCCGTTCACGATTGCATCTCACAGCGTCTCCGTGTGGCAGTATCAGGCCAGCGCGAGCGCACCGGAAGCGGGTTCCATCGGTCCGCACGCAGGCCAGCCGGGCATGACCGTCACCCTTGCCGGAGATGGTTTCGGAACGGCGCAGGGGTCGGTCCTGTTTGGATCCACGGCGGCGCCGGTCCAGGCGTGGTCGAAAACGTCGGTGACATTTCGGGTGCCCGCGGTCGCCGGCGGGAGCTACGACGTACAACTGAAATCAAGCGCCGGGATCGCGGCGAATACGATTCCGTTCCTCGCGCTGGCTGCGAGGCTGGTCCCGGTGACATTCACGGTCCATCACGCCCCGCCGACCCAGCCGGGCGACTACGTATTTGTGACGGGCAATACGGTTGAGCTGGGGAATTGGGGCACGACGTTTCAGACCGCCATCGGGCCCATGCTCGATCCCAACTATCCTGACTGGTTTCTCAACGTGTCGTTGCCTGGCGGGCAGGGAGTGGAATTCAAATTCATCGTGATCCGATCCGATGGGAGCGTGGTGTGGGAAGGCGGAGCCAACCATCGGTTCACGGTTCCCGTCGCCGGGACCAGCGCGGTGAACGTGGACTGGCAACCGTGAAAGAGATCCGACGCCTGGGTCCGCTGTCTAGCCCGGGCCGGCGGTGTCTGCCGCATTGCTGAAGCCGGGCTCCGGGTTGTCGGGAATGGCGTGCCTGGCAACCTCGCCATTGCGCTTGTTCTCGTACATGCGCAAGTCCGCGGCAATGCACAATGCTTCCATATCCGACGCATCATCAGGAAAGATGGCCACGCCGAAACTGGCGGCGGTCCTGACGGAGCGATTTTCCAGGACAAAGGGTTCCTTGAGCAGGTCCTGCAGGGCGCGGCCGACGAGCAACGCTTCGCCGCAGGTGGTTGGTCCGTCGAGAATGACGGAGAATTCGTCTCCCCCTGTTCGCGCCACAGTGTCGGCGCGCCGAATCCGTCGGCTGAAGACGCCGGCCACGCACTGCAGCAGCAAGTCGCCCATGTGATGGCCCATGGTGTCGTTGACCTGCTTGAAGCGGTCCAGGTCAAAGACCAGCAGGGCCGCCTGGGTTCCGGTGCGGCGAGCGCGTTCCAGGGTGACCGCAAGCCGGTCCTGGAAGAGGCGGCGGTTGGGCAGACCGGTTAGAGCATCATGCAAGGCGAGGTGCTTGTTGTGTTCGATGGCGTCTTCCAGCAAAAGCAGGATCATGCCGAAGCCGACGACGAATTTGGGAAGATTCCAGACTTCGCTTTCCACGTGGACAGCGGGAAAGAAGGCCTCCATGATCGGTGCGAGCACGAAAACCAGCGCCCAAAACAGGAATCCGGAAATGGTAATGAACGCGCCCGCGGAGGCGCGCCGGTACATGTACCAAAAATGAATGGCGCAGGCGAAGTAGACGGTAAACAGGATGCCATTCAGCGCCAGGTCGGTCGCGTTGGGCTGGCCGAGAGTGACCAGAAGGAAGATGGCGAGAGCCACGTAGAGAAGTACGAGAGCCCACCGCAGGACATGCTGAAAACTGCGAATGTCGATCAGCGCCAGGGTCAGAGGCCCGGCTCCCAGCAGGATGGCGCCGGCGGTAGCGACCGAAGGATGGGCACCAAAGACCAGCACTCCGACACAGAAGGTGTTGGCCACGAGCAACGTCAAAAGCATCCATGGGCTCGAGGCTTGCTCTTTCCGGTATGGTACGGAGGCCCACATAAACAGGATGCCGGCCCAGACGAGCGAAGACATTCCGATCAGTTCGGCGACCTGCCCCCAGATCCTTGGGGCGGGAAGAAACAGGAACGACGTAAAGTGAAGGAGAATGAGGAGCCAGCCGGTAAGCCACAATCCCGCGCTCCGCGAATAATTACTCCGCGCAACGGATGCGAAGGCCAGCGAGAGCAGGCCGACAGCAATAATGTCGGGAAGCTTACTCCAATCCACTTGCTCACACCCCTAACGCATACTGCTGGAACCTGCTGTGAGAGGCTGTCAAAGTCTGCGCCGCGAAGGCCCGGTACCAACGACTGTTGGCCGCGACAGGAGGCCGCTCTATCCGCAGGCCACCCCTTCAGCATGTTCGCAGCCACCGAATGGCCCAGCGAACCATGTTTGCATTTTACGGTGGTTCTGAATTCTGCGCGTAGAACGTCGGAGTACACTGTCGTAATTCAAATGACATTGAAAAAGGTTCCCAATGGGAAAGCCGCGGCATGAAGCGAGCTGGTTACCCAAGTCCCGTTTTTTCGTTGGATTCGAGAGCGGAATGCCGCTAAACTGGCACAAATGGCGGCCAGCTTGTATATCGTCGTGGAGGGCGAAGACCCGGGATTCGATATTTTTGTCAACGGGCACGCTCTGGCGCGTAACGAAGATTCCCTGGAACGGCTGGCGGAACGCTTGAAGATCCGCCCCATGCTGGATTTCTTTTCCGCGGACGAGAACTCAATGGCTTTACTACTGGAGCAGGGAGCGGGGAATCCGGATTGGGCGCACAATCTTCCGGAGCCGCAGTGGTTCTCCCCCAGCTCGGGGCTGGTGACCTTGTGCACGCTGCTGGAGTTTCTTCAAGCATCGCCCATGGCGCTGGGCACAGAAACTTCTGCGGTGATTTCGGAACTGCGGGAATACGAACGCGTTTTGCGCAAGACGGAGCAGCACGGTTTGCGTTGGCACCTGGCGGTGAGCTGGCGGTAACGTGCCCACAGGTGTTCGCCTCTTGGATTTACCCCGGCGGCGGCGCAATCATCGCGACACTTCAGCGCGTTCCGGTCCGGCCGCATCCTGACCCTGGGGCTCAGCCTGGAGCGAATCCTGTTCAACCCAGTCGCACAACATGTGGCCGGCCAGGATATGGGCTTCCTGGATCCGGGCCGTGTCGCGCGATTCCACGGCGAACAGATGGTCGGCCAACGTCGCCATCCTTCCTCCGCCGGCGCCGGTCAAGGCCACCGTCACCATGCCTCTCGCCCGGGCGGCGGTCAAGGCGCAGATCACGTTCTGGCTGTTCCCGGAAGTCGACATGGCCACCAGCAGGTCGCCTTCGTTCCCGAGGGCTTCCACCTGGCGGGCAAACACCGCTTCGTATCCGTAGTCGTTGGCCACCGCAGTCAGAATGGACGTGTCGGTGGTGAGAGCGATGGAAGGGAGAGCGCGCCGTTCGCGGCGAAAGCGCCCCACCATTTCGGCTGCCAGGTGTTGCGAGTCGGCGGCGCTGCCCCCATTGCCACACCACAGAATCTTGCCGCCCCGCCGCAACGCCGCGGACATCGCTTGGGCTATGGACTCTAAATCCGGCTGCCGGGACTGGATCTGCCCGATCACTTCAAGGTGTTCCGCAATCGCTCTTGCGAACACCGTATCGGTTCTAGTGCGGTTGGACATCATGGCTCACTTTCGATCGGGGTCGGATCCTGGTCCGGGCACGACGCGAACTGCCCGCGAGCACTATGGCTATCATAGCCGCTATTCTCAACCGCCTCCGGGCCGTAGTATTCTGGCCACCCCGAACCCCTGAGAACCACCGGAGATTTGCATTGAAGAACCGGGCGGTCACCGCCGTATTGCTCGCCTCATGCGCAGCCTGTGCGCAAAGCCCCGCCGCTCCTAAACCGGTGGTGCTGATGGAAGGTCTCGGCAGCCTGCATCATGCGGTTTCCACGAAAAACGCCGAGGCGCAGCAGTTCTTCGACCAGGGACTGCGCCTGGTGTACGCGTTCCATCATGAAGAGGCGGCGCGTTCCTTCCAGCATGCCGCCGAGCTTGATCCGCATCTTGCCATGGCATGGTGGGGCGTGGCGCTCGCGGTCGGCCCCAATTACAACCTGGCCGTCGATGAGGAACGCGAGAAGATGGCCGTCGAGGCCATTGAAAAAGCCAAAGCGACAAGCGGCGAGGCGCCGCAGATCGAGAAGGACTACATCGCCGCCCTGGCGAAACGTTTCTCCCGCGACGCCAAGCCCGACTACCATCAGCTCGACGCCGATTACGCCGGCGCGATGCGCGAGCTGGTGCGCAAGTACCCCGACGATCTCGATGCGGCGACTCTGTTTGCCGACAGCCTGATGAACCTGCGGCCCTGGAAGCTCTGGAATGCCGAAGGCACTCCGGCCGAGGGCACAGAAGAGATTGTGGCGATTCTGGAAAGCGTGCTGCGCCGCGATCCGAATCACATTGGCGCGATGCACCTCTACATTCATGCCGTCGAAGCCTCCCCGCATCCGGAACGCGCGCTGTCCTATGCCGATCGCATCGCGGCGCTCGCCCCGGCCGCCGGCCACCTGGTGCACATGCCGGCCCACATTTACGAGCGCACCGGCAACTTTGAAGGCGCCCGGGTGCAGAACGCGGCCGCTGCCAAGGCCGATGAAGATTACGCCGCGGCGACCGGCGCGCAGGGGTTGTACATGATGATGTACTACTCGCACAATTTGCACTTTGGGGCCATTTCTGCCAGCATGCAGGGCCATTGCGCCGAAGCGCAGCGCGCCGCCGGACGGCTGGCGGAAAATCTCGCACCGGCTACCAAGGAGATGCCGATGCTCGAAGCGTTCGTCGCCGTACGTCTGGTGGTTGCGGTGCGCTGCGAACGCTGGGACGATCTGCTGGCGATGACAGAGCCGGCTTCGGAGACATCCATCCTCAAGGTATTTTGGCTATACAGCCGCGGGATGGCCCTGACGGCGCGCGGCAAGACCGCCGACGCCGAGGTGCTCGAGAAACAGCTCGCGGCGGTCGAGAAAGCGACGCCATGGAACGAGATCTTCATGCCGCCCATTGAAAATCGCACCTGGGAGATCTTTCACATCGCCGATGACGTTCTCGCGGCACGAATCGCGGGCGCTAAGGGCGACAAGACGGGCGCGATCCGCTTATTGCATGATGCGGTCGCCGCCCAGGACCAATTGTTCTACGACGAGCCGGCGGACTGGTACTACCCGGTGCGCGAATCGCTCGGCGGCATGCTGCTCCAGTCCGGCAATGCCAAGGAGGCCGAGCAGGTATTTCGCGACGATCTCGAAAAGAACCCGCGCAATCCGCGATCTCTCTTCGGACTGGCGGAGGCATTGACCCGGCAGAAGCGCGAATACGATGCGAACTGGGTCCGGCAACAGTTCCAGTCCGCCTGGCAGGGGGCAGATTTAGAGCTGAAGGTAGAGGATCTCTAGTTTCTCAGGGCGTGAATGTGTTCCGGTTGTATTCCCGGTCTCAGGATCGAGACCTGTGGCACCCGGCTGCAGGAGACTACTGGCCGGCTCTCCTGCCTGTGACGATGCCTTGCACGGAGTCGGTCACGGCGCGCAGATCCTGCATCGTTCCGGGAGGATAGCTTGTGGATTCGCGCACTACCAGCCGTGTCTCGATGCGCGATTCGCGATGTGGGGTGGTGCTTTCCACATACGCCCGCAAGGCATTGACGGCCGCGCGCGCCAGTTCGGTGCGCGACATCTGGATCGAGGTAAGCGGCGGGATGGTGACGCGCGCCATGTGGATGTCGTCGAACCCGATGATGGAAAGATGATCAGGCGCCCTCAGTCCGGCGCGGTAGACCTTATGCAAAACGCCGATGGCGGTCATGTCGTTGGAGCACATCACGGCCGTGGGAAGGCGCGAATTCCCCAGCAGCTTGTCCGCCGCCGCGATGCCGCCTTCCAGGGTGTGATCGCCCTCGATGATCCATTCCTCGTTGAGGACGATGCCGCATTCGTTCAGCGATTTGGAAAACGCGGCCCGCCGCGATTGCGCCGAGTGCAGCCGCATGGGCCCGGAGATAAAAGCGATGTTTCTGTGGCCCAGCGCCGCCAGGTGTTGCACCCCCTGGCGAATGCCGTGATAGTAATCCACCTTCAGCAGGCTGATGCCCGGCCGGTCGGGGCCCTGGTCCACAAACACCAGCGGGATATTGCGCTCGGCGAGCTGCTCCAACAGTGGCTCTTCAATACCGAACGTCATCACGGCGACGCCTTCCACCTTGCGCTCTATCATGCGGCGGATGCAAAGCGACATGCGCCGCGGATCGTAGTTGGTTGAGCTCACCAGGATCTCGTAGCCGTTCTCAACCGCGATATCTTCGAAGCCCTGGATCAGCTCCGGGAAAAAAGGATTGGTGATCTCGGAGACGATGAGCCCCAGCAGCCGGGTGCGCCCTGAAACCAGCGCGCGGGCCTGGGTGTTGGGAAAATAATTCAGCTCGCGAATAGCCTCCCACACGCGCTTTGCCATTTTGGCGTTCACGGTCGGGACGTGATTGATGGTGCGCGAAACCGTGGCGATGGAGACATTGGCGCGTTCGGCAACCGTGCGGATATCCATCAGGAGGGGCTTCTTCCGGACGGCGCGCGACGAATTGGTCTTTTTTGCAGCCATGCCACGTGGGGGGTCAGAATGCGTTTACAGAATACCCGGATTGGAGCGGAAATCAACATTCCAGGCTATTGCCCGGCAGGCCGATGCCCATGCGGGCGCGCAAACACTGGAAAATGTTTACCCAATCGACGGATCCACCGCAACCATCGCCCGCCGACCGGGTTGATCTTGAAGAGAGAAAATGAACCTGCCGATCCCGTTGGCGGCGATTGCAAGCCTTCCGCTGTAAACACAAAAGCACGACTAACCGTCAAAATCGTACAGACGATGCGGTTTGCATTGGATATGCTTCAACTCATCACGTCTCCCCCCGATTCCCCGTCTCAACTGAGGGAACCTGCCATGGACGCAAGAGTGATTCACTTTGGTCCCGACGATTGTCATCGGGTGATGGTGCTCCGCAGCGCGGGATACTCCATCGCCGACTGCCGTTCGATGGTCCAGTTGCGTGATTGTCTTGATGGCGGAGCCACCGCCGATGCGCTGCTGACGAGCGACGCGGAAGATTTCCAGCCGCAAGAGGCCATCGCGCTCGCGAAGACTCATGTATCGTTGCCCGTGATTCTCTTCCGCACCACCACCCTGAGCTACGAAGAGTCGGGAGTGGACCTGGTGGTGCATTGCCTGACGCCGCCGGAAGTGTGGCTGAATGAGGTGGATGCGCTGATCGAGAAGAGTCGTGCGATGCGCGCCCGGTCGCAGGTATTCGCGGGGAAGTCCGCGCAGCTTCGGCGGGAATCTGCCCTCGCTGTCCTGCAGTCGCGCGCCGGACAGGAGTGGTTTCGCAAGGAAATCGCTCGCCCGCTGCCGACTCATCCTTCGACCTCGGAGCCAATTCCCCCCGGTTCGGAGCAGACTCTCCCGGGCGCGGAGCGGATTCCCTCCAAAGAGCGCTCCAAATGAGCCTTACCCGAGAGGCCCGGGAATTTGGCGGCCCCTGCCGTTGCAGGTATACTGAACTTTAGCCGATACCCACGGATCCAAATCTGTCCGAGGGATCCCGAGGCAGCCGCGGGAAGTGCGCGCCGTCACCCGGCCAAGCGCGTCCCATGCTGGGAGAACGAACCAGGCGGGCGGCAATACGAAACACCCACAGGAGTTGGAGCAGAACGATGGCACAGGTATGTGATGTTTGCGGCAAAGGGCCGCAGTTCGGCAATAACATTTCTCACGCGCACAACGTGTCCCGTCGGCGCTGGAACGTAAACCTGCAGAAAGTCAAGGTGATGGTGAATGGCGCAGCCAAGAGCTTGCGGGTTTGCACCAGCTGCATCAAGACCGGCAAGGTCGCCAAGGCCTAACACCGTACTCGCTTTGTGCCGATAACGGCTAACAATCGACCCCGTCTGCGGACGGGGTTTTTTCGCGCGCGGATTCTCGAAATCCGCGCAGGAAAACACCGCAAGCAAAACCAGAAGTTTTGGCCGCAAGCCATTGCAATCATGACGCTAAGGCACGTCTCTCTGGCATGAAAACCTGGTCGGCTTATTCCTTTTTAATTGGGCCTTCCGCCCGATCCCGCACGGCGGCGGAAACGCTCGTCAACCGGCTGGCGGCCCTGGTACCCGGACTCCAGCGTGTGCCAGTGCTCGATTGACGATTCCCCCAACCGCCAGCAGAGCAGGACGATGTCCTCGTCGAGCCGGAAGGGAAAATCGAGCAGCCCGGAATCCAGATCCTTGACCTGCACGCCGATGGAGTCAATTTCCGCGATGCTCTCGCGCACCAGTTCCAGGTGCGACTCCATATCTGAGCGCTGCTGTGCGACCTCGGCCAGGTTCACTCGCAGACCGCCGGAAAGGTAGATGCGCCGGCTCAGCTCGGAAAGCTGTGATTCGACGTCTTCCGCGGCGCGCTTGCCGTCAATCGCCCGCTTCAGCAGGGCTTCCAGAACAGGAAGCAGGGATTGCGCCTCGTCGAGGGTGAAGGTCTTCATGGGGTGATCCTTCCTAGAGAATACGCCCAAGTCCATTGCCCGGGTATATCATTCAGCCGAAGCTTGGTAGCAGGCAGCACTTCGAGTTTTCCCCTTTCATGCAAGAGGTGATCGCCATGGCTCGTTTGTCGCGGGTCGCGCCCGAATTGCCGGCCCTCAATTTGAAATCGGCCCTCTCCTTTTATGAACACCGGCTGGGATTCCGAGTTGCCACGCTGATGCCCGGGGGCGAATACGCCATTGTCGAGCGGGACGGCGTGGCCATCCACTTGTTCTCCGATCCCGCACGCAAACATTCACCCGCCGGAGTTCACATCTTCACGTTGGAACTGGAGGGCCTGCGCGACGAATGTCTCGAACGCGGTGCAAAGCTGTGGCAGGACATCGCCCGCAAGCCGTGGGGGAACCGCGATTTTCGCGTGCGTGACGATTTCGGCAATGAGCTGAAGTTCACCGAGCCCAGTGCGGAAGATTAAGTTCGCCGTGAGGGAACGCCGTCACTCGATCGTGGCACCACTGCGCCGCCTGGAATACACTGTTGCCGCAGGAACTACCGTGCCGTCCCGGCACCCGAAAGGCGACCCATTGAAGAACATGATCCGCGGTATCTTCGTCATTTTTGTCCTGGCCGGCGCCGTAGCATTGAGCGCGCAAGATCCAACCCCGAGCACCCCGGCGCCGGGCGCAGCCGCGCAGACTCCCGCTGCGCCGGCGCCGACCGCCGATGAGATCGTACAAAAATACCTCGCGGCCATCGGAGGCAAAGACGTTATCAGCCAGGTGAAGTCGATTTCCACGGAGAGTTCGGTACAGGTGATGGGCAGCGACGCGCCCAGCACCACGGTGATCCTGGACGGAGTCGGGTACAAGAGCGAGACCGATTTCAACGGCGCCAAGATCGTCACGTGCTACAACGCCAAAGGCGGATGGAGCGTGAATCCCATGGCCGGCGCGGCCGACCCGACTCCCATGCCCGACGACCAGTACAACGCGGGCAAGGACGGCATCTACGTGGGTGGCGGGCTCTATGACTACGCGGCCAAGGGCAACAAGATCGAGTTGCTCCCCATCGACGCCGCCGCCAAAACCTACAAGATCAAGCTGACCTCGAAGGAGAACGTCGAATCCACGTACGTGATCGACGCCGCCACCTACCTGGTGAAATCGGAGAGCACCAAGGCGAAGATGCAAGGCCAGGATGTGGACCTTACCGAGACCTTCTCCGATTATCGGAAGACGGATATCGGCTATCTGCTTCCTTACGGCATTGATCTTGATTTCGGCGGGCAGTTCTCGCTGACCATCACGGTGAAGAAGGTGGAGCTGAACAAGACGATCGACCCGGCGATTTTTGCCCTGCCAAAGGCGGAGACGAAGCCCGAAGCGAAGCCCGAAGCGCCGGCTGCGAAACCAGGCACTAACTAATCATTTGGAAACCCAGGTCTCAGAATCGAGACCTGGGGCACCCGGCAACACATCTTCTCCATGAAGTTCGCGACCTGCACCATTTTGTGCTCAATTTTTCTGGGCTGCCCCGCCTTGCACTCGAAATCTCCGCCGAAGTTGGTGGATTTCAGTGCGGTCTTGGCGGATCCTGAGAAATTCGATGGGAAGGTAATTCGCATTCGCGGATTTATCACCATGCCAAGGCCGCCGCGTGACGTGTGGATGTTGCGGCTTTGTGAGGACACGGAGGATTCAAGAGAACTTCCCCGCACACGCTGTCTTCTCGTTGACGACTCAATGAATGCCGGAGTAACCCAAAACGAGATCAGGGGGACCCGGGATCGCTGGGTGGAAATGACAGCTCGGCTTAAGTCAGTCGTCGCTGCAAAAACGAGGTTGAGAGGGAAAACGCGAGGGGGAGGGCGGATCTACGCGTTGGCAGAGGTTCGACGAATGGTCGATTTGCCGGAGGACGAAGCCGAGCACTAGCACCTAACCCCTAACCCCTGATCTCAAGCATGCGGTCGAGCGCGACGCGGGCCCAGTGCTTCACATTTTTCCGGACCTGGATGCGGTTCACCACCCGGCCTTGAACCAGATTTTCCAGTGCCCACGCCAAATGCTGCGGGCTGATGCGGTACATGGTCGTGCACAGGCAGCCGTGATCTTCAAGCGAGATGATCTTCTTGCCCTGTTCGGCGAACCGCTTTGCCAGGCGATTGACCAGGTGAATCTCAGTCCCGATGGCAAAGCTGGAGCCCTCGGGAGATTGTTCCACCAGTGCGATCAGGCGCTCGGTCGAGCCCAGAGCGTCGGCCTTCTGGCAAACCTCCCAGCGGCACTCCGGGTGGACGATCACCTGGACGTCGGGATACTTCTCGCGGACGGCATCCACGTGGCTGGGCAGAAACCTCTGGTGAACGGAGCAGTGGCCCTTCCACAGGAACACACGGCTGGCCGCCAGTTTGGCCGCTGTCTGGCCGCCCTGCAAAGCCCACGGATCCCACACCGCCATCTCGTCGAACGAGATGCCCATGGCGTAGCCGGTGTTGCGGCCAAGGTGCTGGTCGGGGAGGAAAAGAATGCGTTGACCCCGTGCAAACGCCCATTCGAAGGCCGAGCGCGCATTGGACGAGGTGCACACCAGCCCGCCATGCTCGCCGCAGAACGCCTTGATGGCGGCGGTGGAGTTCATGTAAGTGATGGGTACGATTTCGTCTGAAAACCCAAGGTGCGAAAGCGCTTCCCAGCAGGCTTCCACCTGCGAGATCTCCGCCATATCGGCCATGGAGCAGCCCGCGTTCAGATCCGGCAGGATCACCTGCTGGCCGTCGTGCGCCAGAATATCCGCGCTTTCGGCCATAAAGTGCACGCCGCAGAACAGGATGTACCTGGCGTCGGTCTCGGCGGCGGCTTTCGACAACTTGTAGCTGTCGCCGGTGAAGTCGGCAAAGCGGATCACTTCGTCGCGCTGATAGTGATGGCCGAGCAGGATGGTCGAAGATCCCAGCTTCCGGCGGGCCTCCGCAATGCGGCTGTCCATGCTGTGATCTGGGAGCAGGAGATAGTTTTCCAAACTGCAGCTGCTGCCGGCCTCCGGCGAGGCCGCCGTTGTTTCCTCAAGTACGAGTTCCACCTGTGTCCGCCTTCAGTCCCGCTGGCCCTGAAAGGACGCGCAGGACGGAGATGTTGAAAGCTTCCGCGGCTGCAGTCGATGCGCTTCCCAAGTTCGGAAAACCACCTACGGGGTTGTTGCAGCCCGATTAGTCTCAATGGATGCGGCTCAGAACCTCGGGATTCGAAAATCCGGGCTCGATTGCACCGCCGCCACCGTCTTCATTTTAACAAACTGTGACATAGCGCACTCGTGACGGCACTTACGTTTGTGAGCGGCGCGCAGGGGCAGGTATCATTAAAACTTCATGGTCTCCCCTCCGCCAATTCAGATTGCCACTCTAGGGTGGGAGGATTCGCTCATTCTGATGGTGCTGGCGCTGGTGGTCTTCGGGCCGCGGCGGCTGCCGCTCATCGGCCGCCAGATCGGGAAGCTGATGTACGAGTTCCGCAAGGCCTCGAACGACTTCAAATTCCAGATGGAAGAGGAGTTGCGGCTGGCCGAAGACGCCGACCGGCGGAAGAAGGAAGAGGCGGAGCGGCAGCGGGCGGCGGCGCTGGCAGCCGCTTCGCAGGCTTCGGTTTCGGCGCCGGCGCAGACGGTCGAGGCACAGGCGGCAGTCGGAGCATTGGAGGCGCCCACTGCGGCAACAGGGGATCCGGAAGCGCCCGCTGCGCAGGCGGACGTCCCGTCCGAGGCGCCGGCGGTTTCCGAGCCTGCGCCCATCATCCAGCCGCCGAGTACCGGCGAACAAGTGAGCGCATCGGCCCGGCCGGACTATTATTTCGAATCGTCAGAATCCGCGCCGGCGATCGCGGCCGAATTGAACCCCGAGGCGGACGCCGATGCCAATGCCCAGGCAGTCGAAGCCCAGTCCGCGGCGAGCATCGAGCCGGGCGCCTCTTCGGTGGCAGCCAACGGCCATTCCGGTGGCGCATCGCCCAATCCCGAGTCGCCAGAGCCGAAGGAGCCCGTAAGCCAGCATGGTTGATCCTGCGGAGGCAATTGGCAAGGCGCGCAAAGCCGTAGCGGATCGCGCGGATCTCCCGGGCATGAGCCTGATGGAGCACCTGGACGAGTTGCGCCGCCGCATTGTCCATTCGGCCATCTACCTGGCCCTCGGGGCAGTCGTCGCCTGGATCTTTCGCCGTAAACTGATCTACTTTCTCCAGGCCCCGCTCTTGAAGATTGGCAAGTCGCTGGTCTTTACCCACCCCATGGATGCGCTCAATCTGAACCTGCAGGCAGCGCTCCTGGGAGGCGCCATCGTCGCCTCGCCTTTCATCCTTTACCAGGTGTGGCTCTTTATTGCGCCGGGACTCTACCAGCGCGAGAAGCGCTTCGTGATTCCGTTTATGACGGCCACGATTGCCCTGTTCCTGGGAGGGGCCAGTTTTGGATATTTCTTTGTGATGCCGGGCGCCACCCAGATTCTGATTCTCGGGTTCGGCCACGACTTTACCCCGATGATCACCATCGAGGACTACAGCGGATTCTTCCTTTCTGTCATCCTGGGGTTGGGGATCAGCTTTGAACTTCCCATCCTGATCTTCTTCCTGGCGATGTTCGGCATCGTCAGTCCACGGTTCCTGTGGAAGAACGTCCGCTATGCCATCCTTGCGGTTTTCGTGGTGGCGGCGATTATCTGTCCCAGCCCCGATCCCTGGACGATGTGCATCTACGCCCTGCCCATGTTGGGGCTGTACATCCTTGGTATCGGCGTTGCGTGGTGGGTACACCCCTCGCGCCGCAAGCAAAAGGAAGCGGTCTCGTGACCTCGTTTTCATCCGCCGGCAGAATATGGGTGCCCCCCATCTCGGTGGTGAGATGCGCGAGGCGATTTGTTCTCGGTGCGACCTTTCTGCTGGCCTCCTCGCTGGCTTCGGCCCAGCATTTCAACGGCCCCAAGGCTCTGGATTACACGCGTGAATTTGTCTCCATCGGCCCGCGCTGGCCCACCAGCCCCAATCACGTCAAAGCCGAGGAATTTCTGCGTAGCCACCTCTCGCACGACCAGGTGGAGGAAGATACCTTCACCTCCAATACGCCGATCGGCCCGGTGAACATGCGCAACTTCATCGTCCGCTTCCCGGGAAAAAAGGACGGCGTGATTGTGCTGGCGACCCACTACGAGACCAACTACTACCTGAAGAACATCAACTTCGTGGGCGCCAACGACGGCGGCGCCACCACCGGCCTGCTGCTGGCGCTCGCCGATCACTTCCGCGAGCAGACCGCGCGTACGAAACAGCTCGACGGCTACTCGGTGTGGCTGGTGTTTTTCGACGGCGAGGAGGCGATTCAGAGCTGGTCGCAGTCCGACTCGACTTACGGGAGCCGCCACCTGGCCGCGAAGTGGGGCCGCGACGGAACGCTCCAGCGCATCAAGGCCTTCCTCCTGACCGACATGATCGGCGACAAGGACCTCGATATCCAGCGCGAGACCAGTTCCACGGAATGGCTGGTGGCGACGGTCCGCCAGGCGGCGCACAAGTTCGGCTACGAGAAGTATTTCTTTCAGCGCGAAGAAGCCGTGGAAGACGACCATCTCCCGTTTGTCAACCGCGGGGTGCCGTCGATCGACATCATCGATCTCGATTATGGACCGGACAACAGCTATCATCACACCGCGCAGGACACGATGGACAAAGTAAGCGCCCACAGCCTCACGATCGACGGCGACGTGATCCTGGAAACAATCCGGCTGATCAATCAGCGGTAAGAACAGGCGGCCGACGATCCGAGAATCGTCATTGCAACCGTGCGTACTCGGCCTTGGCTTGTTTCAGGACGGGAAGGTCGGGGTCGGCGGTCTTCCAAAGGTTGAGGAAATCCTGATAGGCGGCGCGCGCCTTGGCGGTTTCGCCCTGCATATTGAACGCACGGGCAATTTCCAGATGTGCCAGCGCGCCGATGGGCGTGTTCAAGACAATGCCCCGGTGGTCAAGAATCTTCTGGAACTCCACCGCCGCCTCTCGGCCTTGCCGCGCCATCAGGCAGGCCCTGCCGCGGAGGAAAACGGGAAACAATGCATTGGCTCCGTCGGGATCTCCGAGTTCATACGGACCGGCTGCTTGTAAAAACTCCAGGGCTTTCGCCGGATCCATGCGGTTCATTGCCAGTTGCGCATTCACCGAAGGCAGATAGTTTGTCTCGACGATCGTGCTGTCGTGAAAGCGCCTGGCCAGATCGTCGGCAAGCGATTCGGCGTCCTTGTCGTCGTGCGCCAGCGCCAGTGCTACCGCCGCGATAATTTCGATATCCCGAACCCGGGATCGCGCCAGCCCCTCTTTTGCCTGCTCCTTTGCTAACCCGGCCTCGCCGAGCAGGGCTTCCGATTCGGCGGCCAACTCCTCGAAAACCCCACCCAACTCCTCCTGCTTCGATTTCCGAGCCGACGAAAGAGCCTGTCGCATCATCTCGCGCGACTCGCGCAGCCGGCCATAATACATCGCAGTTTGTGCCTGAAAATAAGAGAACTGTATGTCCCAACGTCCCCCGGCAGCGTGGTTCGCAATCCGTGTCATTTCCGGTTTGTCGTTCTCGAGAAAAGCCAGCGCATATCGCATCACTTGCTGGTGAAAGCAATCGCCCTTTGGTTCGGCGTTGTTCAATATCATCGTCCGGGCTTCGTCGAAGCGATTCAAACGGAGAAGCGCACCCGCCACTCCCTCGTAGCTAAGGCAATCTCCAGGGAGCAGCCGCAAGCTCTCCGCCGCTTCTCGCCTCGCATCCTCGTATTGTCCCAGGTGGGCGTAAATCTCAGCCACGTTCAGGTGGGGAATATCGTCTCGCGGATAGAGCCGGCTCCAAAGCTCGTAAACCTGGCGGGCTTTTTCCAGGTTTCCTGTAACCGCTTCGTGATAGTGCGCTTCAATGTAGAATCTCTCCCGGTCGCTCACGTGATCGCGGAGCTCAAACGCCTTGCGGTAATTCCAGATGCTTTCTTCTTCCGAATATTCGCCGAACGCCAGGCCCAGCGAGGCATAGGCCATGGCGAAGTTGGGATCCAGAGCGATGGCGCGTTGAAAGAGTTGGATCGCCGCCGGGGAATCCTCGCGATCGATCAGGGTGATGCGTCCCAGGCTATAGGCGTGCAGTGCTTCGAGCGAAGGCGTCGTCACCTGTTCGAGAGGGGTGTTGTATTTCTCGACGGTGCCAACCGATTCGCCCAGTTTTTTGCGCACACTGGACGCGGCCTGGGCCAGGGTTTTCAGCACTTGTTCTTTTCGCTCGGCCGTCACTTGCTCCTGTACGAGCGAGTCGCCGGTCTTGCAGTTAGTCACTTTGAGCCCGAGGACATACTGATTGCCTAGTTTCGCAATGGAGCCGTTGAGCACCGCGGCGCTTCCGGTGCGGATGCAAACCTGTTGCGCGATATCCGGAGTGAGGCGTGCGTCCGCCGGCTGGTTCATCAGCCGCAGCGTCTCCTTCACGGTCGCGTCCGAGACCAGGCTGAGGAATGGCGACTGCTCCAACTGCACGGCCAGGGCCTGGCGAATGGTGCCGTCAAAAACCCCGTCGCCCGTGGTGTTCTCGAAATCCGCCAGGACCAGCGTGTCCTTGTCGGTCAATGTCCTTTCATGATGCGAAGTGAACCACCACCAGGCCGAAGCGCCCAGTACGGCCGCCATTGCGCCGCCGGCGGCGACCAGCCACCACCGGGATTTCGCCTTGCTTTCCAACGGAGCCTGGGCAGGCGCCGAGGGCGCCGCGCCATTCGCATCCGGCCGCTCGGCAACGCTGGTAATCGGGAAAATGAATCGGTACCCCCGGCGCGGCAACGTTTCAACATAACGCGGCGTGTCCGCCGAATCCGACAATGCGGTCCGGAGCTTGGCGATGGCTACATTGACGGCGTGGTCGAAGTCTCCAAACGGCTCGTGCGGCCAGATGCGGCGCTTCAGATCCTCGCGGGTAACAACCGCGCCGGGCTCTTCCAGCAAGACCATCAGGATTTTGAGCGGCTGCTCTTGAAGCCGGATGCGGGTCCCGGCTTTGCGCAGCTCTCCCGAACGCATATCCAGTTCGAAGACGCCGAAGCGCGTCGGGGAATCGGAAGGACGATGGTCCATGGTGCACCTGGTAAGAACGGCGGAAACATGCCCGCAATCCGCAGTCTGCGTGGAAATACGCAGATTAGACGATAAACGATCATCAAAGATTCACGATCTCCAAGGAGAGATGCGACGGCAAGCCATTTGATATCAGGCGAATAACCGTTGACCAAAACAAGGCACAGAGGAGAGCCGCGGTGAATTGAGAAGACGCCCCTGGTTCCCGAAAGCTGGGTGCCGGCTACGAAAAGGCCGGAGGCCGGCGAATGGCTCTCGGAAGAATTCTTGCGGGAAGTGTCCGGTTGCTGCTTGCCGGCGCGCTGACCTCCGCGGCAGTCGCGCAGAGCCTCGACCGTTCGTGCGCCGATTCGGCGGTGCCGTTCAACCTGGTGTCCAATTTCGAAATCGTGGTGGACGGCCAACTGGGTGACTTGAGCGGATTGAAGTTCATCCTCGACACGGGATCGTCTTCGAGCGCGATCGATCGGCGGGTTGCCGACCGAATGGGATTGCGCCGCCGCCCCGGCACCGTGTTCAATTTTGATCGCAACCTCGCCATCGAATGGGCCGACGTCCCCGAGGTCCGGATTGGTCCGGTGCGGGTGGGAAGCATAGCCATGATGGTCACGCGGCTTGCCGATCTCTCCGCAATCGCCGGAAATGCCGACGGCATCATCGGCATGGATGTGCTCAGTCGCGCCCGCAAGCTCTGCATCGATTACGAACGAAGGAGGATTTCGTTCCGAATGGACGAAGGCGGTGCCGGCGCGCCACGGACCAACTCGGCCTTGGTCATCCCCGTGATGGTGCAGGGAATCTCCATGCGCGTGTTGGTGGATACGGGATTCGAATACTTTCTTCTTTACAAGGACCGGGTCCACGGCGCCCTGCCGCATCTGCACACCGAAGGTGAACCAAGGGATGCGATTCTCGGACGCCTGCAGGCGGTACAGGTGGAGCTGCCGGGAGTGGAAATCGCCGGCGCGCAGCGGGTCACTCCCGTTCTTCTGATTGACGGACCGGGCAACGCCGCCCTTTCGGGGGTGGACGGGTACCTGGGCCCGGCCGCCCTCCATGCCCGGCGTGTCGAATTCGATTTTGCCGGAAGAACGGTGCGCTGGCAGTAAGCCGGCCTGGCGCTGCTTCCCCTCAGATTGCGGCGAGGCTTTCCAGCTGATCGCGCGGGACTACGTGGCTGACAATGCCTTGCTCCACCAGGCGCCAGGCTTCGACCGGCAGGACCGTGCGCACCGTCCCCGGTCCCAGTCCTGCTCCTGTAGCATTCATTCATGATCGGCGGCGCATCGTGGACATGGTGGATCGGCTTTCACCTCGCCGTTGCGACGCTGCTGGTCATAGACGCGCTGATTCCCGGCACGCGCCGCGAGACCCGCCGCACGCAAACCGTGGCGTGGATGTGGACCGCAGTGCTGGCCGTGTGTGCCGCAGCCTTTGCGGCCTGGATCGCCGTCCGCCAGGGCCGCATACCCGCACTGCAGTTTGTGGCCGGATACGCGATCGAGACCTCGCTCAGCGTCGACAACCTTTTCGTGTTCCTGGTCCTGTTCGAAGGATTTCGCATCAGCCCCCGCCGCCAGCACGTGTCCCTGTTGTGGGGCGTGGCCGGAGCTGTGGTGCTCCGCGCCGCGTTCATCGCCGCCGGGGTGAAGCTGCTGGAGCGTTTCGACTGGGTGTCGTACCTCTTCGGCGCATTCCTGCTCTATGCCGCATGGCGCATCGTGCGCGGAGGATCGACCCGCAATGCGATCCCCGCCTGGATTCGCCGCCTTCAGCCCGCCAAACAATCGCTGATCCCCGTCATCCTTGCGGTCGAGTTCACCGACCTGCTGTTTGCCGTCGATTCCATTCCGGCCGTCCTCGCCATTTCACACGATCCGTTCGTGATCTACACCTCCAACATCGCCGCCATCCTCGGCCTGCGCTCGCTCTATTTCGCCATGATCGGGCTTCTCGACCGGTTGCGATACCTGCATTACGGGTTGGGCGCGCTGCTGGCCTTTGTCGCCCTCAAGATGCTGGCTTCGCGCTGGCTCGATGTCCCCATCACCTGGTCGCTGGCGATTGTCGGCGCCATCCTGGCGATCTGCGCCGTGGCTTCGGGGATTGCAGGGAACAGGCAACCGGCCGATCACGGGTCGCAAATCAGAAGAAGCTGACCGTCATGTTTGCCCCGGGGTTCATTGCAGAGAGATGCCGGGCCTTCGAGCCTTCGTCCTATGGATCCTATGGGGCCGTACCCAACGAGTTTCCCGTTCGCTGATCCCTGTCCCCGGTCGTAGTGATATTCTCAAGTCAGAACCCTGCTGTGGTTACGCGCTCAAAGTTGCCCCATCTCTCCTTCCCCCATCGCCTCTTTTTCCGTTGTTTTGCGGGATTCGCGTCCCTCGCCGTTCTGCTGGTTTCCGGCTGCGGCCGCATGCGACTGGAAAAGCACGAGACAGTCTATGTGGCCGCCCGCCAGATGTATCTTCACGACCGCGTGGCCGCGGTCTCCAATACGGTGGGCGCGGTGACCAATGGCCAGCCGCTCGAGGTGATGGAGCATGGCCGCCGCTTCCTGAAAGTCAAGACGGCAAAAGGCGAGATTGGCTGGATTGAAGAGCACGCGGTCATCGACAGCGACCTGTACAACGAGTTTCAGAAGGTGGCGGATGCCCACAAGCAGGACCCGGTGGTCGCCACCGCCGTGTTGCGCGACGACATGTACCTGCACCTCAGCCCGGGGCGGGATACGGAGCACTTCCTGCTCCTGCCGGGCAATACGAAGGTGCAACTTCTGGCGCGCGCCACGGTTCCCAAGGCCGCGCCGGGCGCCACACCGCGCCGTCGACCGGCCCTGCCGCCGCCCGCCGGCCCTCTGCCCGCCGGGCAGGGCAGTGGACAGGGAAAGACGCCCGTCCCGCAAACGCCGCCAACCACGCCCGCGGCCCCGGCTAAGCCGGCCGCTGCGCCGATTGCGGGCCATACCGCGGCCAACGTGCCGCCTCCCATCCTCGAAGACTGGTGGCTGGTGCGCGACGCCAATGGCCACGCCGGGTGGTTGCTCGGCAGCCGCATCGACGTCGATGTGCCCGATTCGGTGGCGCAATACGCCGAGGGCCAGCGCATCATTGGAGCGTACGTTCTCACCAGGATCACCGATTCCGACGCCGCCTCCCCCGACCACCAGGTGCCCGAGTATGTGATGGTGCTCTCTCCGCCCCAGAATGGCCTGCCGTTCGACTTTGACCAGGTGCGGGTGTTTACCTGGAGCGTCAAGCGTCACCGGTACGAGACCGCTTTCCGCATCCATCCCATCCAGGGCTACCTGCCGGTCACCATCTCCCGGGCGACCGATCGCACAGGAACGGTGCCGGCATTCAGCTTTCGCATCGCCGGCGGCAGCGACGTCAGCGTCGATTCCGAGACGGGAGTGGTGCGGCCTGTGAGTCCGCGCACGATCAGCTACGAGATGATCGACACCGTGGTCCGGCGCATCGGCCCCGATACGGCGCCTATCCCTACCGGCCGCTCGGCGGAAGAAAAAGCCCTGAAGGCCGCCAAATCTGCAAAATCCGCGAAGAAGAAACATTAAATCCCCAGACACAGACTGGCTCTCCGTGGTCCAGATGCCGCGGAGCTCTTGACATGATCTTTCCTCTGCCCCTATCCTTCCCCTAATTGACTTATGGAACGTGCAAACGATTCCGGCGAATTGATCCAGGGAACCCTGGAAATGCTCATCCTCAAGGCCCTGGTGCGCGGTCCTCTCCACGGTTACGGAGTGGTGGAGTGGATCGAGCAGACCTCGCAGCAGGTACTGAAAGTAGAAGAAGGCGCGCTCTATCCTGCCCTGCATCGCATGGAACTGCGCGGGCTGCTCAAGGCGAAGTGGGGCGCGTCGGACAACAACCGCCGCGCAAAGTTCTACCAGCTAACCGGCGAGGGCCACAAGCGCCTCAACGCGGAATCGCAGCGCTGGGCAAGGCTTTCCTCGGCGGTGGCGTTTGTGATGCAAGCACCGTGATATTCCTCCCAGGTCTCAAAATCGAGGCCTGGGGCACCCGGGTTGGGAGGTGAAGATGTCTCCGAGTCTGCACGAATTCGTTCTTCGCCTGAAAGGGCTGTTCCTCAGGCGCCGCATGGATCGCGACATAGCCGACGAGCTAGGCTTTCACCAGGCCATGCTGCGGGAGAAACTGCAGCAGCAGGGAATGGCGCCGGGCGATGCGGAATCCGCGGCCAGGAGGCGATTCGGCCGGACTTCCAAATGGCATGAACGCCTGCGCGAGGTGTGGCAGTTTGGCCGCATTGAGAACCTGGGCCGCGATGTGAGTTTTTCGGTGCGCGTTCTGCGCCGATCGCCCGGTTTCACAGCCATCGCCATTCTCACGCTGGCGCTGGGTGTGGGCGCCAATGCGACGGTATTTTCGGTGATCAATGGGCTGCTTCTGCGCCCGTTGCCGGTGCCGGCGGGCAACCAGCTTGTCGTTTTGGGGACCGACGACGAAAGCCTGCGCGCCAACTACAGCTTTTCCGAGCCCCTGTTTCGCGGCCTTGAACATCAGCTACCGGTGTTCTCCGCGGTCTTCGCGTACAACCACGCCACCATGCAGGTGAAAGGCAACAGCGGCAACCAGAACGTCGAGGGGCAGATCGTAAGCGGCGATTTCTTTTCCGGCCTCGAGACCCCGCCGCTTCTGGGGCGTACTCTCACTCCGGCTGATGACGCGAAGGGAGGGAACCCGGCGGGGTTCGGCGTGGTCATCAGCGAGGGCTTCTGGCAGCGCTGGTTCAACCGTGCACCGAACGTTGTGGGGCAAAAGCTTGAAATCGACCACACGCTTTTCAGCGTGGTCGGCGTGATGCCTAAGCGGTTTATAGGAGCGGATCCGCTCGACCGCCCGGAACTCTTCGCTCCGCTGGCGGCCGAACCGGCCATGCACGGTACACGCAACCTGACGGCCGCAGGACACCACGCATGGTGGCTCACGGCGATGGCGCGCATGAAGCCAGGCGCTACCGTGGCGCGAGCGAATGCCGACGTGGCCGCCAGCAGCAGCGCCGTGCTGCACGAGATGATCCCGGATGCGGCCTGGGTGGCGGATCGCGAAAAGCGTCACTTCCGGTTCTCGGCAGAACCCGGCTCGAGGGGCTTCACCTACATCCGCCAGTTCTTCTCCAAACCCCTGCTGGCGGTGTTTGCCATGTGCGGGGGCATTCTTCTGCTCGCGTGCCTCAACCTGGCGAGCCTGCTGATGGCGCGCGGGGCGGCGCGGCAAAAGGAACTGGCCACGCGCCTGGCCATGGGCGCCACGCGGCACCGGCTCATGCAACAACTGCTGGTCGAGAGCCTGCTGATTGCGCTCACCGGCGCGGCGGCCGGCCTGGCAGTGGCACCGCTGGTGAGCCAGTCGCTTTCGTTGGCGATGCTGGGAGGAGACTTTGACAGGTATGTGGACACGTCGCTCGATCTGCGCGTGTTTGCCTTCGCCGCGTTGACGGCGGTGGGGGCGGCTTTGCTCATCGGGCTCGTCCCCGCCCTGCGCGCCACTTCCGGCGATTTGAACGAGCAGATGAAGACCGGGCAGCACACCACGCTTGCCGGCGAGCGCCGGGCGTGGCTGCCGCGCGTGATCATGGGGACCGAAGTCGCGCTGGCGCTGCTGCTGGTGGTGGGCGCGGGCCTGCTGGCGACAAGCCTTTTGCGGCTCCATCGATCCGGGACGGGCTTTGACCCGCACGGCGTTGAGAACATCGCCTTCAGCATGGATCAGCAGCCGCTTAAGGACGATGCGCTGATTCAGTTCTATCAGCGGGTGGGCGAGGGTTTGCGCCACCAGCCGGGCGTCAAGAGCGTAAGCTTCGCGTTCCTTCTGCCGTTCGGCCACGCGATCTGGGACAACTATCTCAGCGGCACGACGGGCAAGACCCCGGACATCTATCAGAACAACATTGCGCCGGAGTATTTCCAGGCCATGGGCATCCCGCTTCTCGAGGGGCGAGACTTCCGCTGGGATGACAGCCCGTCCGGCGGATTCAAGATCATCCTGAACCAGGCCGCGGTAAAAGCGCTGATCCCGGATGGCAATCCGATCGGTCAGTCTGTCTTCGAAACCGAGGGAACGACAAAGAAGCGTTATGAAGTGATCGGTGTTGTGGGCGATGCGAAGTTCGATGACATTCGCTCTCCCGCTCCGCCCATGGCTTACCATCCCATATCCCAGGATGACTGGGGACAATCGCGATCCTACTATGCGGTTGTGCGCACCGACGGGCCTTCGACGCCGCTGGCCGGGGCAGCGCATGCGCTGGCGGCCCAGATGGTTCCCGAAGTTCCCATGCCCACCATCCAATCCTCGGAGGAGATGATCCGCGATGCCATGAGTTCGGAGCGCATGATGGCGCTGTTGTCGGTGTTCTTTGCCCTGTGCGCACTGATGGTCACGGCCATCGGGCTGTACGGCACGCTGGCCTATTCCACGGCTCGCCGCACCATCGAAATCGGGATCCGCATGGCACTGGGCGCGCAGCGACGCCAGGTTGCCGGGATGGTATTCCTCCAGAATGCCGCGGTCGCCGGGGCGGGCACCGGCGCGGGTTTGCTGGCGGCTCTGCTGGCTTCGCGCGCTCTTGCGAGTTTTCTTTATGGAACCTCGAGCCGGGACCCGTGGGTCCTGGCGGGAGCGATGGTCACTCTCGCACTGATCGCCAGCGCGGCTTCGCTGGTGCCGGCCATCCGCGCGGCCGGGATCCAGCCGATGGATGCCATCCGCTCGGAATAAGGCGCATGCGAAATTGCCTGCAGACGCGGGTCAGCGGTGTTTTTGTGTTCGGGCCGTCACGCGGCGAGAGAGGCCTCGGCCGCCAGCGCGCGGTATTGGGAAAGCATCCGCAGGCGCCAGCGCAGGATCATGCCGAAGGCCAGCACGAAAAACAAAGCCGCTGTCTGGTCGATGGACAGGAAGCGGTCGAAATAGCCGCGCGCGAAGAAGCGGATGGCGGCCAGCACAATCACCACCAGGAAGAAGGCGTTGGACCGCTGCATCATGATGGTGTCGCCCGTGCGCACCAGGCGCGAGGTAATCAGCAGCGGCCAAGCAAGCGCCACCATCCCGATCAGGAACGCGGCCGCCGCCCAGGTCCAGGGCACGCGGAACGCCGGAACCAGGAACATGCAGAAGCCCGTCGCCATGCCCAGCGGAGGCATGATGATCTTCTTCACCGTGACCGCGGTGCGCCCCTCGCGGATGCGCCATGCAAGCACGCCGAGAAGACCCAGGACGGCACCCACGGCCGAAGTTCCAAAACCAATGTGCACTGGTGCTTCCGACCTCATTCCTATTATGCCAAAAGCAGGGATGCGGCACGAGTGGAGGCGGTTCTTTTAGCGGGGAGTCTCGGCGCCAGGTTCGCCTGCGCTCCCCATCTGTTTATCTATCGGGGGATAAATATCATATTCCTGGCGGTTACGTAATCTCGACCTCCAGCCCCTCTTCCTCGCAGAGCGCACCGGGGTCGGCGAGGCGGATCAGGCGGTGCAGGTAGGCGCGCGAAATGCTCAGGCTGCGCGCGGCAAGGGTTTTGTTTCCGTGGTTATCGCGCACCGCGTTGGCGGCGAGCCGAATCTTGTAGTCGCGAAGCTGGCGCTCGAAGGAACCGCCCGCGGTGCATTCTTCCACGCAGGAACGCGCCTCTTCGCGCAGGTTGGTGGGCAGGCAGTCCAGGCGCAGCGTGTTGCCCCGCGCCAGAATGATGGCCCGCTGGATCACGTTCTCGAGTTCGCGCACGTTTCCCGGCCAGGCGTAGCCCTCCAGAACCCGCATCGCATCCGGCTCGATGGACTCCATCGGCTTCTGGAAGATGCGCCCGTAGTGCCGCAGAAAGTGCGTGGCAATCGAGGCGATGTCTTCCATCCTCTCCTCGAGCGAAGGAATCTCGATCTTCATCACGTTGATGCGGTAATAGAGATCCTGCCGGAATTTTCCCTGGGCCACCATGTCGGCCAGGTTCCGGTGGGTGGCGAAGATCAGGCGTGATCGCAGCGGAATCAGCCGGTTGCTGCCCAGGCGGCTGAACTCGCGCTGCTGCAGGACGCGCAGCAGCTTCACCTGGGTAAACAGGCTGAGCTCGCCGATCTCGTCAAGAAACAGGGTTCCGTCCCGCGACTGCTCCAGATAGCCCTCGCGCGAGCCCACTGTTCCCGTGTAAGCGCCCTTTTCGTGCCCGAACAACTCGGCCTCGATGAGGGTTTCCGGGATGGCGCCGCAGGCCACGGCGACGAAGGGCCGCCCGCTGCGGTTGCCGCGGTTATGAATGGCGCGGGCCACCAGTTCCTTGCCGGTGCCGCTTTCGCCCGTGATCAGCACCGACGCGTCCACATTGGCCACGCAATCGATGAGATGGTGCACGTGCTGCATCGATTGGCTGGAGCCCACCATCTGGTCGCGATCGCGGATGCTTTCCATGCGCTCGCGCTCCTGCTCGGTCTGGCGCTTCTCAACCGAACTTTCGTGAGCCCGCCGCAGCATGATGCGGAGATCGCGAATGGAAGGAGGACGCCGGCAGTATCCAAACGCGCCCTGCCGAACCAGCTCATTCGCGGTCACCCGAAGTCCGTCGTCCGCCATGATGACCCATGCCACGTCGGAGGCGATCATCCGCCGCGCACAGGCAATGCGTTCTTTCAGTGAGTCATGATTGGAGTTCAGATCCAGAACCATGACGTGGCAACTTTTCTCAGAGAGTAATCGGTTGATTCCATCCTCCTTCGATTCGAAGAAGAATTGGAATTCCGTGCCCAAGGCTGAAGATAACAACGGCTGCAAAGTGCAGTCCTGAGAATACAGACCCACACGAATCATTCTTTTTCACCCCGAGGGGTTGAGTTATTTGAAAGTAAGGGTAATCTATCACGGTAATCTCGTAAGTCAATTACCTAGTGACTGATGTAATCAGGTCTAAAGTAATCGTTTGTTTGCGGTCCGTGTACTGCCAACGTGTCAACAAAGCGCAGCCAATGTAAACGTGCGTGGACACTCGAGCTCGCCCGGAGCGGTAATTCCGTATCAACTCACCTAAATTCGAGCCGAATTCGTTTGGAATACGGCTTGCACACCAAGGTCCGTGAACTGAATTGGAATGGGACGGAGGTGTGCATGCATTCGATGGTCTTGTGGCCGTGTCTCGGGTTATTGGCCGGGGGGATCGCGATGGTTCCCACCATTGAGGACTCCGGGCATCGTTCGTTTGCGTATTGGCTGATCCTTCCTCCGCTGCTGGCGGGGATCATGGCAGCCTGGGCACATTTTGGCATTTCGTAGGAAAAGGGCATAGCTCGGGGGGAGTGAATGCATTCAATCGCGTGGTGGCCGACGTGCGCGGTGCTGGCGGTGGCCACGTTCACTGACCTGCGCACCATGCGCGTCCCCAACTGGCTGGTGTTTCCCTACATGCTGGCCGGTGTTGGGGTATCCGCGTGGGCGCAGGGATGGCACGGACTGGCGCAGAGCCTGGAGGGTTTCGCGCTGGGGGCCGTGCTTTTCGGCTTTTTGTTCTGCCTGGGGGGCATGGGCATGGGCGACGTGAAGCTGTGCGCGGCCGTTGGGGCGTGGGTTGGTCCGTCGCAGTTGATGATTGCCCTCGTAATTACGGGTCTGGCCGGGGGAGTAATGGCGGTGGGATGGGCCGCTTGCAAGGGGTTTCTGGGGCAGTTATTCGCAGGTTCGGGGGAACTGGTCTTCGGCATCGGGAAGCGGGGGCTGCGCCCTCATGCCGACCTGGTTCTCTCCAATCCCGCAGCGCGCAAAATGCCCTATGCCCCGGCTATCGCCATCGGGACGCTGGTTTCGTTCTTCGCACGTTGAAGAAGCATTGCAACGATATTTGGTTTGTCATGGGCCGCGCAGATCGAAGAGCAGCCAGCGGCCGGAAGCAAGCAGGACAGAGCTGCATTCGCGGGGAGCAGTCATTTGCTGATGGCGACGTACCCAGAAACAGACGCACTTGGCGCGAACGTACTATCCGTCGCGCTGATTGGACCGGACGAGCGCAGCCGCATGTCGGTGGCGGATGCCCTGGTCGGCTCTACGTCTGGAGTGCCCCGGCAACTGCCGTTCTATCCCGATATCGACCAGGTCCCCAAACTGATCGATCTGAATTTCGACGTGGTGATCATCGACCTCGACAGCGAGCCGGAAACGGCGCTCGACCTGGTGGAGAATCTATGTGCTGAAGGCGCCCCCACGGTGATGGTCTTCTCGACGGCGGCCGACCAGGAACTGATGATCCGCTGCATGCGGGCCGGCGCGCGCGAGTTCCTGACCCTGCCGTTCACGCCCGGCTCGATCGCCGAGGCCATGGTGCGCGCCGCCGTACGCCGAACGACCATCCGCAATCCCGTGGCCAAAAGGCCCGACGGCAAGCTGCATGTTTTTTTTGGCTCCAAGGGCGGATGCGGGGTGACCACCCTGGCATCGAATTTTGCCGTCTCCCTGGCCCGCGACTCGGGTCAGAAGGTGCTCCTCGTCGACCTCGATCTGCCTTTTGGAGACGTGGCACTCGGCCTGGGCCTTACCGCCGGCTACTCCACCGCAGATGCCCTGCAGAATCACGCCCGGCTGGACACCAATTTCCTGTCCCGCCTGCTGGTCAAGCACGATTCCGGCCTGTCGGTCCTGATCGCCCCGGGGAAGGTGGTGAGCGCGCCCACCGTGCCCGACGCCATCAACAAGCTGCTCGCCGTGGCGCGCCAGGAATTCGAACACGTGGTGGTCGACAGCGGATCGAGGCTCGAGATGGCCGCCACCGCCTTGTTCGAGCCCGACGCGTTTGTGTACCTCGTGTCGCAGGTGGGCCTCTCGGAACTGCGCAATTCCAACCGCATCATCGCGGAGTTTTTCAAGGCCGACTTTCCCAAGCTGGAGATCGTGCTCAACCGTTACATGCCGTCTTCACTGGGGATCGACGAGGACCACATCACCAAGGCTCTGACCCGGCGTGCCGAGTGGAAGGTGCCGGACGATGTGTCCTCGGTGCGCAAGATGCAAACCACCGCCACACCGCTGGTGCTCGAGGATTCGCAAATGTCGCGCGTCATCCGGCAGATGGCCCGTACCGCATGCGGCCTGAGCGCCGAACCGGAACGGAAAAAAAGAATTATCGGACTGTTCTAGAAGGGGGTCTGTTTTATGGCTGCTGCACCGGATCTATTAAATCTCGAGAAATATAAAACTGAAGTCCACAAGAACCTGATTTCCAAGCTGGACCTGGAGAAGCTTTCGCGCGTGGAGTCGAACCAGGCGCGGACGGTGGTAGCCAACCTGATCAGCGAAATCATCAAGAGCCAGGGCGTGCCGCTCAGCTTCGAGGAGCAGTCCAGGATCCAGGCCGACCTGCTCGACGAAGTCTTCGGCCTCGGCCCGCTGGAGCCGTTGCTGCGCGACCCGCGCATTTCCGACATCCTGGTCAACAGCAAGGACAAGGTGTTCGTGGAGCGCGGCGGGCGGCTGCAGAAAACCGACACCCAGTTTCGCGACGACCGTCACCTGCTGCAGATCATCGACCGCATCGTGTCGCGGATCGGGCGGCGCGTGGATGAATCGTCGCCCATGGTGGATGCCCGCCTGCCCGACGGCTCGCGCGTCAACGCCATCATTCCGCCGCTGGCGCTCGACGGCCCATCGATGTCGATTCGCCGCTTCGGCACCGGCCCGGTGCAGGCCAACCAGCTGGTCGAACTCAAGAGCATCTCGGCCGAAATGATGGAGGTGCTGGAGGCGGCCGTCCGCGCCCGGCTTACGATCCTGATCTCGGGCGGCACCGGCGCCGGCAAGACCACGCTGCTCAACATCCTTTCCCGCAATATCCCGCAGAGCGAACGCGTCATCACCATCGAAGACGCCGCCGAACTGCAGCTGGCGCAGGAGAACCTGGTGCGCCTGGAAACCCGGCCGCCGAACATCGAGGGCCAGGGCGCGATTCGCCAGCGGCAACTGCTGATCAACTGCCTGCGTATGCGTCCCGATCGCATCATCCTCGGCGAGGTGCGCGGCGAAGAGGCCTTCGACATGCTGCAGGCCATGAACACCGGCCACGAGGGCTCGATGGCCACCATTCACGCCAACACCCCGCGCGACGCGCTGTCGCGCCTGGAATCGATGGTGGCCATGAGCGGCCTGAACCTGACCGAACGCACGGTACGCCAGCAGATCGCTTCCGCGCTCGACATCGTGGTCCAGGTCTCGCGCATGAGCGACGGCTCGCGCAAGGTGATGAGCGTCTCCGAAGTGACCGGCCTGGAAGAGAACATCATCAGCATGCAAGATATTTTTGTCTTTCAGAAGAAGGGAATCACCCCATCCGGCAAGGTGATCGGCGCCTTCCGGCCCACGCGCATTCGTCCTCGTTTTCTCGATCGTTTGCAGGTGGCGGGCATAACGCTGCCCCAGGCGATCTTTGAAAACGTCACGGAAGTGAACTGAACCAGGAGGAAGGTGAACGGCATGCCGATCCTTGTTGTTCTCATTTTTGTCGCAGCTTTCGCGGTGATCGCGCCGGTGTTGGTTTACTCCACCGGGGCGGGCAAAGCGACCGCCAACAAGCAGGTGATCGCGGCGCTCGACACCGCCCTGGGGCCGGAAAAGAACGACCCCGCCCCGATCATCGATTTCCGCAAGAACGAAGACCTCAGTTCCATTCCCTGGCTCAATCGCATTCTGCTGCACTTCGATCTGATCCCGCGCCTGCAGAAGATCCTGAGCCAGGCGGAAGTGAAGTGGACGCCGGGCACCCTGATCCTGATGAGCCTGGGCTGCTTTTCCGTCGCCGGATGGCTGGTCTGGCTGCGTACGGCGTCGATGGTTCTTGCCTTCCTGATCGGTGCAGTGGCCAGCTTTGTTCCCCTCTGCTTCGTGCTGATCAAGCGCGGCAAGCGATTCAAGAAGTTCGAAGAAGGGCTGCCCGACGCTCTCGACCTGATGAGCAGCGCGCTGCGCGTCGGCCATAGTTTCAACTCTGCTTTGAGCCTGGTCTCGCGGGAATGCTCCGATCCCATCGGAAGCGAATTCCGCGCCTGCTTTGAAGAACAAAACTATGGCCTGGAGACCCGCATTGCCCTCGAGAATCTGACCGCGCGCATCCCGCTCCAGGACCTCAAAATCGTGGTCACGGCCATTCTTATCCAGAGAGAGAGCGGCGGCAACCTGGCCGAAGTGCTGGAAAAGACGGCCTACGTGATCCGGCAGCGATTCCGCCTGAAACGGCAAGTCATGGTGCACACGGCGCAGGGGCGCCTCACGGGATGGATCCTCACCATTCTGCCGGTGGCGCTGGGCATTGGTCTTTACATCCTCAACCCCGATACCGAGAGCCTGCTTTGGAAGCGGGACATAGGGATCAAGCTGCTGTTTGCCGCCGGAGGCATGCTGGCGGTGGGCACAATGTGCATTCAGAAAATCGTCCGCATGGACGTCTAGAGGCACTGTATGGGATTTGCAGTCGTTATATTTTTAGGCGTATTCCTTCTCCTGGCCAGCGCGGCGCTGCTGCTGTTCTATCGCGGCGCGATGGTGAAGCGCATCTCCAGCATCGTCACACAGAAAAAGGAGGAGCGTAGCCTCCTCGAGACGCTGCAACAGACTGGCAGCTCGCTGGGCGGAGTGGTGGAGAAGTTCGAGAAGGTCATTCCCAAGAGCCAGGCCGAGGTCGGCGTCGTGCAGCAGCGCCTGATTCGCGCCGGGTTTCGCAACGACTCCGCCGCCGCCCTGTTCTATGGGACCAAGGTGCTGGTCATCGCCGGACTGTGCGCCGTCGTGTTCTTCACCGGGGTCGCCTCTGACAGCCCCTTCGTCATGTACGCGGCCGCACTGGGCATCGGCTATCTGGCTCCCGACTTCTGGCTGGGAAGGCAAATCAAGTCACGCCAGAAGAAGATCCGCCTGGGACTGCCCGATGTGCTCGACCTCTTGGTGATCTGCGTTGAAGCCGGCCTGGGCCTGGACCAGGCTACGGCCCGGACGGCGCACGAACTGATGAAGGCCCAGCCCGCCGTGGCCGACGAATTGAGCATCGTGGCCCTGGAGCAGCGCGCCGGCCGTCCCCGCCAGGATGCGTGGCGCCATATGGCCGAACGCACCGACGTTGATTCGGTGCGCAACCTGGTTTCCATGCTCGTGCAGTCGGAGCAGTTTGGCACGAGCATTGCTAAGACATTACGTACGCACTCTGACACGCTGCGGGTTCAGCGCATTCAGCAGGTGGAGGAAATGGCGGCGAAGACCACGATCAAGTTGATCTTTCCGCTGGTGTTTTTCATCTTTCCCTGCCTGTTCCTGGTGGTGCTGGGCCCGGCCGCAATCCTGATGTCGGAATCGTTCAAGGAATATCTCACTCATTAAAGAGATTTGAGTGGAAAGGAGACTCGATTATGGACAGTATTATGCTTACCCGCATCGTGGCTGGTGTGCTGTTCGTTGTCGTGCTGGGCTTCCTGGTCCAGCGTCGTCGCAAGAGCGTTCGCTAGACGGCGTCAAGTCGTCTTGCCGTGGCGCCCACGCGTGGGGCCGCTGCGCTCATCCTCCTTCACTCGTTTGGCGATCTCCTGCTCTCGGTGTCACCGGCTGCTGCGACAGCCGGGACGCCGGCAGCGTGAGACCGGGAAATCGAATCCGGAGGGCGAGCCGGCATAGCGCAACCCGAAATTCCGCGCTGTTCCCGCTTCCGCGCCAACCGAAAACTGCAAGTAACATGTAACCAAAAGAAAACACCTCACTGCAATTGATTGAAGTTCCTGGCATCTCCTGGTTGGCGAACTCATAAAGAAGGATTGGACAAATATGCAAGGGCGACAATTTTGCGTATACAACCAGACGAGCGAGTGTTTCCTGAGCCTGGGCGTAAGGGAAGGCGACGGGGCCTTGGGGCGTCTGGGCGGACTGCTGACCGCACGGCCGCGCCGCTACGATGAAGGCCAATGGGTGCAGCGCCCCCGGGGGAACCATTTCGTTCGCATCTTCTCGTCCCGCGACCTGGTGTTCCTCGACGACAAGCACCGCGTGCTCGGGGTCCTGGAATCCTTTCCTCCGTTTCGATTCGCGCCCGTCGGGCCGGAGGTGGCCAGCGTTCTGGATTTGCCCGTGCAGACCATCGTTTCTTCGCAGACCCAGCCCGGAAATCAGCTGGTGATATGCGCCGCCGAGGAACTGGAGTTCCGCCTGCGGAGCATGCCGGACCTGCAAAAACACGAGCTCACCGATTTTTATATCGCCACGGAGGAACTGCAGGCCGCGCGGAAATGGAATCCGCCTCCGGCCGCGCCCGATCGCCGCGCCGGGCGGCGCAAGCGCTGGCCACGTCTCGTGGCCTACGACTCGCTCGGCGGCGCCCTGGAAGTGCATGGCGTGAAGGACATGAGCGCCAGCGGGCTCTACCTGATGACCCGGGAGCGCTGGCCGCTGGGAGCGCAGGTCACCATGACCCTGCAGCGCACCGACGGGCTCGACGACAATCCGAAGAACAACACCATCATGGTGCAGTTGCGCGTCGCCCGCTGGGGCGCCGACGGCGTGGGCCTGGCTTTCGTGCAATCCGAAGCCGAAGAGTCTCCGCTCATGGCCCTCACCTCCACCCGCTAAAGCCCACGGCTGCCGTCAGGCAGCGGTTTGAAGATCCTTTGACGAACGGTTGTATTTTGGGGCGATTATGGCCGCCTACTGCAAAAGATGCCAATTGCACATTCCGGACGGAATCGCGTCGTGCCGCATGTGCGGAAGCTCGGTGCTGACCGCGCCTCCGTTGCCCGCCGACAACTCGACGCTTTTAACCGAGCCGCGTGAAGCCGCCGACCCGGGATTCTCGAAATGGCTGTTCGTTGTGGGACTCAGCCTGCTGGCGGCGCCGTTGCTGAGCATCTACGACGTCGCCACGGTGCAGGTTCCCCGGCTCTCCAGCGAGAGCGGCCAGATGCTTCTTCTCGAACATCCCGGGCTCGATCAAATGACCTGGTTCGAGATCAGCATGAACGGGCTGCTGGCGCTGGCGGCATTGGTTCTCAGCATCCTGTTCTTCACTCGCAGCAAGTACTTTCCCAAGTCGATGGTGGCGTATCTTGCCGGGATGTTTGTCTTCCGCCTGGCGGTAGCGGGCATGACCCATTCTCTCTATCCCAATGAGGTCATGACGCACACCGCCTATGTGCTGGTGCGTTACCTGGCCTGGAGCGCGGGGCTGGCAGGCTACCTGCTGCTCAATTCAGACGTGGGGATCCACTTCAAGAACTAGTCCGGCGCAGAGAATTCATTGCCGGGAGTCCGCGGGTCGGCAGGGGAGTTTTCTCACGGGCGCGATTCAATGGCAGCCGCCTCATCGGTCTTTTTCTGCGCCTCGTCAGTTCGGCCCAATGCCTGCAAGACCTGTGCATGGATGCGTAGGGCCTGGATGAGCGCTCCATTGTAGTTGTCTAAATGCTCGAATTTTTCGCTTTTCGCCCACTCGATGGCTTTTCGTTGGAAGTCCTCGGCGGTGGAAAGATCCTGGTCGGCGGCCGCGAATTCCCCGGATCTTGCCTCGACCATGCCTTTCATGGAGTAGGCCGAGCTGGTTCCGGAATTATCATCGTGTCCGAGCTTGACGACCTCCACCGCCAGGTCGGCATAGCGGCGCGCTTCTTTCACGTCGCCGTTGATCATCAGTGACCAACTGGCATACACGTAGGAGCTCCGCTTTTCGATGAATCTCCGGTCTGCCGGAAATTGTTCGGCAATTTGCGCGGCCTTCCTGCATGCATCCGCTGCGTCCTGCCTATTCCCATTGGTCCGCGATTTCGCATGGCAATCGTCGCTCAATGGGAAGTACTGGCTTGCGAGTTGTTCCTCTTGTGGAGTGGGATCGTCCTTGCCCAGGCTGAAAACAATGGAAACCCGCCCCGCCGCCACGAAGGGTTTCCCGTCCTTCTCAAACTTTTTCAGGGTCCATTTTTTAACGCAATCCAGAGCCGCTTGCTGGAGCATCGCCGGACCGCTCACGACCTTGGCGGAAGCGATGTTTCCATCCACGCCGACTTGCACGTCGATGACGACCGTGCCGACAACCCGCGCAGCCTTGGCGATCGGCGGGTACACCGGTTCCGTACGCTCGATCACATGATCGTTAAAGACGCTCTCGCTTACCGCCGTCGGCTGTTGCGCAGGACAAAGAAACGGAATGAGAATCAAGATTCCAACGCACGCCGGTCTACGCCTGTCCATGGTTCCTCTTTTCAAAAGAAGCATCATCATAAATCGTTCCACGCCATGGAGCGCTTCTTGTCGCTGGGATGGCGCGGCTAACCGGCCATCGAAAGGTTTTGATTGGTTGCCGCTTGCGCGGGAATGACGAAGAGCAACCGTAGTCGGGGATGGAGCGTTTACTGCACCCGAAACAATGAAATTGCAACTGCGGATCCTTCGCCTGTGGCTCGGGATGACAGTGCCAGGGGAGGGCAAGAGTTATTTTCAGGGGCAGAACCTTCGTCCGCCGCGGCGGACGAAGGATGACAGCCAAAGGGACAAGAGCGAACTTTCCGCGCACCGCCACCCGGGGTTTAGAATTGGCATTCTTGGCATAGTCACCAGGAGAAAAGAATGCTGCCTTATTCCAGAAGAGAATTCCTCAAGACCGCGGCGGCCTGCGCCGTAATGGGGAAAGCGATGTCGATGGATGCACAACCTCTTGGCCTGCCCATCGGGTGCCAGACCTGGCCCGTGCGGCCCATGATCGCCAAGGATTTCCCGGGCACGCTCAAGGAGCTCGCCGCCAGCGGATTCCAGGCGATCGAACTGTGCTCGCCGGTGGGCTATGCCGATTCCGGTTTTGGCGGCCTGGCGAAGTATTCCGGCGCCGATCTGCGCAAGATGATCCAGGATGCGGGCCTGACCTGCGTGAGCAGCCACTTCTCGATGCTGCGCCACATCGCTGTAAAGG
>CAVPNO010000116.1:0-69179 GCA_963706455.1 uncultured Acidobacteriota bacterium | reverse complement strand
ACAAGGTGATGCGGATGCGCACGTCGATGACATGGATGCCGAACGGCTGCGCATCGCGATCGAGCTGATCGCGCATCTGCCCCATCAACTCCTCACGCTTGTTGCGCACGGCGTCGGACAGCGTGGCCGCGCCCAACACGCGCCGCAGCGCCGAGTTGAGCAGGATCGCAAGCTGCGTGCTGGCGCCATCCGGCCCGACCGTCTGATAGAATTTGAGTGGATCGGTGATGCGGTAGCGCGCAAAGGCGTCGACGACGAGGCGCTCGCCGGCCTGGGCGACACCGGCATTGGCCCGGTCACCGCTCGAAGCAATCACCTCCTGCGCCGGCGTCTCGATGTTGAGGATGCGCTTGTCGATATAGATGACGCTGTCGATGAACGGAATCTTCGGTCAGACCGGTTCGGTAATGACGCGTACCGGTTGGCCGAGGCGGACCACGAGCGCCTGCCGGGTCTGATACACGGTGAAGAAGGTGCTGTAGCCGACGATGATGGCCGCCAGCAGCAGAATGGCGGCGGCGCCGCTCGCGAGGCCCATTCTCATGGTGTGCCTCCCGCTTTCTGCGTTTGCTGCTGTTGCCGCGCCAGGTCGTTGAGCGGCAGATACGGCACGACGCCCGGACCGCCCTGCGGCCCGGTATCGATGATCGTCTTATCGGTGCCGCCGAGAACGTGCTCCATGGTCTCGAGATAGATGCGCTGGCGGGCTGGCGTATGGCGACAACTTCCGCGTGTGCGGTAGGATCGTTGGTGGAAGTGACTTGGTTTGCTCCCTCCGCGATAATCGTGCCGTCCTTCACCACGACCGCACCGAAGGGACCGCCGTGTCCGGAGAGAACGTTCTCAAGGGAGAGCTGAATGGCGCGAGCCATGAAAGGATTGTCCATGTGTACGCTCTATCGATGCGCAATCGTTAGGGTCTGCCGGCGTGAGCAACCCGCGAACCCCCTAATCAGTCGACATGGACTTCTTCGCAGCCGCTTCGCTGAGAAGCGAGTATATGCTGCGACTTAGAATTTCGTAAAATGCTTTTCCGGTTGGCGAACGAATCGGAAAGGGGAGCGCCTTGGCACACATGTCCGCTGGGACGAATTCACTGGAGCCGACATCTTGAGTCTGCAGGCTTTCCTGTCCCGTCGAGTGGCTACTCCCGACGGGATCCGTCCGGGCGCCATCCTGGTGGAAGAAGAGCGCATCCAGGCGGTCGTTTCCCGCGATCAACTACCGGCTGCCGGTTACCAAATCCATGACGTCGGCAATGCGGCGATTCTTCCCGGGCTCGTTGATTCCCACGTACATATCAACGATCCCGGTCGCGCCCAGTGGGAGGGCTTCGAAACCGCAACCCGAGCCGCAGCGGCGGGAGGCTACACCATGCTGGTCGATATGCCCCTGAACTGCCTTCCGGCGACGACGAATGTCGGAGCGCTGGAGGCTAAGCGTGCGGCTGCACAGGCCAAATGCCACGTCGACTGGGCAGCTTGGGGCGGGGTCGTTCACGACAATCAAAACGACATTGAAGCTCTCGCAGCGGCTGGAGTAGCCGGGTTTAAATGCTTCCTGGTCAATCCGGGCATCGATGGTTTCACTATGGTTACAGAGCAGCAACTGCGCGCGAGCCTGCCGCACATTGCTCGCACTGGGCTGCCGCTATTGGTGCACGCGGAACTTCCCGGACCGATCGATGCGGCGACGGGCGCTCTCGCTGCTGCCGACTGGAATTGTTATTCGACCTATCTCCAATCGCGGCCAGACGATGCGGAACGCTCCGCCATCCGGATGATGTTATCCCTGTGCCGCGAATACGGTTTTCGTTTGCACATCGTTCATCTGTCGACCAGCCTTGCCCTGGAGGAGTTGCGCGCTGCGCGCTCCGAAGGACTTGCCGTAAGCGTGGAGACGTGCCCGCACTATTTGCATCTGGCCGCTGAAACGATTGCGAACGGCCGAACCCTGTGCAAGTGTGCGCCACCGATCCGCAGCCGTGAGAATTGCGAACGATTGTGGCAGGGGCTTAGAGATGGCACCATCGACATGGTAGTGACCGACCACTCTCCGTGTCCTCCATCCATGAAGCGGCTCACCGAGGGAAATTTTCGAACCGCTTGGGGTGGCATCGCAAGCTTATCCATGGCGCTGCCACTGATGTGGACTGAAGCCAGCAGGCGAGGCTTCACGTTGCTCCACCTGGCCCGCTGGATGGCGGCGGCCCCGGCTCGTTTGGCCGGTTGCGAAAGGCGGAAGGGTCGAATCGCCGCAGGATACGACGCGGATTTTGTCATATTCGATTCCGACCGCGAATTCATTGTCACCAAGGAAAGATTGCATTACCGGCATCCGGTCTCTCCGTACATGGGGGAGACACTGCGCGGCATGGTGAAGGCTACTTATCTGCGTGGAAATCTGATCTTTGCTGAAGGATCGTTTCTCGGAAAACCTGGAGGACGGGAATACGGCAGTCATTGATCCGTTGACTTTATAAGAATAAGACTCTTTCATCTTTCACTTTTGGCTTCGCACCTCCCGCGACGTGGGGACCCGCTCTGGCTTACACTATCCCATCCGCGGGTGCAGACCGTCCGGTGACGAGAAACGAACGAATGAGCAACGACAGCATCGTCGGCAAGTCCGTACCTCGCAAAGAGGGGCGCGACAAAGTTACCGGAACGTCGCAATACGTCGACGATATGGTTCTGCCCGACATGCTCTTTGGAGCAACGGTGCGCAGTCAGATCCCTCGCGGGCGGATCAGGAGGATCACGTTTAGTCCTCAAATCAATTGGGATGAGTTCGTAATCGTTGCTGCCAAAGATATTCCGGGGAAGAATTGTATTTCATTGATCAGCGACGATCAGCCTTGTCTGGCCAATGAAGTGGTGAACCATCCGGAAGAACCCCTGCTCTTGTTGGCTCATCCCGACCGCCATCTTCTCCCTCAGGCGGTGGCGGCGATCGCGATCGAATACGAGCCCTGGCCAGCCATTTTTACGATGGAAGAAAGCGAGCGCCGCTCCGAAATCATTTGGGGCGAGGACAATATCTTTAAAACCTACTTGATCGAGAAGGGCGAACACCCGGTGCAACAGACCTCCGCGCACCCGCTGCTCCTGCATGGCGGCCAGAACGCCCGGCTCATTATGGTGCACGGTCGTCAGGCCATACTCCACAAACTTTTGGAGATAAACGCGACGCCGTTCGATACGCGCTTCTCCTTCTCCGCGGGGGAAAAGCTCCCCAGCGGCCCAGCCTTGGCGAGTGTGGCCATCGCCAGATCGGTCACCCGGCCGTTCAGTTGGCCCTTCTCATTTTTGTCATAGGTCCCGCCATAGCGATTGGGGGTGTCCTTCGTGATGCCCGCCCTCTGGAACGCCACGGTGTTATAAAACCCGGTGTGGCCGCCGCGATGGCGGACGACGACCGGGTGCTCCGTCGACACCTTGTCCAGGTCCTGCGCGTTCAGCCCACGAATGTCCTTCAACTTCGTCGAAGAAATAGCCCTCAAACCAGGTGCCCGGAGGTGTCGTCGCGGCGCGCGCCCGCAACTTATCGACGATGCTCTGGATGGTCACGAACTCGACATCGTAGGGGTTGCCGACCAGCACGTTATAGAGAAGGCCTTCACCGCGACGGTGATTGTGGGTGTCGATAAATCCGGGCACAATCATCATCTGCCTGGCGTCGTACGTCTGGGTCTTCTTGCCAACCAGCCCCTTGATCTCGTCATTGCGTCCTACTGCCACGAACCGCCCAGCCTTCACCGCGAACGCCTCAGCCTTCGGCACACGGGAATCGACCGTGGATACCCTGGCGTTGAGGACCACGAGATCAGGATCCCGCGGTGTGCCGCCGGCTTCCTGTGCAGGGGCAGCCGTCGCGGCCCCTAATCACGGCCCCGTGATGACCCCGGCAATGCCGGCCCCACTTAGGTTTAGGAACTCTCTACGGTTGCAGCGGTAGTGCGTCATCGTTCGTCATTCCCCAATCTTCGCGCCGCGGGCCGTCGGTTGCGAAAGAATACCACAGAAAATGTGAGAATTTCCTTCGTCTGTTGGTTTTAACACTGCTGCTTTTTTGCTCGTTACAGGCTTTCCTTGGATTACTTCCCGAAAGTGTCGGCCAGGGTCCTGCGATCTTCAGGTCTGATCCCAGCCGAAAACTTGGCGACATGCCCGTTTTGCTGTAACTTGATCCGGCTGTAAACACCGGATGCCGGTACGACGGAACTCTTGCCACTCGGTAACGTGAATGAGGATATGAATTGAGGGTATGGCAATCAAATCCTGATCTAGCGTAATGGATTAGGTGAGCCAGACCATCGTCCCAAACTTGTCCAAAATTGACTCGCCTTAGCGAACCATATTTCGGTGGCTTGGATGCTGGCGCCTCCTTCATGTTTTCCAAACTCCCGAACAGGCAAAGGGATGGCGCTCAAGCTCTACGCTTTGTGCAACGCAGAGCAGTACGCCTCAATGTGTGGAAGCAAACGCGCCGGAGATTGGCGGAACCCAGCCCTGCTTGAAACGCTTCGGCTCCAGCTCGACCGGACGTGCGCGAAGCCAGTGACCTCGAATTCATGCCGCCTCAATTCTGCAAGCAGCACCTTCTTGTGCGCAAAGGTTCAGTTGATCGTTAGCCCGATCGTTGTGGATGCTTTCTGCGAGCCTGAAGCGCCCGTGATCGTCAGCGTGTATTGTCCCGCCGTCACTGAATTCCCTGCAGTGAAGGTGAGTGTGCTGCTGGTAGTCGCCGGGTTCTGCGAAAACGACGCAGTCACGCCACTCGGCAGACCCGATACGCTCAGTTGTACGTTGCCAGTGAAGCCGTACTCATCGGTGATGTAGACGTAGGTCTGGACCGTCCCGCCGGCACTGAGAGGGGCACTGGAATAGCCATACAAGGTGAAAGTCGGCACATAAACGCCCAGGGCAAAGGTCGCAGACGCGGTCTGAGAACCGGACGTTCCCGTGACCGTGATCGTGTATTGGCCCACAGCGGCGGTGCTTGACGCGGTCAGCGTCAGGGTGCTGCCGGTCGTTGAGGGATTCGGTGAAAACGATGCGGTGACTCCGCTGGGCAGGCCCGAAATGGAAAACTGAACATTTCCGGTGAATCCATATTGCGGATTCACGTACACAGTTCCAGGGCTCGTTCCTCCCTGGCCAATCGTGCCGCTGCTATAAAGGGAAATCGTGAAAGTCGGAACAAAGACGCCGAGGTAAACGGTAGTCGATGCGCTTTGTGAACCGGACGTTCCCGTAACTGTGATCGTGTACTGGCCCACAGCGGCGGTGCTGGAGGCGGTCAGGGTCAGCGTGCTGCTGTTGGTGGTGGGATTGGGCGAAAACGATGCCGTCACTCCGCTGGGTAATCCGGAAACAGCAAACTGAACGTTTCCTGTGAATCCATATTCCGGATTTATCGAGACGGATGTGGTGGTCGAGGTCCCCTGGCCAATGTTCACGATGCCCGGACCGTAAAGTGTGAAGGTTGGCACATAGATGGCCACCGTGCCAATGAGGGAGGCGCTCTGGGATCCGGACGTCCCCGTCACCGTGAACTTGTAATCGCCCAGAACGGCTGTGCTCGATGCGGTCAGCGTCAACTGGGTGCTATTGGTTGTCGGGTTAGGAGAAAACGAGGCGGTGACGCCGCTGGGCAGACCGGAGGCGGCAAATTGAACGCTTCCAGAGAACCCGTACTGCGGACTTACATATACATAGGTCGAGGCAGAAGTTCCCCGTCCCACGATCACGGCACCATAACTCGCCAGCGTGAATGTGGGCGCATACACCGTCACGGGTATAGTCGTCGACGCCGTTTGTTTGCCCGAAGTGCCGGTCACGGTTGCGTTGTATTGCCCCAAAGCCGCGGTGCTGGATGCCGTCAGCGTCAGAGTGCTGCTGGTGGTTGAGGGATTCGGTGAGAAGGAAGCGGTCACTCCGCTCGGCAGCCCGGAGATCGTGTACTGAACGCTGCCCGTGAATCCGTATTGCGAGTACACATTGATGTAGGAAATGGCCGAGGTTCCCCGCCCGATCGCCGCGCCCGAACCGGAAATCGTAAATGTGGGAACATTCACAAGCACCTGGAGCGTTGTGGTGGCTCTCTGCGAGCCGGAGGTGCCGGTCAAAGTGAGGTTATAGGTGCCCGTCGCCAGGGCGGTCGATGCCGTCAGCGTCAGCATGCTGCTGAATGTAGTCGGATTGGTCGAAAACGACGCAGTCATTCCGCTCGGCAGGCCGGAGGCAGTCAGGGTCACATTTGGCGCTGTAAAACCGAAGGTCGGGTTCACATATATGTAGGCCTGCGATGAAGACCCCTGGCCCAGTTGTACGCTGCCACTGCCCGACAGACTAAAGCCCGGGACTCCGACCGTGATCGTAAGCGGCGCCGTTGCCTTGGTTGTACCACTGGTTCCGGTAATCGTCGCAACGTAGGTCCCGGGTTTAACTCCACTCGTGGCGGTGAGAGACAGAGTGCTGCTGCCGGCCGATGGGTTCGGCGAAAATGAGGCCGCCACTCCGCTGGGTAATCCAGAGATCGAGAAGCTGACCTGGCCGCTGAATCCGAAAGCCGGGTAAACCCAAACGCTGGTCGATGCAGATTGACCCTGGCCCAGGTTCACGCTGCCCCCGGTGGCCAAGGTGAAGCCGGCGGAGCCGACGGTCAACACGAAGGGCAAGGCGGCGGACTGTGTCCCCGACGTCCCCACGATCCTGGCACTGTACTGGCCGGCAACCGCAGTGCTTGTCGCCGTGAGCGTCATTGAGCTTGCGCTGGTTGTCGGGTTGGGCGAGAAGGAGGCCGTCACGCCGCTAGGCAGGCCCGTAACGGAGAATGTCACGGCGCCCGTGAACCCGAATTGCGGATTCAGGCCAACGCTTTGAATCGTTGAACTTCCTTGGGCAAGGCTCACGGTCTGCGGGCCCCCCAGCGTGAACGACGGCGGACCCACGGTAAGGGCAAGCTGCGTGGTCGCGGTTTGTCCGCCTCCTGTACCGGTGACCGTAACGGCGTACTCACCGGCGGGAGCGGAAGTCGACGCTGTCAGCGTCACGTTGCTGCTGGCGGTTGTCGAATACGGCAAGAACGTCACCGGATTCGGCGAAAAAGAAGCCGTCACTCCAGCGGGGAGCCCGGAGGCCGTCAGCTGGACGGGCTTGTTGAACCCGCTTTGAGCGTTCAAGTACATGGAAGTTGTGACAGACTGCCCCTGGCCCAGGTTCAACCCACCGAGGCAACACAAGGTAAAGCTGGGAGCGTTAATCGTAAGGGGCATGATCGACGTGGCGGTCAGGGCGCCGGAAACGCCGGTAATCTTCAGGTTGTATTGACCCGGCGTCACGCTGCTGCTCGCAGTGACGGTGATTGTGCTCTGGTCGGCCGAAGGGTTGGGCAGGAAGGAGGCGGTCACTCCCGCAGGCAGGCCCGAGACAGACAGAGTGACGGAGCCGGTAAAACCATTCGAAGGCTGAATGGAGACTGTCCCCTGTCCGGATGCCCCAGGACTGAGAGTCGGTCCCTGGTAGCTGTACAGAGAAAAGGACGGCGAATACACCGACACTGAAACAGGCACTGATGCCGTCTCCTTGCCGTAGGTGCCCACAATCGTAACGTTGTACTGTCCCAGGGTGGCGGTGCTGGAAGCTGTCAGTGTCATTACGCTGTAGCTGGTTGTGGGATTGGGCAAAAAGGACGCGCTGACGCCGCTTGGAAGGCCAACCGCCGAAAGAGTGACGCTGCCGGTGAATCCATTCTGGGGGTTGACATAAATCGAACTTGACGTGGAACTCCCCCGACCAACTTGCGGCGTTGCATACACCGACAGGGAGAAGTCCGGCACTGACCCCACCGTCACATTGAGCAGAACCGACGAAACCTGCTTGCCGTACGTCCCGGTGATCACAACGTTGTACTGCCCGAGGCTGGCGGTGCTGGAGGCAGTCAACGTAAGAAGGCTGGACGTGCTTGTGGAAGCGGGCGAAAGCGCTGCTGTCACGCCGCTCGGCATCCCGGAAACGGAAAGATTGACGTTGCCGCTGAATCCGTTTTGCCATTGAACGAAGATATCGGTCGCACTGTTTGTACCCGGGCGGACGGTGAGCGAACCCGGACCGCTGAGCGTGAAGACCGGTGGAACAACAACAACCTGGAGCGGGGTGGAAGCAGTCAGTGTGCCGGAGGTCCCGGTGATCGTCACGGTCGTGTTCCCAAAGCCCGCTGTGCTGCTCGCGGTCAGAGTCAACATTGAAGTTCCGGTCGTCGAAGGGGGAGACCAGGATGCCGTCACGCCGGCCGGCAGGCCGCTGGCGGCAAGATTGACGGCCCCCGTAAACCCGAATTCCGGCGTGACGGAGACATAATTTGTCACCGTGCCGCCCTGCGCAACGGTTACGGTCCCCGGACCCGAAAGGGTAAACGCGGGCGCATGGACCTGCAGTTGGATGGTCGTGGATGCCGTCAATTTCCCCGAGGTCCCGGTTACCGTCAACGTATAGTTGCCCGCAGCGGCAAGGCTGCTCGCGGTGAGCGTAAGCATGCTCGAACCCGTTGTCGGATTGGGCGAAAACGACGCGCCCACCCCGCTGGGTAGCCCTGAGACGGCGAGTCCGACGCTGCCTGCAAATCCCGACCCCGGCGTCCCATAAACATTGATGAAGGATGTGGAAGTGCTTCCCGGCGCCAGCTGCATGCTCCCGGGACCCGACAAAGTGAAGCTCGCTGAGGAGATTGTCAGAGGAAAGGTGGTCGTGACGGTCTGCGTCCCCCACGTTCCCTTGATCGTTACGGTACTGGTTCCCGCAACGGCTGTGCTGAGTGCCCAGAGATTAAGGGCAGCATTCTGATTGGTAGGATTCACCGAGAACGCAGCTCCCACGCCAGCGGGCAACCCGCTGATAGAGAGCTTGACGCTGCCGGTAAAGCCGTAGAGGGGGTTCACAAAGACCCAGCCTGTGGCCGACTGGCCCGGGTAGATCGTCATTGAGCCCGACCAATTGAGCGTGAACGTGGGCGCCGCAACCTGGAGAGGAATGGTCGTAGTCGCCGTCTGCGTTCCTGAAGTGCCGGTCACCGTGATGTTGCTCGATCCGGCCGTCGCCGAGGTGTTCGCAGTCAGAGTCAACGTGCTGTATCCGGTGACAAGATCGGGGTTGAAACTGGCCACAACCCCGGCAGGCAGCCCTGAAACGGCCAGACGGACAGTGCCTGTGAAGCCGTTTTGCGGGATCACATTCACGCTGGTCGTAGTCGACGTCCCCTGGCCCAACTGAACCGTACCTCCACTTGAAAGCGTGAAACTGGGCGTGGCGATGGTCAGGAGAAAAGTCGCTGTGGCTGTCGTTGTCCCATAGGTTCCGGTGAGCGTCACCGTGGAAGTGCCCGGAGCAACCGTGCTGATCGCGGTCAGCGTCAGCACACTGCTTCCGGTTATCGGATTTGGCGAAAACGAGGCGCCCACGCCCGTGGGCAGCCCTGAGATGGCGAGATGGACGCTCCCTGTAAATCCGTACTCCGGATTCACGGTTACGGTGGATGCAACGGAAGACCCCGCTCCCAGAGTCACCGGACCGGGGACGGTCAACGTGAAGGTCGGTTGAAAGATCTGAAGAAGCACGGTAGTCTTTGCGGTCTGCGTGCCCGAGACGCCTGTGACAGTCAGGGTGGTGCTTCCCACCGCCGCCGTGGACGTGGCGGTCAATGTGAGCTGTGCCTGTCCCGTAACAGGGTTGGGCGAGATCGACGCGGTCACGCCGCTTGGGAGCCCCGATACGGCAAGATTCACGTTGCCCGTAAACCCGTATTCCGGTGCGACCGAAATACCGGTGGAAGCAGACGAACCCTGCCCCAGGCTCACCGGGCCGCTGTTTACGAGGGCGAACGTTGGCACGTACACCCCGAGAGAAAAGGTTGTGGTCTTCGTCAACGATCCGGATTTGCCGGTGATCGTAACCGTGCTTGTCCCCAGCGCCGCGGAACTGGTCGCGGTCAGCGTCATGATGGTGGACCCGAGTGCCGGATTCGGCGTAAACGACGCCGTCACGCCGCCTGGCAGTCCTGAGGCCGCAAGGGTCACCTGTTGGTTGAACCCGTACTCGGAATTCACAAAAACCGAAACGCTCGCCGTGGTTCCCTGCCCGATGGATTCCGAACTATTGGTGATCAACGTGAAGTTCGGCGCGAGGACGTTGAGCTTGAAAGTGGTTGTCGCTGTGATCGTACCGGCCGTTCCGGTCACGGTGATGGTGCTCGATCCAAGCGGAGTGCTACTGCTTGCCGTCAGCGTCAAAAGCGGAGAGTATGGGGTTGGATTTTGGTTAAACGTTGCCGTCACACCGCTCGGCAACCCGGCGACGGAAAACGAAACGTTGCCCGAGAATCCGAACTGGTCAAACACCCAAATGTAGGTTGAGCCCGAGGTCCCGGCTCCGACATTCACATCTCCCGAATTGGAGAGCTGAAATGTTGGAACATGGACAGTCAAAGGCAGCGTCGTTGTCGCGGTCACGGTGCCCGACGTCCCGGTAATGGTGATGTTGCTGGTGCCGGTTGTGGCCGTGCTGCTCGCACTGAAGGTCAGCGTGCTCGTGCCGGTGGTCGGATTCGTCCCCAAGGTCGCCGTCACGCCCGCAGGCAAGGCGGAGAGACCCAGCTTCACGCTCCCGGTAAATCCGTATAACGGCGCGACCACCACCGTGGCTGTTGCGGACTTTCCGGTGCCCAGGTTCAGGCTGCCGGGCGTGGTGGAAAGCGAGAAGCTCGGGGTGTGAACCGTCAGCGTAATCTTCGTTGTTTGGGTAATGCTGCCCGACTTGCCGGTGATGGTAACCGTCGTGGTTACATTGGCGACGGTGCTGGCCGCCGTGAGCGTTAACACGCTGCTGCCGGATGTCGGATTGGTTCCCCATTTTGCCGTCACTCCCGTCGGCAGCGTGGAAGTAATCGCCAGTTGCACGGTGCCGGAGAAGCCACCGGCGTCGACGACACTGATGGTGGTCGACCCCGAAGCACCCGGATTCATCACCATGCTCTGAGAAGACGCCGAGAGCCAGAAGCCCGATAACTGTTTCCCAGCGAGTGCGTTGATCAGGGCAGGCCCCGTCGGAGATCCCCAGCCAGTCACCAGATCGTAGCCAGTCACCGCGTTGTACCAGACCGGCTGGGCATACGTGAGGTTGTTGCCGCTCACGATGTCGTGAAAATCGGTCGCGTATTGCGTGCCCTTGCCGATCGCGTAGAGCGATGGATTGAGAAAGCCAATGCCTCCATTGGGCGCGGTTCCCGCTTCAACTGCCTGCTGGTTCACCATTGCAATAAAACCGGCCCAGCGCGGGGCCGCAAAACTGGTGCCCGCCCAGGCTCCCGTACAGTAACCCAGCTGGCAGTTATAGTTGTCGAAATCCGCTTCCATGGCGACGTCCGGCACGTTGCGCAGGGTGTTTGAACCATTGTTCAACGAGTTAGCCAAGCCGGCCTGCCAGGTCGGAAGCGCGATCCCGTCCGGACTTATGCCGCCGCCGCTGCCCGCTCCGTACGTGTTCCATGCCGTCTCCGCTGACCACGCGCCACCTGCAGTCAACGTCGTCAGGTGGGTTCCACCCACAGTCGTCACATACTGATCTTCCTGCGGATAGAAATACGGATCAATCGCCGCATCGTAAGCGCCCGAGTCACCCGAGGCCGCAAGGAAGGTCTGCCCCTGCGCGGCAAACTCCTTGAAGAACACATCGTCTGTTGCGGGATCCGCCGGAAGCCAGCTCCACGAGCAGCTCAGAACCTTGGCAATATTTTCCGAGGCCATCGAGTTCAGCACATTCGCATCATCTGACCCGCTGCCGATATACACCCTCACCTGGCTCAGCCCGGGAGCCATCCCGATCGCCTGAACAATGTCCAGCACCTGCTCCGCGTCCCCATATCCATCCAAGGGTTCGGCAATGGCCCCGTCCAGGAGAACATTGTTGATGGGCACCGAGTAGCTTTGCCCCGCGGTGCTGAATGTCTGATTCACGTCGCTCAGGTAGTAGCCCCCAAACTCCACCAGGCCTACCGCCTGCCCATCGCCTGTCAACTGCGTTCCGCCGTAGTACGCAGTGCGCATGTCGCTGCCCAGGTACAGGCCTCCTGGTCCGGAACCGGAATAGCCGGCTGCGGCTTGCCCTTCCAGCGCGTGCTGGACCAGCGGCCGGGGCAGGGCGTAATTGTCCAGCCCGGCGAGGTGCGCCACCGGCACGCTCAACGCAAGCGAAGGCTCACGGTCAGGAGAAAAGAAGAGGCGGTTCTCGGTGGGATGCTGGTATAGGCTCATCTGCACGTGGAACGCCTGGTTCATGGCGTCCACCGTGCCGCTGACCGGCACCACCAGGCGGTTGGCCGGGATCGCGGCAACCTCCAAGTGGTTTGCCTGGGCAAAGGCAACCACAGCCGCATAGTCCTGTGCCGTGGGCCCAAACCTGTCGGTGAATTCAGCCACGCTGAGAAACTTTCGGTAGTCCGGGCTCGATGGGTCATACAGTCGAGCGAGCAGCTGGTCGAGTTCGGTCGGATTGCGCAGCGGCAGCACGATGGAAAAACTCAGCCGCTGGTCCACCGGCATGGCGCCGGCGGTCCGAACCTTTCCTTCCACCACCTGGCGCCGCACATGGCCATGGAGTACCTGCAGCGCCCCCTGCGCATAAGCCGCGTTCCATCCTGCGAGGGCGAAGATTCCCACCAGAGCATGCGCGGGAAACCGCGTCCTGCAGGTGCGCCGGATAAGAAAAAGGGAATTTGAAAGGAGACCCCACAGAACGACGAGCAGACAGCTCGCAGAGTTGTCCATAAACAGCGTGCCTCGAGAGAAGAACGGCGTGAATAGCCAGCCCAGACCCACGCAAGCGCAAATCAGACTGTCGCGCACTCATTGAAGCAAGCGCACCATTGGCCCAAAACCCCAGCAGCCATACCCAGCGTGGAACAGATTCGCTTCCAGAATGATATCCCGACCCGATCCTGCAGTGGTTGACTTTGGTCAATATTTGTCGTGCGCACAGTTACGCTTTGACAGGCAAGAGTGTGACTGCCGTAATCCCACCCGACAAGGACCATGGCTGTGCGCATTTCGACTCGAAGCGGGAAGTCAACAAAATCGAAGCGGAAAGTCAGGTAGAGTCCCTGGTGATCCACCCGCCGGAACTGTGCTCGCTACCGGCTGGCGTACCCTCACCGCATTTTTCACTCCTGATCCCGATTCCGGCGATGCCACTGCCACCGTCTCCGTCGGAATCTTCGTCAATCAGGCCGTCCCGGCGATAACCTGGTCAACGCCCGCGTCGATCGCTTATGGGACCGGGCTGAGCGGCGCGCAGCTTGACGCCTCTTCACCCGTGGCCGGCACATTTGTCTACTCACCTCCCGCCGGAACCGCACTGGGCCCCGGCTCGCACGCGCTGAACGTCAACTTTACGCCCACGGATGTCGCCGACTACCTGACGGCAAACGCCTCCGGAGTACTGATGGTGAAGCAAGCCACACCCTCAATTTCCTGGCCGGTACCGAGCGCAATAAGTTATGGAACGCCGTTGGGTACCGCACAACTGGATGCAACGTCGCCGGTGCCGGGCACATTCACCTACAATCCTTCGGGCCGGCGCGGTGCTCAGCGCTGGCGCTCAGCCGCTGAAGGCTACGTTTACGCCGGCGGATTCGACAGACGACACAACAGCCTCAGGCTCGACGACGATCACGATCACGAAGGTCGTCGGCCAACCCCTCGGTAGCCAAGTACGACATCGGGCGGTGCGGAACCTGGTAGGCAGCTTACGAAATGACGCGGTGGCACTTCGGTGTCTCAAGATTTAGCATGAGTCAGAACTCCAGACGAAGCATGAACTGAGCCTGACGCGGGGTCCCCGTTCCAACCGGGCCCACGTTCACAGTAGCGACAATCTGGCCGAAGTTCGAGGCTGATAAATCTGAGAGCCGCTGTCCATACTGGGCGCGATTGAGGATGTTGAAGAACTCCCCTCTGAATTGAAGTTGCGCGAGCTCGGTGAGTGGGATGCGCTTGGCGAGTCCAAAGTCTGACTGCCACATATTGGGACAGCGTCCAACCTTGCGCGGAGCACTGCCACAGTGGAAAGGCTATTTTGGCGCTGCCAAGTCCCCCTGCCCCGGGGAGTTTGTCACAATGAAGTGCGCACAAACGACAGGAGCCGTGAGTTGAAACTCACGTATTTCCTGGGGCAGAAAGAGGCTCCGTGACTCGCCGGTGCCTCAGAGGGATTGGGCTTCTTCATGCTGATCGCCTGTAAGTTAATGAATCTATTTGGCGTCCCCGACGGGATTTGAACCCGTGTTATCGCCGTGAAAGGGCGTCATTTTTGGACAACATTAAGGCACTGCTGAGAACCAGAACGCATCGGTAGGAATCGTAGCAACATTAGCGAACAGATTATCTGCTCCCCAATTGCTCCGCGGTCCAGCTCTCAGACTGGAGCGATTCTACTCCCACGGAGAAACCGATGTCAGCCTCATTACCTGATCTCGAGCTCCCCCTCCAGTTTCCTGCGTATTCGAAAAGCCAGCAAGAATGCAGGACACCCAGCATGCCCTCAATTTGGTCGTCAACACTCAACTTGGGTTTGAGAGATTCCAAATGTCCTTGAGCTCGGACCGAGCCGTCCCACAGATTTTTCGTCGGCTACGGTCCAGGATCCTATCTGCCGGGAATGCATCGATGGGCTGATCAGGTCGAAAAGAACCTCGAAAAGCGAGCGAAACGGGTGAAAATGGGTAAAAATGGATATCGGCTACGAATCGGCTATAAATGGGTGAAAATGGATATCGGACATGCACGAAATCAAGAACATCACCATCACGCCGGAAATACTTAAACTCATCGCCGAAATCGACGAGTTTAAGGGTCGCTGGACAGTCATCGAGACACTCGCCCCTGAAAGGCTGACGAGCCTGCGGCGGAACGCGACCATTGAGAGCGTGGGGTCGTCCACGCGCATCGAAGGCGCAAGACTGAGCGATACCGAGGTTGAAAAGCTCCTCTCCGGTCTGCGGAGCGAATCGTTCGCTAGCCGCGATGAGCAGGAAGTGGCGGGCTATGCTGATGCGATGGACATGATTTTTGACGGCTATGAGTCGATCACGACCACTGAGAACCACATCAAACAGCTGCACGGCGTGCTCTTGAAATACAGCGCCAAAGATCAGGATCATCGTGGGGAATACAAGAAAGTTCCCAATGATGTCCAGGCCATTGGACCAGACGGCAAAAGCCTGGGCGTGGTGTTCGAGACCGCGACGCCGTTTGAAACTCCGGGCTGGATGAGGGAACTGGTGAGCTGGTTCAACCGGTCCATCGAAGAGGAAACCCAGCATCCCCTGATCCTGATCGGGGTCTTCATCGTCGTTTTCTTGGCGATCCATCCGTTCAAGGACGGCAACGGCAGGCTCTCGCGCGTGCTGACAACGTTGCTGCTGCTGCGCGCGGGATATGGCTATGTTCCCTACAGCTCGATGGAGAGCATCATTGAGCGCAACAAGGACAGCTATTACCTCGCGCTGCGCCGCACGCAGCAAACCATCCGCAACGAAGAGCAGAACTGGGAGCCTTGGCTAGTGTTCTTTCTGAAGACGATGGCGAAACAGAAGGACAATCTCGCGGAAAAAGTGAAGGAGGAGCAGGCGCTACGCGCATCCCTGCCCGCCCTTTCCCGCCAGATCCTGGAATTGGTGAAGACGCGCGGGGAGATCACCGTCAAGGAAATCGAAGAATCCACCGGCGCCAACCGCAACACTATCAAGGTGCACGTGAAGAAACTAGCCGAACAGCAATATCTGCAGCACCTCGGCCAAGGGCGCGGCGCGCGCTACATGATCAAGTAGGATCATTGGGAACTAGGAGGGGGTGTTTCGGGAACCTTCACCGCCGTTGAGAAGGCTGCACAGAGGCTGCCTAGTTTCGCGTTGGCCTGATCGCGTTCCGCCGAATCACATCGAAGACTTGTTGATTCGCACATACGATGTCAATAAGCACTAAGCCTTTTCGTCAAAGTGGCAGATCTGACCTTGCCTGGCGAGACATCCGCCCGTACGGCTGGGGGTTCCAGCTAGCACTTGGGTCCCCGACAGGTCGCTGACTGCAACCCGTCTTTCAGAACTGATTGATCACTTGAACTAAGGACGGCACCGGTACCGCACTCACATTTCCGGTTAGCCGATTTTACAGCCACTTGAACGAAACACATCCATAAGAACTTTCCGATTTTCCCTTCCAATCCCGTGTCGGTGAGTAGTCTGGCGGAGATGTGACTCAATGAACAGAACTTCCCACTGATGCATCGAGACTCCGAGGCTCCGGAAACGAAGTCGCCGTCCACTCGCTTCCCATCCTCGCCGCTGGCGGGCAAGACAAAACCAAGAAAAGACAATTTCTCTTTACCTTGATTGCTGCAGACGATCCAAGGCCTCCATCCAAACAGGGCTGCGTCGCAATAACTTCACGGTCACGGGGGCAGTATGTGGTGGCAGAAGCCACATGCGAAAGACGAAAGACCTGCTAAGTGCCATGGCGAAGGACGATCATCTTGCTTTGCAGCATGTCTTCCATTGTGCAGGGGATCCCGCCGGTGCCAAGGCCCGACTGCCTTTGGCCGGCGAAGGGCATCCAGTCGGTCCGGAAAGCGGTGTGATCATTCACCATGACGGCGGAAGCGGCGAGATGTTTGGCCGCGTGGAGCGCCGCATCGATGTCACGGGAAAAGACGGATGCCTGAAATGCAAATGGGAGGCTATTAGCTCGGGCGATGCCTCCTTGGAGTTCCGTAAAGCCATAGATGCAGGTGACGGGTCCGAATATTTCGTTTGTGGAAACCAGTGAAGAGAGCCGGGGCTCTACGAGAATGGTTGGCTCGTACAGGCGGTCTCCTATCGATCGTCCCCCGGCCGCTAGAGTCGCCCCTTCGGCGACGGCATCGCACACGCATTTTCCGACGCGCTCCACCTCCCGCGGTGCAATGAGGGGGCCGACCTCTGTGTGCATGGAGCGGGGATCGCCAACATTGAGCCGCCGGACTCGCTCGGAAAAGCGCTCGATGAATCCGGCCTTCAGATCTTGATGAACAAATATCCGCTGGACCGATACGCAGACCTGTCCGGCGTGATAATAGCCGCCCTTGGCGAGGGGCTCGATGACAGCATCCAGGTTAGCGGAGCTGTCGATGATCACGGGCGCGGCGCCTCCATGTTCAAGGGCACAACGCGTGCCCGGGGCAAGTTGCGAGCGCAGATGCCACCCCACTTTGGCGGAGCCGATGAAACTGAGAAAGGCAACACGAGAATCCGTGGCCAGCTTTTGCGCGAGTGAGTTGTCATCCAGGATCACAGTCTGACACCACGGGGCGGGAAGGCCGGCCTTATGCGCGAGGCTCACGAAGTGCGTGCACGTGAGCGGAGTGACGGGAGCCGGCTTGACAACAACCGGGCAACCGGCGGCGATGGCCGGCACCACCTGGTGAACGATCAGGTTGAGAGGATGATTGAAGGCAGAGATAGCCACCACCGGTCCGATCGGCTCCCGGGTGGTGAATGCCCAACGGTTCGCGGAAGCAGGAGTGAGGCCCATGGGGATCTCCACGCCGGCGAGGTGTTCGATATGCGATGCCGCACCTTCGATTCCATTGATGGCCCGCCTGACCTCGACGTGGGCATCGGCGAGAGGTTTGCCACCCTCGCGCGCGATCAACATCGAAAGCACTTCATGGTCGGTCTCAACTAACCGGGCAAGGCGGCGAAGGATGTCGATGCGCTGCCAGACAGGCAGCCAGTTGGCGCGGCTGGATAAAATCTGCGTGGCCCTCTCCAGCTTTGCTTCAACATCGGCAGCGCCGTCCACGGGGATCTCGGCGATAAGTTCGCCGTCGTAAGGCTGTGTAACGCGCATATGCTTTCCCTTTGTGACGGCGGCAACTAATCAAGCGTTGCAGGGCGGGATTTCAACTCATCGATCAGAACACGCTGGTTCTCTGAGTAATCAACAGGCACGATGATCAGATGGACGCCGCCCTTCCGGAAGGCTGTTTCGAGGATCGGAACGAGGTCTTCGGTGGCTCTGACTCTTCTCCCATGTGCGCCATAGGCTTTGGCGTATTGAACAAAGTCTGGATTCTTGAAGGCGAGACCGAAGTCCGGGAAACCTTCTGCATGCTGTTTCCAGCGGATCATGCCGTATCCATGGTCTTCAAGAATGAGAACCACGAGGTTGAGATTTAGCCGGATTGCGGTCTCCAGTTCCTGCGAGTTCATCATGAATCCGCCGTCTCCGCAGACCGCCATGATGCGCTTATCTGGGTGGAGCATGGCGGCCATCATGCCGGAAGGAAGGCCAGCGCCCATGGTCGCGAGCGCATTGTCAACAAGAACGGTGTTGGAGACATGGGTGCGGTAGTTGCGGGCAAACCAGATCTTGTACATGCCGTTATCGAGGCAGAGGATTCCGTCTTCGGGCATGACGGCTCGCACGTCCGCGACGATGCGTTGCGGCGTGGGCGGATAGCGGGGATCGTCGGCACCATCGGCCACGCGCTCGCGAACCAGCGCCTGCACCTTGCGATAGTAAGTGAAGTCGTGATCCGAACCTTCAAGCGCGGCAGCAATGCGCGTCAGGCTGTCGGCGATGTCACCGATGACTTCGAGGTGCGGGAAGTAGATCTGATCGATGTCGGCAGGATTGAAGTCGACGTGGATCACCTCCGGGCCAGAGGGACGCATGATAAAAGGGGGCTTCTCCACTGTATCGTGCCCAACTGCAATGATGAGATCGGCGTGATCACTGGCGAGATGGACGTAGTCATCGCTTGAGAGCGCGGCAGTTCCGATATAAAGATCGGAGTTACCGTTGACAGCTCCCTTCCCCATTTGGGTATTGAAGAAGGGGATGCCCATGGTGTGCATGGCGGCCGAAAGTGCAGGAGCCAATCCTGACCGGTTGGCGCCGGCTCCGAGCACGATCAGCGGGTGAGTTGCTTGCGCAATCTTTCGCGCGGCTTCCCGAATAGCGTCTTCAGCCTCCAGTGGGGGGAAGGAGGAACTGATTGGCACCGTGCCGGAGAAGTCGGTGAGTTGAGAAGCGATGTCTTCGGGAAGTTCGAGGTGTACGGGGCCGGGGCGCTCGGACTGCGCGAGGCGGAAGGCATCGCGTACGAGAGTTGGGATATTGCGGGCATCGAGAACCTGGCGCGCGGACTTGGTGAGAGGCCGCATCATCGCCACCGTGTCGATAATCTGGAACCGAGCCTGCCGGCTGTGGCGGATCGGCTTCTGGCCCGTAATCAGCAGCATCGGCATGCCGCCGAGCGAGGCGTAGGCAGCAGCGGTGACCAGGTTGGTAGCACCTGGACCGAGAGTGCTGAGACATACGCCCGGCCGGCCGGTAAGCCGGCCATACGTGGCTGCCATAAAACCAGCGGCCTGTTCGTGCCTTGTGACCACCAGCCGGATGGTAGATGTCCGTAAGGACTCGAGCAGATCGAGATTTTCTTCTCCGGGGACTCCGAATACATATTGGACTCTTTCGTTTTCCAGAGCCCGGACGAAGATGTCGGAGCCCTTGAGTTGCGTGGGCGTTGCCGATATTTGGGCGGAATCGAGAGCGATGAGCGTTCCAGACATTGATCGGGCCTCATGGTGGTACGGGGCTTTTGCCGTCCGGCCAGAAGGCCGGTTCTTTCTTTATTCAGGAGCCGCATGAAGCCGGGCTGAAGGGTGGATTAAGAGGTATTAAGATAGCCGCTGTCAGGAAGAACGTGGAGATGAATGCAATTTCATTCGTGCTTCAGTTTTCGCTCATTGCCGGCGCTGATGCTCAACTTGGCATTGCGATCTGTGCGCTGCCGCAGTCAACCAGCAGAACATTTCACCACAAGAGCAGGAGAGTTATGAAATCCGCGAGAATGATCGTTTGTGCAACGTCCCTGATGGTTTTAGGCCTCGCGTCGGCCTCCGCCCAGGAGACCCGCGAGCGGGCAGTCGCCGGAATGCGGCATGTCGATCCTAAGGAGATGGACCCCACCTATTCGGCCCCCGCGCCGTACGCGCAGAAGTTAGTCGACGAGGCGCTGGCCAATCACCCCGAGGTTATCTTGATCGCCATTCACGCCACGCCTCCAGGCCACAAGAACCTGATCGTGGCTTCCAACTTCGGGCGCATCGGCAAGATCGGCGATGAAGACGATCTGCGCTGCATCCGCACCGGCAAGAGCAACCTCGAACTTAATTCGACGGGCAAGCATTTTGAGGATGAGCTCATTCTGCTCGACAGCTCGGGCAAGACCATCGGCGCCCTGGGCGTGGTCTTCAACTACAAACCTGGAGACGACAAAGCAGCCCTGGCAAAGTTGGCCGAGCAGGTACGCGATGAGATGAAGGCGAAGCTGCCATCGGAGGCGGCGCTGTTCGGTCCGGCATAGGCGGCTCCAAAGGTTTCGACTGAAGTGCAAATGCCGCATAAAGGCTGGCCGGGAGACCTTGAGTTTCCCGGCCAGCCTTTTTTGTGATGATCAAGAATCGCATACTGTTGCGCAGGGGCATTCACAGAGGGCGTCATCCGGAGGGCGGGATAGCAGTGGATGCCTCTCTGTGGCTCGCCGCCGGCCATGGCGTACCAGGTCTCACAATCGAGACCTGGGCACCCGGCGATAACAACAACTAACGGTTCGCAACCTGGAAGGCGGGCGCGATCAAACTACCTTGAATAGGCCAGCACGACAAAGCTGTCGGGGAGGATGGCGGGACGGCGCTTGGGATTGGAAGGCGAGGCGGGGGGCTTAGGGCCAAGAGCGGCGGAAACAGTGTAGACCGTGCCGGAGGACGGATCAACTGTCATGGTGCGAGCGCCAAGCGTGGTGGAGAGAGTCTGGATCGTGTCGTAGCCGGACGGCGCAGCAGCGCGGACGACGGTCATGGTGCCGCTTTCCCCGTTGGAACTGAAGGCCAACTGATGCACCGGATCGAAAGCGACCGCGTCGGCGCCTTCGCCGATCGCCGGCGTCGCGATAACTTTGCCGGTGAGGCTGTCGAGAATGACCATCTTGCTGTTGTCGCAGACGGAGAAGAGACGATGCCCCGCGGTGTCGATGGCGAGGCCGGAGGGAGTCTCTCCGGGAGCCAGCGACCAGGTCGCAGTGGTTTTGAGAGTGGCGGCATCCAGGCGGAGAACCACGCTCGAGTCTTCGATGTTGACGAAGACGGTGCCGGCGCCATCGGTCACGGAGAACTCCGGCCTGCCCGGCAGCGGGATCGTAGCGATGACGGAGTTGGTGGCGGCATCGATCACGGTGGCATCGTGGCTGCCGCCGTTGAAGGCGAATACGCGGCGCCGCGTGGGCTCAAACAGCACGGCATCGGGGTTCTTTCCGGCCTTGATGGTCGCGAGAATCTTGTAGCCCGCCCGATCAAAGACGAGAATCGTGCCGGCGCCGCCGTCCGAGATATACCCAACCTTTCCCTGGTCGTCGAAGGCGATGCCGTGCGCGTGGGTGAGACCAGTAATCTCGTTGACCAGTTTGCCGGACCGCGCATCGACCAGCATAATCCGGTTTAGCCGGGCGATGTAGAGGATGTGCGATGCGGGATCGACAGCCATGTAGTCCCAGCTTCCATCTCGCCCAGCTTCCAGGTGTTTTGGAGCTTGAAAGAAGGTTCGGAGGCGCGGAGATTCAGGGCCATCGCAAGGGCGAACGAGAGAAGTCCGAAGACCATACCGGATCTTGAACGCATAACGGATTTCCTTGGGATTGGATTTACTGCCGGGGGATCAGGAAGAGCAACGAGAGGCCGAAGACGATTCCCGAGATACAAAGGGTGACGACCATGAAGCCCATGACACGGCGCATGGGTATGCCGGCAATCGCCAGGATAGGAAGCGCCCAGAAGGGCTGCAGCATATTGGCCACGGACTCGCCCATGGCCACGGCCATGGTTGTGCCGGCCAGCGAAGAGTGGAGTTGCACCGCCGCGGGCACGGCAAACGGGCCCTGCACCGCCCAGTGACCGCCTCCGCTGGGCACGAAGAGGGTAATGATCATTGAGGTCAGATAGGTGAAGAACGGGAGTGTGTGGGCCGTCGAGTACTTGATGAGTATCTTCGACAAGACACCCGCGAGCCCGGTGGTGGTGATGATCCCCATCAACCCTCCGTAAAGCGGGTATTGAAGAACCAGCGAGCCGGAAATGCGGGCGGCGTGCTTGACGGCACCGATGTATGCCGAGGGCCGCCAGTGAAGCAGCAGGCCGCCCAGCACGAGACAGATAATGACCGAATTGAGATCGAGAGAGAAACCTTTGCGGGACCACTCCATAACAAGTGCGAAGATGCCGAAGAGGACCAGCGCGAGATTGAGAATCCACGCATTGTCAAGCCTGGAGCCCAGGGTGTCTGTACGCTCCTTGGTGTGGACCTGCTCGTCCTCTTTGCGGAGGCGGTCAGGGTCGGCCATGACGGTGCTCTTTTCCGCAGGCTGGAGATACCTGAAGACCACGGGCATGATGATCAACAACACCAGGCACGGGATCAGGTTGAAGCGCGAAAAGACAGTTTCCGACAAGGCAACGCCGCGGCCGGTGACCTTCTCGACGACGTTCAGCACCGATCCGTGCGTGGCCTGGGAGAGCGCGATCGAACCGGACAGGCCTTCCGTGGAGACAACGAACCCTGTATAGGCGGCGGCGACCAGCCAGCCGAAATCGAGCCGGACCCGCTTGGCCATCTCGCGTGCCAGGAGGGCTGAAGTTACGAGCCCCAGTCCCCAATTGAGCCAGGAGGCGAGGAGGCTGACGACGATGGTGAGCGAGATTGCCCCGAGGGGCGTGGAGACCGCTCCCGCGATGCTCGCGAGCAATCTGTGCACCGGCGGAGCCATGGCCAGCGCGTAACCAGCGACCAGCATGATGACCATCTGGAAGGCGAAGGCAAAGATCGCGAAGATCCCGCCATACCATGCCGACGCGATACTGGGGAAAGTGGCGTCGGGCGCGAACAACCGCGCCAGTACGACGCCGAGAAACGTGAGCAGCACGGCGAATACATAGGGATCGGGCATCACCTTCTCGAAAAGAAAAACAAAAACTGCTGTCGCGCGGCTGAGCAGCGACTGGTGATGATCTTCGGTGGACAGGGATTTTGGGGTGTCGATCGTCATGGAAGCCATATCTTAAATCTCCGGGAACGAGACGCGTTTCTGGCGCAATTCAAAGGCGTACCCACGATCCTCCGCGGGTAGGAAAGGATCCTGAAGTGGGAATAAAGAATCGTTCATCGACGCGATTTGAGACCTGAGCCGGGTCAAGCTGCTTCTTCTTCGAGTTGCCGGACGTGTATTTTGCGCGTGAGGCGGAAGTAGATGACCGGCGTTACGACCAGCGAGAGGACCATGGAGATGAGCAGGCCTCCAATGACGGCGATAGCCAGCGGCTGGAGCATCTGCGATCCGGAGCCGAGCGCAAAAGCGAGCGGGAGCATGCCGGTGATGGCCGCAAGCGCCGTCATCAGGATGGGACGAAGCCGGCGGCGGCCGGCCTGCAGGATTGCTTCTTCTGCGGAAAGTCCCTCGGCGCGGAAGCGGCTCTCGGCATCAAGGAGAAGAATTCCGTTCTTGGCGACGATGCCGATGACCATGATGAGTCCCATAAAGGAGGCTACGCTGAAGGTCGTACTGGTGATGAGCAGCGCGCCAACAACCCCGGCAGTAGACAAAACAGAAGACGCGAGGATGGCAACAGGCGCGGAAAGGTTGCGAAACTCGGCCAGCAAGACGCCGAAGACGAGAACCAGCGCCAGAATCAATACCCTGGTAAGTTCCGCGAACGATTTTTGCTGCTCTTCGTAAGTTCCGCCGTAGGTTACGCGAACCGTCCTGGGAAGGTGAAGCGCGTTCACCGCGGATTGAACGCGCTTGATCGCGGAGCCAAGATCGGAGCCTTCGAGGCGGCCGGTTACGACCACATCGCGCTGCAGGTTTTCGCGCCGGATTTCCTGTTGCCCGGGGAGTTGCGTGGTGACGGCCAGCGAACGCAAGGTGGCAAGATGGCCGGTAGCGCTGTTGACTACCGTATCTTCCATGGCGCTTATGGAGGACCGGTTGGCCTCGGGATACCTCACCCGGATGGTGTACGGGTGTTCATTGGCAATCAGCGGAACCGTGGAGGGAACGCCCTCGACTATGGCCGTGGTGTCGGTGGTAATTTCCTGCACGGTGAATCCGAGGCGCTGCGCGATGGACGGATCGACCTGAAAACCGACCGCCGGCCCGCTGATGGTGTTCTCTAGGCCGTCAAGGACATCGACCACGCCTCGCTGCTTCTTGATAGTGTCGGAGACACGGGTAGCTACGTCGTCGAGAACTGCGGGGTTTGAATTGAAGAGCTTGATCTGGATGGGTTCGGGGGCATTGGACAGGTCACCGATCATGTCCTGGAGGACCTGCGTGAACTCGACATCAAGCTGCGGCTCCGTCTTCTTGATTTCAGCACGGACGTCGGCGATGACTTCGTCGATGCCGCGATCGCGTTTCTTTCTGAGCTTGACGGTGATGTCGCCGGTGTTGGCCTCGGTTACGGCCGCAAGGCCCATTTGCAGGCCGGTGCGCCGCGAAATGCTTTCGACTTCGGGAGTTTTGGTCAGAATGCGTTCGACGTGCTGGAGGACGCGGTCCGTTTCAGAAAGCGAACTGCCCGGGGGCATAATGTAGTCAAGGATGAAACCGCCCTCATCCATCTCTGGCAGCAGGTCCGATCCGAGCGACGAGTAGCCGGCGTAAATGCCCACGATAAGCAGGGCACAGGCGATGAAGAGTGCGGCGGGCTTCTCCAAAGCGCGACGCAGCCACTTCTCGTGGTAGTTGATCACGCCGAGCATTAGGCCGCGATCGTGATGCTGGTGATGGACGCCCGCAGCCCGGCTCGAATCGCGGAGAAGCAATCCGCTGAGGGCCGGCGTCCAGGTGACCGCGAGAAGCAACGACGCCAGCAGCGATACCGTCATGGTGATGGCCAGCGCACGGAAGAAACTGCCGGTTACGCCGGAAACCGATACGAGAGGCAAGAACACGACGATGGGCGTAACGGTCGAGCCGATGAGGGGCGTGGTGATTTCCTTGAGCGCCTTGCGAACAGCTTCAACCCTTCCCTCGCCCGACTGGCGGTGGAGGACAATGTTCTCCACCACAACAATCGCATCGTCAATGACCAGGCCGACCGCGGCGGCGAGGCCACCGAGCGTCATAAGGTTGAAGCTTTCGCCAAGCACGAACAGGAACACGAAGGTGATGGCGATGGTGGTGGGGATGACCAGACCGGCGACCAGCGAAGAGCGCCAGTCGCGAAGAAAGACGATGATGATGATGGTGGCAAGGATGAGGCCGATCAGGATGGCGTCCCGGACGCTTCCGATGCTGTCGCGCACCAGTTCGGACTGATCGTAGTAGGGCTGGATGGCGACGCCGGGCGGGAGGAGCGGCTTTAGCCGCTCGACCTCCGCGGCGACCAGGTCAGTCACCTGCACGGTGTTGCTGGTTGGCTGGCGGGTGATGTTCAGCAGGATGGCCGGTTTGCCCCCTGCGCGCACCATTGTGTAGGCGGGCTCGGTCGATTCCTTAACCATGGCCACGTCCGCGATACGGATGGGAATGCCCGACGCGGTGTTCTTGATAACCACCTGACCGAGTTGAGCCGCGTCGTGTACCTGCCCGCCGATCAACCCCAGGACAAGTTCATGCTCGGTCTGCAGAAGGCCGGGGGAATCGACGATGTTTGTCGACTGAACAGCGTTGAGGACATCAGAGACGGTTACGCCCGCGGCGACAAGTTTGCTCGGCTGGGGCGTGATTTCAACGTTGGGAATTTGGTCGCCCTGCACCACGACGTTGCTGACGCCATCGACGCGATTGAGTGCAGGCTTCAGGTCATAGGTGGCCAGCTCCCAGAGTTTGGTGAGCGGGACGGTGTTCGAGGTGAGGCTGTAACCCAAAACGGGAAAGGTGGCGAAGGTGAGGCGGTTGGTGGTAATCACCGCATCGGGCGGCAGAGTCTGGCGCACTCTCGCGATGGCTGCGTCGACCAGTTCGAGAGTTCGGAACATGTCCACGCTCCAATCGAAGAAGAGGCTGACCTCGGCGGATCCACGGCTGGTGGTGGAGCGCACCGTCACAAGACCCGGCACGGAGTTCACCGCATCTTCAATAGGCTTGGTAATGGTGACCTGCATCTGGTCGACAGGCATGACACCGTTGTCCACGCCGATTACAACGCGTGGGAAATTAGTTTCAGGAAACACCGAGATGGGGATTCTGCCCGCCAGATATAGCCCCGCGGCGCTGAGCACGATAATGAAGAACAGAATCGTGGTGGCGTGACGCGTCACCCAGAACGTCTGGCCGGATGTGGTTCGCGAATCGGGATAGTACGTCACTTTTCATCTCCCGCGTTGCCGGGCGAAGGTTTTCCGTCTTCAGTTGCATCGGCCGCAGCAATCTTCACCTTGGTGCCGTCGTCCATGCCGTACGCGCCCTTGGTGACCACTTGGTCGCCGTCGGCGAGCCCGCTCAGGATTTGCGTGTCGTGGCCGTCGCTGACGCCGGTCTTGACGGCTTTCTGACTGGCAACGCCGTCTGCTCCGATCACCATGACCGCGGGGTCTCCCGCCTTGGTTGCGATAACCGCTTCGTTGGGAATACAAAGAGCATTTGGGATGGTCCGCGATGAGACGGCTACATGGACGGAAGTTCCAACCTTTAGTCTGCCGTCTTTGTTGGGAATCGCAACCCAAACCTCCAACGTGGTGGAACCGGTGTCGAGGGCCGGGCTGATAAGGGTGAGTTTGCCCTTGGCCGGCGCATCTTCTCCCGGGATGGTCACGGCCGCCTCGTCACCCAACTTGAGCGCGGCTGCCTGTTCCGGGGAAAGGTGGACCTTTGCAACGAGCGTGGAGACATCCATCACGGTGACAATGGGCTGGCCGGCATTGGCCATTTCGCCGGCGAAAAGCGGCCGGTCGGTGACGACCCCGTCGATGGGCGAACGGATTTCCGAGTAGCCGAGAGCCGCCTGCGCAGCTTCGTACTTGCCCTGCGCAGACTCGCGCGCGCCTTCCGCGTTCTGGATGGTGGCAGTCTGGCTGACCGAGTTGAGCGAGTTCAAGTGCTGTTCGGCGATATCGAACGCGGCTTTGGCCTGCACGAGAGCGGCCTGTGCGGTCTCGAAATCGCGGCGTGGAATGGCCCCCTCTTTCAGTAGATTCTCACGGGCATTGAAAACATTTTGTGCCACTTCAAGATTGGCCTTCGACTGGGCGAGATCGAGCCGGGCCTTTTGCAGATCCTCGACTACAGCGGCCTTGGTGGTGGTGACATAGGTGGCATCGGCTTGCTTCAGGACGCCGTGGCTGTCGCGTACGGCCGCGTCAAGGTCGGCATGCTCGAGGGTGGCGAGAAGTTGCCCCTTGCCGACATGAGCGCCGCGCTGGACGAAGAATGCTTTGACCGGGGCGGAGATCTTGGGCACGATGGCCGCCTGCGCCTGCGGAGTCAGCACCGATTCGGCGGACACGGATTCCGAGAGCGGCTTGACCACAGCTTTCTCGGCCTGCACGGTCACTTCGGAGGCTTCTACCGTATCGGACTTCTTGCAGCCGGATAAAAGGCAGGCCGCGGCCGCCAGGGCGCAGACGAAAATGGGCAGGTGATGGAATGGTCTGTTCATCGGGGCATGCTCCCTGTGAGGGTTTGCAGGTTGGCGAGGGCGTTGAAATAGCGGGCAGCGCCGTCCGCGCGGCTGGTTTCGGCCTGCACGAGCGTGTTCTGAGAATCCACCACTTCGAGGATCGTGCCTTCGCCCGCGCTGTAGCGGTCGGTCGTAAGCCGCAACGACTCGGTGGCCGATTGCACGCTCTTATCAAGCAAGCGAAGCTGATCGAGAGATACCTGCGCCTCCTGGTACGCCTCCTTGAGCGAGGCGATCAGTTGCCGCTGCGTCACGGTCAGTTCGGTGTTGGCCTGTTCACGGCGAACTACGCTCTCGTGAACCCGATTGCGGGTGGCGAACCAGTCCCATACGGGAATGTCCAGCGTTGCAGAGGTGGAGTAACCGAGATTACGACTTCCATCCGGCGCCTTGACCGCGAATTGCGGCGCATCGATGCCATAGCTGTAGTTGAGGACGAGATCGGGGAAAAGGGCGAATTTTGCGGCGGTCACTGCGTGTTGCGCCGCGCGGAGAGATTCGATCGCTGCTCTCAGCTCCGGGTTGTTGGCCATGGTCGCCGCCTCGATTTCGGAGCGCGACGGAAGAGCGGGAAATTGGTCGAACGACGTCGTAAGTGTGTAGGGCGCGCCGGGATCGCTGAAGAGCATCACGCCGAGGTCGAGGTGGGCACGATCCGCCGCAATTTTCGCATCGTTCCACTCGCGCTGGCGCTGTTGAACCTGGAGATCGGAGCGAATGCTGTCGGCATGGGCGACTTCGCCGTTCGATTCGCGTTTAGCAGTGATGGTGCTGAAATGGCTGGCTTGGTCGAGTGCGCGCTGAGCCGCAGCCAGTTTTGCGTCCGCAGCGAAGACATTGTAGTAGTTGGCCACCACGGTCACGACCAGGCCGCGACGGGCTACTTCGAGCCGGGCATGAGCGGCGGCAGCCGCTGCCCCGGTAAGCTTATATTGGGCGATGCCAACGCCGCCGATGGTCTCTGTGACGGATGCCTGGCTGACGTACTCATGAACGGCGTTGTTGGCGATGAATTTTATGGGAGTGTTAGCCGGGTGGCCGGTTCCCTGCGTGTACAGAAACTGGTTGTGATAGGCGACGTTGGGCAGCAACGACGATCGTGCGATGGAGTGCTCCGATTGCGCAATCCTTGCGTCCGAGGTGGCCTGGGCAAATGCGCTGTTGGCCGATTGCGCGCGCTTGATGGCCACTTCCAGCGAAATGGAAACCGGCGGAGCGGCCGCTTGCTGGGCGGCGCAGCAGGTGCAAAGAAGGCCGCCCAGCGTGCCAATCACCACCACGACTTGTAAAGCAGTTTTCATGAATGTATGCAACGTCGGCGTCGGGTGACGCTGTTGTTCCATGGAATCCGGACTCAGCCGAAGCCCTGAATGGAAGAGCAGCGACGGGTGTTACTCGACCTCGTAAGTGAGGACTTTGGCGGTTGCCTTGGTATCGCCCGGCGATACGGCCAGGAAGAACCGGTGCAGCGGGGTAACCAGCAACCCGGTCTTTGCCCCCGGCGCCGTGCTCACCTTCTCGATCAATTTCAAGTGGTTGGCATCGTGGGTGTCGTAGATAGCCATGTACCCTTCGCCACCGGGAACGTACAGGCGGTACTTGTAGCGGTCATACTGCAGTTCGTCCGAGCGCAGAGGGGCAGGCTGGGTATCGACCACCGCACCGGTGTCGGAATTCATCACGACAACCCTCCCGGGATCGCGGCAGACTACATAAAGACGATGCAGCTCGGGATCGAAGGCCACCATCGCATTTTGTTTAGCCGGCGTTACGGGCCAGGTGGCAAGCAGCTTCAACGTGCGCCGGTCGACCACGGCGATCTTGTTGGTCTGGGCCAGGTTGATGAAGAGCCGAGGATCACCGTCTACAAATGCCATCGCCTCGACGTGGTTGTCCTCGAAGGTAATGCCGCCCAGGCGGGCGCCGGTATCGGGGTTCACGGCTTCGAGCTTGGCCGTCTTCATATCGACGTCCTTGCCACCCGTGACGACATAGAGTACATTGGCGGCGGCATCATATTTCGAGGTGTCTGATCCGGGGGTTAGCGGAACGGATTGCTTCTTAGCGTAGGTATCGGCATCGCGAAGAGTGGCGCCCTGCTTCTCGCTGTCAGTGACCAGCACGGTGGGGGAGCCTTTGCGAACGAGGATGCTGTGGGGATTGCCAAAGCCATCCACGCTGCGGAGATGAGCGGACGTTCTGAGGTCGAAGACTTCGAGCGTTCCATGGTCTTCCGCCGCCAGCAGCAGCCGGTTGCGATCGAAGTCCACGGCGAAATGGTCGAAGTCGCCCGAATAGCCGGGGAGTTCGACGGATTTGATCAGCTTGACCGATGGGATCTCTTGGGAATGCACGGCCGGGAGAACCATCAATCCAAGCAAAGCAATCAAGGACGGGGTGCGAATGGATGAAATGTGCATATCAGCTCCTTCGATACAGGAGCCAGCTTGCGGGTTCGGAATGATTCTGTGTTGAAGCCGAAATGAAAATGCTTTCATTGAGGCCAGCGATTTGCTCGCGACAACGCCGGCCTCCACATGAAATAGTTTTCATCTTGGGTTCAGGCGCGCTTCATGCCGCACCCTCGTAATGAGGTGGCAAGCTTATGCGGATAATGGTCATAGAAGACGAACAGAAGGTCTCGGCGCTGGTGAAGCGAGGGCTCACCGCGGAGCGCTATGCGGTGGACATTTGCGCCGACGGGATCGAAGGTCTGGAGTACTTTGAGGCCTTCCCCTATGACCTGATCATCCTTGACCTGATGCTTCCCCGGCTTCCTGGAACAGAAGTCCTGCAGCGCATCCGCCGCAAGAACGACCACGTGCCGATACTTATCTTGACCGCCAAGGACTCGGTGGACGACAAGGTAAAGCTGTTCGAGCTGGGCGCGGACGATTACCTGACTAAGCCCTTTGCGTTCGCCGAGTTGCTGGTGCGGGTGAAGGCGCTGCTCAGGCGCGGCCCGGTAAACCGCTCGAGCACACTGCGCATCGGCGATCTCGAACTCGACCGCCTGACCCAGCAGGTGAAGCGCGGAGGAAAGCGCGTGGAGCTGACCGCGAAGGAGTATTCGCTACTCGAATACCTGATGCAGAACCCTGACCGCGTTCTGTCCCGCAATATGATCATCGAGCATGTGTGGGATCAGAGCTTCGACGGCATCACCAACATTGTGGATGTTTACGTGCGCCACCTGCGCACGAAGGTGGATGAAGGCCAGCCTTTCAAGATGATCCGGACCGTGCGCGGTACGGGGTACATGATCCGCCGGGGAATGGAAGCGTGAATCTGAACCGCAATTCGCTGCGCGCCCGTGTCACGGCGTTTTACGTGTCGATGCTGGCGGTCGCGCTCGCGGTCTTTTGCTTCGCTGTATATGGCGGAGTGCGCGCATACCTGACCAATTCCATGCAGCGCACGCTGATCCACACCGCAGATACCATCATCACCGATTATCTCGTACCGCTGGATACCAAAGGCCAAGCCTGGTTTGAAAACGAGATGAGCGAGTCCTACCCGCAGGGGATCAGTGATCCCTTTGTACGGGTTACCCAAAACGGCAAGGTATTGTATGAGTCCGGTGACATACGCGAACCATTTGTGCCGGTCACAGGTCTGCCCGTACCTTCCGATTCGTCTGCGATGAACAGTATTCGTCGGGTGACCACAGGAACGGGCCAGCCGTTGATGATCTACACGAAGTCCTATGCTGCCCCCCGCCGTGCGCCGATCCTGGTCGAGGCGGGTGCCGATATGGAACCGCTGTTCCACTTGCTGCATAGTCTCGTCGTAATTCTCATCGTTGTCATGCCGGTCATTCTGCTAGGCGCGGCAGTTGGAGGTCACTTGTTAATGGCTGGGCCATTGCGGCCCGTGGTGGCGTTGACCGAGCAGGCCGAACACATCGGCCGTAAAGAGCTGGGGGAACGGTTATCCGTCATCCGCTCCGGTGACGAGTTGGAACGTCTTTCCCTGGCCTTGAACCGCATGATCGACCGGCTGGAGGAAGCATTGGCGCACAATCAGCGTTTCTCGGCCGATGCCTCGCACGAGTTGCGAACTCCGCTCACCATTATCCACGGAGAGTTGGAGGCACTTCTCGAGATTCCAGGACTCGATACGCAGACCGTGGAAGGAATCAGCAGCGCGCTCGACGAAAGCGACCGCATGTCGCGCATTGTCCACAATCTCATGACCATCTCGCGTCTCGACAGCGGTGGCGAACGGATCGAAATGCGGCCCGTCGAGTTGGCCAGCGTACTCAAGAGCACCCTCGATCACATGAGCCTGCTGGCCGATGAGAAAGCCATCCTCGTGACCTGCGACGCCGCGGCGCCCGTGTGGGTGACCGGCGACGCCATGCGCTTGAAACAAGTCATCGTCAACCTCGTCGATAACGCCATCAAGTACACGCCTGAAGGCGAAAGGATTGATGTAGCGCTAAAGGCTCACGAGGAACAGGCAGTTCTGATCGTCGCGGATACAGGTATCGGCATACCTATTGAATCGCTTCCTTTCGTTTTCGACCGTTTCTATCGAGCCGACAAGGCGCGCTCGCGCGAATCGGGCGGCACGGGCCTGGGCTTGGCCATCGTAAAAGCCATCTGTACCGCGCATAACGGGGTTGTGTCCGTAGAGAGCTCGGAGAACAAAGGCTCTACGTTCAAGGTGCAATTACCCCTTCTGCACCTGTCGGGGCGCGAGGCGGCCCTGCTCGAATCGGCTCCCGCTCCAGCCACCTATTCAGCCGCTGAAGAGCGCATTATCGAAGTTCCGATTAAGCCGTAGCCATCAAAACGGCCCGCGTCACCTGCAAAGAGTGCAGCGGTTTCGCTGCATAGGGAGAGCTGCCTTTAGCCAGTCTTGCAACGGATACCGGAAACATATCCTTTGAAATCATGAGAGGAACTGAATTATGCCCAGGGCATGCGCTCAGGAATCGTGTCTTACTACCAACAAGCATCTGATCCGCTGGGTCGAAAAGATGGCGGACCTCACCCAGCCAAACCATATCCATTGGGTCGACGGCTCGCAGGAGGAGTACGACAGCCTTTGCCAGCTGCTGGTCGACTCCGGGACGTTCATCAAATTGAATGAGGACCTTTGGCCGGGCTGCTACTATGCGCGCTCCGCGCCCAACGACGTGGCGCGCGTGGAGGATCGCACCTTCATCTGCTCGCTCGCTAAAGACAGTGCCGGACCGACGAATAACTGGGAAGATCCGTTTGCGATGCGCAAAAAACTGAAGTCGCTCTTTCGCGGGTCGATGCGGGGCCGCACCATGTACGTGCTCCCCTTCAGTATGGGGCCGGTGGGCTCGCCCCTGGCACGCATCGGCGTGCAATTGACCGACTCTCCCTACGTCGTGGTGAATATGCGCATCATGGCGCGCATCGGGCTCCCGGTGTTCGCGGAGATCGACAAGGACGAGCAGCGCGTGGTGCCCTGCGTGCACAGCGTGGGCGCTCCACTCGCGCCGGGACAGAAGGATGTGCCATGGCCGTGCAATGACGAGAAGTACATCGTGCACTTTCCGGAAACCCGCGAAATCTGGAGCTACGGATCGGGTTACGGCGGCAATGCGTTGCTGGGAAAGAAGTGCTTCGCGTTGCGCATCGCTTCGAACATTGCGCGCGATGAAGGGTGGATGGCCGAGCACATGTTGATTCTGGGGCTGGAAAGCCCGGAAGGCGAAAAGACATATGTTGCGGCGGCTTTTCCAAGCGCCTGCGGCAAGACCAATTTCGCCATGATGGTCCCGCCCCGAGAGTTTCAGGGCTGGAAAGTCACGACCGTGGGAGACGACATTGCATGGATCAAGGCCGACGATCAAGGTCAACTGACAGCCATCAACCCCGAGGCTGGATTCTTCGGCGTAGCACCCGGCACGTCGGCAAAGACCAACCCCAATGCGATGGCAACCCTGCGCAAGAACACTATTTTCACCAATGTTGCGCTTACGGCCGAGCTAGGAGTGTGGTGGGAAGGTATGACCGACGAGCCTCCGGCAGAGTGCCTTGACTGGAAAGGCAATCCCTGGACTCCGGAGATCGCCAGGCAAACCGGCGCCACGGCGGCGCACCCCAACGGACGCTTCACGGCCCCCGCTTCGCAATGCCCGGTCATGGATGAAGCATGGGAATCACCACAAGGGGTACCCATTGCGGCGATTATCTTTGGGGGCCGGCGATCGAAAAATATCCCGCTCGTCTATCAGGCCTTCAACTGGTCAGCCGGAGTCTACTTGGGCGCGACCATGGGCTCGGAAACCACAGCCGCAGCCGCAGGAGCCACTGGCAAGGTTCGCCGCGATCCAATGGCGATGCTGCCGTTCTGCGGCTACCATATGGGAGACTATCTCCGCTCCTGGATCAGGATGCAGAGAGCGCTCGCAGTAACACCCAGGGTGTTCAATGTGAACTGGTTCCGCAAGGACGACCAGGGTAAGTTCCTGTGGCCTGGCTTCAGCCAGAACTTTCGCATTCTGCGCTGGATCGTGGACCGCGTTCGCGGGCGGGCCATGGCCAGGGAGACCCCGATTGGCTGGACGCCCTACTACGAAGACATCCATTGGGAAGGCCTCGATTTTCCGGAGTCTCGATTCGATCAACTGCAAAATGTCGACCGTGCAGCTTGGAAGAGGGAAGTTATGGAGCACGAGGAACTGTTTATAGCGCTCCATGACCATCTGCCTCCGGAAATGGTGTACGAGCGCGAACTGCTGATCTGCAGGCTGTAACCACAGCGCCAAATCCCGGGCCCGGCGCGAGAGAATGAACAGCTCAACCGGGCCCGCCCCCTCTGGGGACCCTGCCCGCGACGCTTCCTTAGGAATAAATGGAGCGGTATTTCCCTGCCATCAAAATGGTTGGCGCCCTCGCGCAAACACATTCCCACGTGTCCGACCCTCCTATCCTTCTGGATTCGTTCCTTTTCGCGCATTCACTGGCTAAGCCTGGGACGATTCTCCGAGAGAGCCACGGGGGCGTGTCGAAAATGGATGCGCGTTGACCGTTAATTCGTGTATAAATCGTGGTCTCGGCAACGCAAGTAGCCGGTGAACAAGATTTCATGTACGGTTCAGTCATCCTTCATTCCGAGAGCCGAGATTCTGGTTCGTCAAGGGAATAACAAGGCGCTCTTCCCCAAGGGTTGTCTTTGAAGGAGTAGACGTGATGAAAGCCCCATTCGCAGTCCTGGCGGTAACTCTGGCCGTGGCCAGTGCGGTAACGACCTTACAAGCCCAGGTTACCGGCGCAACGGTAGTCGGAAAGGTAACCGATGCTACAGGTACGCCAGTCAGCAACGCGCTGGTGGCGGTTTTGCGCCCCTCCACAGGGATTCATATCGAGGTCAAGACGAACGATACCGGCGGCTACACGGTTCCCAACCTGACTCCGGGCACTTATAACGTCACGGTGAGCGCAGATAACTTTGGAACCCAGGAACTGCAGGCTCTGAACGTCGCCGTGGGTGAGAATCTTGAGGAGAACTTCACCCTTGCACCGCCCACAGTTGTGCAACAGGTCGTTGTCACGACGGCGCTTCCGAGTGTCGATCTAGCCAGTTCGCAGATCTCGAACGTCGTGGACGAACAAACTGTCCGGGAGCTCCCCCTGAACACCCGCGACTGGACCTTGCTTGCGACTTTGCAGCCCGGCGTGAACCAGGTGCGTACAGAGAAGGCCGTCGCGGTCGGAGCCGATCGTGGAAATCGCGGCTTCGGATCGCAGTTGACCATCGCCGGCGGCCGCCCGCAGCAGAACAACTATCGCATGGACGGCATCTCGATCAACGACTACTCGAATGGGGCGCCGGGGAGCGTATCCGGCATCGATCTCGGCGTCGACGCCATCCAGGAGTTCTCCGTGGTGACGGCGAACGCGTCCGCTGAGTACGGTCGCGAGGCCGGCGGCGTTATCAATGCTGTGAGCCGTGCCGGCACCAACGACCTTCACGGCACGGTATTCGACTTCCTGCGCAACGATCTGTTCGACGCACGCAACTATTTCGATAAAGCCCGAAAGGGCGAGTTGCGCAAGAACCAGTTCGGCGGCGCTCTCGGCGGGCGAATCATCAAGGACAAAACATTCTTCTTCGGCGATTATGAAGGCATTCGCGAGGTCGCCGGCATACCATTCACCGTAAATGCGCCCAGCGCCAACGCGCGTCAAGGCATACTGAACTGCTCCCAGGTGGTTGGCGGCGTCCAGCAGGTTGGGTGCCCGACTCCGGGTCCCCTCGCGGCGGGCAGCACTTATACAGTGCCCGTAAGTTCCGACACTCAAAGTTACCTCAAGTTCTACGGTGTGCCGACCAACCAGCCGGCAAACTCCGATACGGGGACTTACAGCTATACCGGAAAGCAGATCACACCGGAGAACTTTCTCCAGGGCCGAATTGACCAAACCTTCTCGGCCAAGGATTCGGCGCACGGCACTTACATGTACGACAATGGCAACTTTACTCAGCCCGACGCCGAGAACAACTACCTTCTCCTCTCGCACACCAACCGGCAGCTGGGTCTGGTGGAAGAGACACATGTGTTCTCCTCGTCGCTCGTTAACACGGCGCGCTTCGGCGTGAGCCGAAACGTAGCGAATATCACCAACACCGCGCCGGGACTGAATTCCCTCGCCGCGGATGCAACTCTGGGGGGCGTCCCTGGCCGGACGGCTTCCAGTATGGTCATAGGCGGACTCACCAATTTTGGCGGCGGTCTCAAAGCACCATCGCAATACGACTTTTACTGGACATCGATCCAGGGCTACGATGACGCGTTCTATACATTCAAGAATCACACCATTCGCTTCGGCGGGGGCTTCGAGCGGATGCGGAACAATATTGTTGCAACTTCGAGCCCGGCGGGGTTGTTTACGTTCGGCTCTGCCGCCGACTTCATCGCCGGACGTGTACAGAACTTCCAGGCGCAGTTGCCGGACTCGATTCCCGAAAGAGGCTTGCGGCAGACCCTGGGCGCCGGATACGTGGTCGATGACTGGAAGGCCCTGCGTAATCTGACCCTGAACTTGGGCGTCCGTTATGAAGCTACGACCGTGCCCTCCGAGGTTGACGGACATCTGAGCCGGCTCGTGAACCTGACCGACCCCGCGCCGAAGCTGGGCGGAGCCTATTTCTCCAATCCCACGCTTAAGAATTTCGAGCCCCGTATCGGCGTGATCTGGTCCCCATTCAAGAATCAGAAGACGGCGATCCGCGCAGGGTTCGGCATGTTCGATATCCTTCCCTTGCCCTATCAGTTTGAATTGCTGAGTTCATTGGCAGCCCCCTACCTGAAGAGCGGCAGTGTGGTTTACGCCAACGCAGCCGTTCCGTATTCCACTACGCAGCCGGGAGATGGAAAGTTCTCACATGGTTCTTACTCATCGATTCAAGCACCATCCACGCTGCGGCAGAGTTACATCCAACCCAATCCGAGCCGCAGCTATCTTCTCGAATGGAACCTGAACGTGGAGCAGGACCTGGGTCACGACCTCAGCATGTATATCGGATTTGTGGGATCGAGGGGCGTCCATCAGCCGTTCCGCACCGACGAAGCGAACACCGTACAGCCTGTCGGCTACACGAACGGCCACCTGACGTTCCCCAAGCCGGGCACGGCTTCCGTGCTCAACCCGAACGTAGGGCAGATAGCCGCGATCTTCTACAACAACAACACCTACTACGACGGCCTCGAAGCGGGATTTACAAAGAAGATGGGACATGGGCTGCAGGCCCAGGTCAGCTACACGTATAGCAAAGCGATCGACCTGGGTTCCGCGGTGCTGGCGGGAGATCCCTTCGGGAACTCGATCTCAGGGCTGTTCTTCTTCGCGCCCCAGACCCGCCGCGGCGTTGCCGATTTCAACGTACCGAATGAGTTCACGGTCAACTACCTATACCAGCTTCCGCAGATCAAGAGGTTTCATGGGCCGCTCAACATGCTTGCCAACGGCTGGGAAGCCAGCGGAATCTTCTTCGCGCAGAATGGACTGCCTTTCACACCCACGATTGCGGGTGACTCACTTGGCCTGAAGGGTACTGCACCCTACAACGTCCCTAATCGCATCAAGGACGGGGCCGGGTGCGGCAGTGGTGTCCACTCGAGGCGAGCTGTGGGCTATATCAATCTAAGTTGCTTCACCTTTCCCACGCCAAACGCCGACGGGACCACCGTGTATGGCAACGTGGGAAGAAACTCACTGCTTGGCCCTTCATTGAATTCGCTCGATTTCTCCGCGATGAAGACAACCCGCGTCAGAGGCGACTCCGACAGGATGAGCCTTCAATTCCGCGCGGAGTTTTATAACATCCTCAATCACTCGAATTTCTCGCCGCCAATTGCTAACCGCACCGTGTTCACGTCTGCGGGCGCTATGGTGGGAACCGCGGGAAATATCACATCCACGGTGACAACGAACCGCCAGATTCAATTCGGCCTTAAACTCCTGTTCTGATTGGTGCTGCAGATCGATACACGACCCAGGGGAAGTGCATGGTCCGAGAGGCTTCCTCTCGGATCACTTCTCATGAGCCTGTGCATTTGTTTTGGCAACAATTCACTCTCGAGTTGTGTGGATCCCTGGATCCACAGTCGTTCGGGCCTTCGCATTCGGCATAAGAAACGCGTGCGTTTTCGGCGCCGTTGCTGCTTCGCGGGATAGCCACGGCCTCGGAACTAAGTTCGATGGCTGCCGGTTGGCACATTGTCACGCGGTTGGTTTGATGCTTGCCATCCAAATGGAGTCAAGCCTTGCAGCGTTTCCTTCACATCCGACGAGAACCGTCGAACTGATTTCCATCGTTGGATATACCTTCGTTGCGAAAGCAGCCCGGCCATCAAGAAAGACCTCCAGCACCGACTGATCCAGAAATACATCTAACTCAAGCCTGTTCTTTTCGTCGGGGAAGTATGTGGCTTCCTGGATGTCCTTCTTCGCGTTGGGAGCAAGGCTGGAGCAACTTCGATCGAGAACGAGCCTCCCAATCTCCCACTCGTAGGAAATATCCGTATGCTCCTCGCCGTTGGGTGAACACAGGACTCGAAGTGTAACGGAATGGGAATCTGCTCTTTTGAAGACCGCCCGAATATTGAGATTCTTACCTGTCGCGCCGCTGATCGGCTGCATGGCCCCGCTTCGGATAATCACACCAGATAGTGCGATCAGGGGTGAACTCCATTGGCGGATATTCTCTAGCGGACTTTGATGAATCCTCCCCTTGGAATCCGTGGTCACTATTCGCGGCAGCGAGTAGTGATGCGCCCAGCCCGCGCGCCAATTTTCTTTAGGACCTCTTTCGTCGGGAATGATACCCATCATGACGGTGCGTCCGTCTTCCAGCCTGTACGGCGTGGGACTCAAAAGGTGATTGAAAAGTTCGAGGCGTTGCGGATAAATTGAATGCGGCACAAACGTCTCTTCCTGCCATGTACCCACCCAATACGAGGCTCTCCCCGGGACTTCGCATACGACCAGGGCATGCTGGTCTCCAAGTCTCAGGAAAACGGGCATTTCCCAAAAGACACCGGACGACTCTCGATCGCCGATAAGAATCGGCTTTCTGTACTCCCAATGAATGAGGTCCCTTGAACGATACAGGAGAGCCGCGCCGCCCACATCTTTGACGGCCGATCCGATGATCAGGTAATAAACGTCTCCTTCGCGCCAGACGAAAGGATCCCGGAATTCAGGAAAACCCTCTGGCGGCACGGGGATGATCGGGTTTTCATGGTGCTTGGTAAAGTGGACACCGTCATCGCTGACCGCCAGGCAGATGCTTGAACGATGCCCATCACCGCCGGTGTAGATGATAGCAAGTCTGTCGTTGTGCTCGGTCACGCTTCCGGACCAACACCCCTCGGCGTCCGGCCCGGGTTCAGGACTCAAGGCCACCGGCATCTCCGTCCATCGATACAAGTCGGAACTGGTCATGTGACCCCAGTTGATGTGGCCCCAATATGGCCCATTCGCATTCTTCTGATAGAACAGGTGATATTTTCCACCCCAGTGGATCAGTCCATGGGGCTCATTGGTCCATGCTCTTGGCGGGATCGCGTGATACTCAGGCCGGTGCGAATCGTCGCTGCACCAATTCCCGTTGATCTGAAGATCCGCCGGCGCATCCGGCTTCGATCGATTCATGATCTTTGCGACGGCAATCGAAGAAAGCTGAGCCTCGAATATTTGCACATCACGAAGGAGACCATTGAGCACGCCGGTTGGAAACACACCGGCTATGACTGGGCACTCGAGGGACCGACCCAATGTGACAGAAACCTCGCCCGTGAATGCAAGCCGGCTTTCAGAACGAGGCACATGTCCACTCGGAACTCCGTCGACGTACAGAGTTGTTCCTGAATCCCCAAACGATGCGGCCAGGTGCAGCCATTGCCCGCGAGGAATTGCGTGCTCTGATTTGCAGCTGCTGGATGTACCATGGCCGCGGAACAGCAAATACCCCCATTTGTCGATGCAAAATGCGCACATCGGATCATCTTTGGTGCCGAGTTGAACAATTGCCGCTTCATCGACCGGGTATGACTCGAGCGCGAGCCAGGCTGCAATGGTTATCGCCCGGTTATTGAGTTCGATCTTCTGTGAAGAATGCCCGAGCCAGACCGAGTAACCGTCCAGCCTGAGTGCGCGATTACGTCCTTCGCCAACCCAATGTGCGTGTGCAGTGCGTGATGACACTGGATGGTCGGTTCCGCTCACGCTTTCTCGGCCTGTATCTCCGCTGTCATCCAGCCTCCAGTAGAGAATCGGCTGTTGATCGCCGCCCTCCGCCCAGGTCCAGCGCGGGAGAAAGAGGCCGGGAGATGCCGCAATCAGAAATCTACGTACAGAGTCCACTTCTTTAGATCGTTCAGCCATCCGATTCGAGTACTCCTTATGTCGGAGATCATGTCCTGAGAGTTTTATGAATGTGTGCTCAGGCGCTCACCAGACGTTGCTGCAATTGTTCAAGCGTTTGGCCCTTGGTCTCGGGATAAAAGAACGTCACCACGATCAACTGCAGCAAGGTGGCGCCGGCAAAAAGGGCGAAAGGAGTTCCTGCGCCAAACCGATTTGCCATCACGGGGAAGGCAAAGGCGATGATCGTGTTCGTGATCCAGTGACTCGCATTTCCAGCTCCCTGTCCCTTGGAGCGGACTGACGTCGGAAACACCTCGCCAATGTAGACCCAGATAACAGCACCTTGCGAAAGGGCGAAGAAAGCAATGTACAGAATCAACACCGGCAGGAGCAGATTTTGCCTGTTCTGCGTAACGAACAAGCGTGCGACAGTGGCGAGGCAAGCGGCGGTTCCTGAGGCGCCCAGTATCAGCAGGCTTTTGCGGCCGAAGCGGTCAATGCATGCCATTCCTACCAACGTAAAGACCAGGTTGGTCGCTCCAATTGCAACCGCCTGCAAGTCTCCGGAAAGCTGACTGAAACCCGCCGCTCGAAACATGCTGGGCATGTAATAGAGAATGGCGTTGATGCCCGCAAGTTGATTAAAGGCGCCGATTGAAATAGCCAGGAAGAGCGGATAACGATATTTCCATTGCAGTACGGGTTCGTGTGCGCTGGCGTGCTCCGAGTTGATGGCAGCCTGGATATTCGCAAGTTCCTCCCAGGGATTGGGTGATCCGACCTCCGTGAGCACGGCGATGGCTTCATCGATTTGATTGCGCGACGCTGACCAGCGCGGGGAACGCGGAATGTGGAAGAGCGCAGTCAAAAAGATCGCCGCCGGAACAGTGGCAACTCCCACCATGACGCGCCATTCATATCTCCCGAGATGGGCCAGGCGAACGAGATAGTTTGAGGTGTAACCAACGAGTATTCCCAGCACAACGTTGAATTGGAACGTGCCGACCAGACGCCCACGCCATCGCGCGGGGGCCAACTCTGTGATGTACACGGGCCCCAGAACGGAGGCCGCGCCTATCCCAACCCCGCCGATAACACGTGTAAGGAGAAGCATGGGCCATCCGACTGCAAGCGCGCTGCATACCGCAGAGAGCAGATAAACAGTGGCTGCGTAGCGAAGCGCCGTTCGGGAGCCCATTCTCTGCCCGATCGTTCCGGCGACAAAGCAACCAATCACCGTCCCGATGGGAGCCGCGGCTACGGTCAGGCCCTTCTGGTAGTCGCTTAACTGGTAAGCGCGGACAATGGAGTCGATAATGCCGGCGATGACGACCGTATCGAAGCCAAAGAGCAGGCCTCCCAAAGCCCCCGTCAGCGTTGCCTTCAATAGTTTCAGATTCGGCCACATCGTTCGTATCCTCCAGGACTGCCTTGCCACTCACTGCTCGCATACGCTGTCTCTCTGACCGCCAGCGCGCGGACCTCCGCGAGCACCTCGCCCGAGAGCGCCGGAGTAGCCGATGCTTGCAGGACCACCCAACTGGAAAGGACGCTTGCCAATTGCAAGCAGCGGGATGGCTCCCATTTCTGCACGACCCCAAAAAGGAGCCCCGCTGCAAAGGCGTCGCCGGCTCCGACCGGGCGGACAAATTTCTGATCGAGTTGGGAGTCCGGCAGCGTGAGCAGATCTTGCCCGGCCAGAAGCAGTGCGCCTTTGGCGCCGCGAGTGACGGCGATCGCCTCTAGAGAAAAGGTTTCGCGCAGCCACTCCATGAGTTGCCGCGTAGTCCTTTCATCCCCCGAGCCCGCGGTGGGATTACCCAGCATCGCGCACACCTCTTCAATCTCGCTCTCGTTCATCTTCACAAGCGTGGCGAGTTTCAGACTCTCGCGGATGATCTCCTCGGAGTAGCCCATGGCTCTGTCGGTCGTGTTGCGGCGCAGGTTGACGTCGTAGAGCCGGTGGCCCTTTACTGCCGACACAAAGCGGCGTATGCTTTCGCGCGACTCCGGCGAGCGCTGCCCCAAACTCCCAAACACCACCGCGTTACAGCGAGCCGCAAGATCCATGCCCGAATGATCGATGCGGATGTAATCCCACGCGACGTCTGACTTGATCTCAAAGCCGGCTCCTCCATCCCGTTCGAAGACGAGAGCCGAGCCGGTCGACCGATCCACTTCGGCCAGATATCGCGTGGACATTGCCGCACGTTCCGCGGCGCGGCGAATTGATGATGCCCAAGAGTCGTGGCCCACCGCACTCACGAACGTTCCTTTACCTAACGAAAGCGCAGCGAGCAGTTGATGGAGGTGGAAGGTAACGTTGAAAGGCGCGCCGCCAACTGTGACTTCGCCATTCTCAAATACATCAACGAGAACTTCGCCGATGCCCGCGATGCAGATTTCTGATGGCATGGTTTACCTCGGTTGGTAGAACTGGATCCAAATGCGTTGCAGTGCTTATTCGCTAGCCTTCAGCGTCCAGATATCCAGCGAAAGAATTGAAGGTGGCTTTCCAGTGGCATACATCCCGAGATCCAGATCCTGGGCGCGCGGGTAAATCAGATCCGTGATCGTCGCCAATCCCTTGTTGGCGAAGAGTTCGATTGAGGAACGATCGAGCAGAATGTGCATTTGAATGCGTCCATCTGTGACCTTCACAGGCGCTTCATGCCGGGCGGGAAAGGCAGAGCTGACAATCATCTCTCCGGAGTGAGTTCTATCGACGTAAACGTCGCTCCACTGAGCGTCGTAGCCAACGCGGGTTCCGAACGACAAGCCCTTTCGCAGCACGAAGCCGAACTCCCGCGCGTCGTTCATTTCGAATTCGGCTAGGATCTCGAGGGTTTCGGGCCAGTGGTGACGGGAAACAAGAGCCTGTGCGTCGGCCCAAGTCGCGTTGCGTAGTCGTATATGGTCTGTGCGTAGAGATTCGATCTCGGGGACGGGCTCCTGCATCAAGCGCAAGCCATCGTCAGTCTGGATCAATTCCAACACGCGGGGAAATGAAGTCTGCCCGCGCCATGGGCTGGTCGGCAATCTGTCGGCGTACTTCCAGCTGTCCATCCACGCGATGGCAATCCTTCGGCTGCCGGACGCCGGAGCTTCGAACCAGCTTTGCGCTGCGTAGAAATCGCCTCCGTAATCAACCCACAGAGTCTTGTCGGTCGGGTTGTCGTCGGTGAACTTGGTGCCGTCAAAATCGCCGATAAAGTATTGGCTGGCCGAACCGCCGGCCGGTCCGTTGTCACCCACCCCGAGTTCGAGAACCCACTTCTTCTTCCCGCCTCCATTGCCCACAGTCAGTGCAAACAGGTTGGGACACTCCCAGTTAGGCACAGCGTTTGCGCCGGTGGGGCCAAACTCGCTGAGCTTCGTCCATGCCTTCAGGTCGGGCGAAGAGAAGAAGAGCACCTTGTGTTTCAAAGCGAGAGAAACCACCATAACCCAGTGTTTCGATGGTTCGTGCCAGAACACCATCGGATCGCGGAAGTCGGATTCGTGGAGATCGATGACCGGATTACCAGAGTACTTGGTCCACGTGCGGCCATGATCGATGCTGTAGGCCAGATTCTGAGTTTGCAGCCGCTCTGAGTTACCCGTGTAAATGGCAACCATCGGCGGAACTCCATCCTTCCCGAAGCCGCTCGTATTATTGGGATCAACCACCGCGGATCCCGTGAAGATCGCGATTCCATTTTCTTCCTTAAGCGCCACCGCGAGTTCCTGCCAGTGAACCAGGTCCTTGCTGACGGAGTGGCTCCAACTCATATGGCCCCACTGGTCGCCATAAGGGTTGTACTGGTTGAACATGTGATATTCGGAGCCGTCGAACACCATGCCAGCGGGGTCGTTGATCCAGTTCTTCTCAGGGCTGAAGTGGAATGCAGGGCGGTAGAGAACTTCGTTGGTCGGGATTTGCGCCCGCATTATGGAAGGCGGACACATCAGAAAGGACGAGACAAACGCAAAGAAGGCTAATGAATGGGAAGCTCTAAGGCAATGCATTCCGACTCCCTGGATCAGGAATATGTCTCGTTGTCACCGAGCCCAAACAAAAGGACGAGGACAGAGGCATTCCGAATTGGCTGCACTCTGTCCTCGCGGAGACAATTGAAGTTTCCTAAGGAAGACTGTCGATGGTCTTCTCAGAAGGTGAACTTGGTGCTTAGCTGGATGGTTCTTGCCTGTGCGGTGCCACCGGCACGGCCGAAGTTGCCTGTCGCATCGGCAAGGTTGGTATCCCATCCCTGAAGGTTGACGCGGTTGAAAGCGTTGTACATATCAATCCGGAACTGCAGGCTCGACGATTCCTTGAAAAAGAACGGTAGTTCTGTGTCCTTTGCCAAAGCCAAGCTTGTCTCGGCGAATCCGGGGCTCCTGAAGGTGTTGCGACCCAGGTTGCCCTCCTGCCCGGTTGGTATCCCGCTTGCATCCACGGGAAGCGGGAAGTCGCTGGCCTTGAACGTCCCCTTGAGATAGTCGGATCGCTTGAGACCCTTCTTTGTGCGGCCGAATGTGGGAACATCCGGCAAATCATAAAAGAATCCGTCCAGGTTGAAGTCGTCCTGCGAACGGGTCGAGAATACGGTAGCGGGAAGGCCTGCCATCAATGTTCCCAGGCCGCTGATTTGCCATCCGCTGGCGACCGTTTTCAATACGCTGTTGCCGATGTGGGGCACAGGAATCTGCCACAGACCGTTGAAGGAAAGCTGCTTGGGAATGTCCTGACCGGAAACGCTCCGTTGCGCCTTGACGTTGTAGGCATCGATCACCACAGCATTCTCCTGGCCCTTCTGCGCACCGGGAGCAACGCTGGTTACATCAAGGGTCTTTTCACCCGTGAACGACACCTGGAAGCTGTAGCCGGCTTTGAACGATCTGCGTAGATACGCGGTCATGCCGTTGTAACTGGATCCGGCCTGGTTACTGGTGTAGTTGATGCTGCTGAAGTAGGGATTCCAGCCCGGAGCTATGCTGTTCTGATAGCTGTTTCCCACCTTGGTGATGGTATCGGCTCCATCCCTGCGGTTCACGTTGAAGATGGAATACTCGTGAATGGCGTTGGAATGGACGAAATTGACTTCGGCGAGCCAATCCGACTTGAAGGCGCGCTGAACGCCCACAAAGAAATTCTCGAGATACGCCATCTTCAGGTGCGGGTCGGGTCCCCCGATACCGGTGCTATTCATACCGTATCCGCCGCGTGCGTTCTTGACCGGTACGGTGCTGGCCAGATCCCCAGGAAGTGGGCAGCCATAGGGGAACTTTGCCGATTTACAGAGCCCAAATGCGGGCGGCTGTGGCGAGGATGGATTGTTAACATCCGCGGTGAATGTATAGAAATCCGGGGTGGGGTTTCCGGCTTCTGTATCCGTCCAGTTCGTGTTACCGCCGCGATCGAAGAAAATGCCCGCGCCGCCGCGTACCGACCAGTCCTTGGCGCCGAAAGGTCGCCATGCGAAGCCAAAACGAGGCGCGAAGTAGGTCATCTTGTGGTCGATGAATGGACGACGCTTGCTCGGATCGGGGTTGAGACCAACCGAAATACCCGCCACCCGGTCCTGCAGCGTATTGCCAGTTCCCATTGTCAGCGTGGAAAGATTGCCGCGCGCCTCTTTGGGGTTGTTGGTCGCATCCCAACGCACGCCGAGATTGAGAGTCAGGTCTTTGCTGATCTTCCAGTCGTCCTGAACGTAGGCGCCGTACGTGCTGTTTACAAAGTAGTGGTTCCCGTTGGCGATCCCGCCGGTAGATGGATTGAAGGCGACTGCGCCGTAATTACTCACATCCTCTGAGGCGAAATCGAAGATGGTATTAAACCCCCACGCCTGCTGGCGATTGTCATTCACGGTAAACGGGGCGTAGTCCTGGTTGTGGAACATCTCAAAGCCGGTCTTCAGAGCGTGCTTGCCATGCACGATCGAGATCATGTCTCTCCAGTGGAAGTCGTTCTGGGCGAAACCGACCGGAGAGAATCCGTCGCCGAACCCGACAACCCCGTTGATGTTGGTGGGAAGCAAATCGCAGAAGTTGCACCCGATGATCAGCGAGGTCCGCGTGTAACCCGCGGCTGCCTGGTTCAGGATCGAGGGCGAAAATACGTGGCTGTAATTGACCGCGCCAAACCAGGACCACTGCGGGAAGTTGTAAAGGAACTGCTTGCGTACGCCCAGGTTCCAGGGAACCGTCAGTTCCGTGTGATAGAAGTTCGCGTAGATGCGATCGCGCGATTCGTGGAATGACTGATCGACGCGGGCGTTGTATTGGTAGCCATTGTGGACGGCGGACGTGGTGCCCACCGTCGTGTCGATCATGGCCATGCTGCAGGGCATGCCGAGCGGGCCGATTCCATTGGGATCGTTGACTGTATCGGCGCAGTCGTGCGCCGCATCGGAATGCCGCCCGCCGCCCTGGCTCTGTTCTACCTGGGCGACGGTTGCGACCGATCGCGGCGTCGGACTAACCGTAGCCTTGTACTTATTCAGGATCGAGGTCGACAAGTTATTGGGCAGATTAGCTGTCATCCAGCTTACAAAGACGGGATCTTCGACGGTGACGACGTTCGACGAAGTGGTAGACGCACGTACCATGTCCAGGCTGCCGAATACGAAGGTACTGTCTTTGCGGATGGGGCCGCCGAAGGAACCACCGAACTCGTTGTTGGTAAACGGAGTGATGTACCCGTTCAGTGGATCCTTATAGTTCTGGAACTCGGTGCGAGCGGTCAGGTTGTTGTTTTTGAACTGTTCGAATGCGGAACCGTGAAACTGATTGGTTCCTGACTTGCTTGTGATCTGGGTAACAAGACTCGCGGCCTTGCCGAATTCCGCTGAGTAGTCGGTGGTGGAGACGACAACTTCGCCAACCGAATCGGGATTGGGAGTGAGTTTGGCATCACCGCCGGAGGGAGAGTCGTCCAGCGAGACGCCGTCCAGCAGATAAGTGTTGCTGTGGTTAGGTGCGCCATTCGCGACGATCGCGGGGGTATTCGTGGCATTGAAGATGTCGGTCTGACCGCCCATGAATCCGGTTCCCGTCACGCCGGGAGTCTGATTGGCAACACCGTATACGTTGCGACTCTGGATGGGTAGTTCTTGTATCTCGAGCTCGCTGGTGACGGTCTGGATCTTCGCCTCATCGGTTTCGACCGCGGAAGGAGTCTCCGTTACGGTGACGGTGGACTGGGTGGATTCGATCGGCAACTTCAGATCCACGGCCTGCACGCGCATCGCGGTGAGATTGATGTTTTCCTGGGTGAAGGTTGCAAAGCCGGGAGCCGACGCCGTCACTTTGTAGTGCCCCGGTCCCAGTGCTGGAAAGCGGTAGACACCGGCATCGTTGGATTGCGTGATCTGCACCACCCCGGTGTCCGTGTTGGTGAGAATCACCTTCGCTGTCGGAATAATCGCCCCCGAAGCGTCGGTGACGTTTCCCTCAATGGAACTGCTGAACTGGCCGAATGCCGCGCTGCATGCTAGCAACAGCACGAATAAACACCATACATGTCTCTTGAATGCCTTCACTACTGGCCTCCTTGCCTTTGCGCCGGGTGCTTAGGTTTGTATCGAATCGAGGAGCGGGCGAGAGAATTGACGGCGCGCCCGGATTCCAGTGATCCGATCCCGATCTGCGGGCCGGCCATAGCTGGCCGTCCAATGGAGCGTACGAAGGCTGTCCGCGTATCCAGTTCGCGGTGTCGCTGGTTGTTCGGAGTAGGATGGATTCGCAGTGCCTGACGCTTCGATTTCTAAGACGAAATCGCCGGGTTAAATTCAGGTTCGAGTCGAGAAATTGTTGGCGGAATTCGAGATTTGGGTTCTAAGCAATTTTCTCGGCAAGTCGACCTGAATTTCTACGGCCTCGAACGTCTGAAGATATTGGCGCAAATTCGCAGGTACATAGATTGATCGAACTCGGGCCGATGGGACGACGATTCGTGGGATGGCACGATCATCCCAGAGAGGGCATGCGCACCACGGAGGAAAGGCCGCGGATGGACGAACACTTTGCCCGATACCTCGGCACGCTGTACGAGGAGCACCATCGCGGCCTTCACCGGCATCTGGTTCTGTCTGGCGCGACGTCCGCAGAAGCAGAGGACTTGATCCAGGAAGCGTTTCTGCGCCTGTTCCGGCACCTTGGAAGTGGAAACCAAGTGGAAAGGCCATATTCGTGGCTGATCAGCGTAGCGCATAACCTGAGAATCGACGCGATTCGCAAGCGAAAGCGGGAATTCGAGCTGGACCGGCCTGAGTTCGAAAGGCTGATGGAGCAGTTGCAGACTGATGTTCCCGATGCGGAAACGCAGGTGATTCAGCGAGAGCGCCATGCCCGTGTTCGCACCGCTATCAACAAATTGGCCCCACGTCAGTACCAATATTTGTTGCTGCGAGCGGAGGGACTCAAGCTTCGCGAGATCGCGGCCATGTTTCACGTAACGGTGCAGACGGTTTCCGAGTCTTGCGCCAAGGCAATGCTCGAGTTGGGGAGTGTAGCGGATGAATCATAAGAACTGGCACGATCACGAAGGGCATCCGCCGTCCGCTCTTCTCCTGCTTCACCTGGATGGCGAGCTTGAGGGGCGGCATGCCGAGGCCGTGGGCGAGCACATCCGCGATTGCTCGCAATGCCGCTCAACATGTCAGCAGCTCGAACGAGGCATGGCCAACTTTGCCGCATTCAGTGAAAGCGTGATTGTGCCCACGCCCGCCCCTTCCAGTCGTGACCTGCAGCAGCGATTCCGGGAAGAGGATGAGAGAACAAAGAGGTCTGGCATTGGGGCAGGGCTTCGTGGGATGCTTTTCGGCACTCCGAACCGCCGGCTCGTATTTGTGACCGGTGTCGCGAGTTGCGCCCTGATCGTCGGTCTTTTCCTTTTCCTGGGCAATCCGAAGCAGTCTGTTTACGCTTCGCAGATTTTGAGCGATGCGCGCAACGCTTCCAATTCTCTGATGGTCGAGTCAAAGGTCCTGAATCAGAAGTTTCGTCTCCGGCGCGCTAATCTCATAATCGAGCGCACCGCCCACCACGGACGGGTCGCCTCGGCGCAGGCGAAAGAGCCTCCAGTTGATCCCCAGCTTCAAAGGTCGCTGGATGCTGCCCATATTCGTCTGCAAGATCCCTTGAGCGTGGATGACTTCAGCAACTGGAGATCGGAACAGGGTGACCGTTCCGATTCAGTGAAAGAGACTTCCCAAAGCTTCATTATCACAGTGCGGGTTAGCGGTTCCGGCGTAACTGAAGGCAGCCTGACCCTGTCTCGATCCGAGTTAAGGCCCATCGCGCGGAGCGTTGAGTTTCGGGATGAAGCTCCCATCGAGATCACGGAAGAAAGCTTTTCGATCAGCGATTCCAGTCCTGCGAACTCAACTGCCGCAAACGAGGCCTCGCATGCGACGCCAATAGAGTCAACCGGCTCGGTGGCTGAGCGTACGGAACCTTCCCTATCGGACCTGGAGAACTCGGAACTCGATCTGCGCGAGGCTTTTCATTCTATGGGCGCCGACGTGACCGCGTCTCCCGTGATCTGGAGAGCCGATCGCACCGTATACTACTACGCAGCTCCAAAGAGCCCTGTTCAGAAACGCGCAATTGATAGCGCAGCCTCTCGGATTGCGCATGTGAAGGCGGCGGAACAGGGGCCCGTTAAGTCGGGCATTCCGGAGACCTCCGAGACACACGGCCCGTATAAAACCGCGCCACCCCTCGCCGAGGCTCTGAAGCATTCCCTCGGAGATGAACAAGCGGTACCGGAGTTCATCGATTCGCTCAAGACCCGATCTGCGAAAGTGCAGGGTGAGGCCGATGCTTTGAACGAACTCGGCAGGAGGTACTCGCCGGAAGCTGTCAAGGCCTTACCGCCCGATGTGCGCAAGCGCGTCAACGCTCTTGCTTCCAGCCTCCTCACTTCACTGCAACACGATGCGGCAGGGTACGAGAAATTCCTAGCGCCCGTTCTGGACAACGTGAGCCAGGGTCTGAACGTACCGGATTCTGACGCCGCTAATAGCGACAATTTACCGGGATGCTTGACCTGGCAGCAGACTGCCGCTCTTGCCACCCCCCAGTTGCATAATCTGGAGCGAAACATTCTCCTGATGTTCACGCCACAAGGCAGCGACTCACCCGGCGCATTGAAGGCCGAAGAACTGCTTACCAGCACGTCCCGAATCCGATCGTTCCTGAAGGCTCACCTGATCTCGACGTGTGAATTGTTCTGACGGCTACCTGGCATGGCCAAAGCAGCGGGAAACCGTCGACGAGCCGTGCCTCCGGGCCGAAGGCCGCCGTGGCCTAAAAGGTGACTCGCATCGCGAGTTGAATGGTGCGCGGCAGGTTACGTTGATTTTGAACTTCTCCAAAGCTCGGAGAAGAGAGATCGACGATGGGCAACGCGAATTGCGGATGGTTAAACAAATCGAAAATCTCCGCCTTGAAAATGAGGGTCAAACGCTCGTTTAATCGCACAGACTTGGAAAGCGCCATATCGAAATTCCCCAAGGTTTCCGACTTAAGCTGCGGGTCCACGCGCGGTTCATCTCCAAACGAGAAGCCCTCCGGTTGCGTGAAGCAGCTGGTATTGAACCACTCCTCTGCTCGCGCGCTGCCGTGAGGGGAGCCTGAGCCTCCCCGTTTCGCACATCCGCGCGCATAGTTCGGCCGAATCCGTCCCGCCCCAAACTGCGACAGAACATTGTTCGCCGCAACCAGCGCGAGGGGCACCCCGCTCCGAAATTGGGTGATTCCATTGACGCGCCATCCACCAGCCACCGCGTTCACAAGCCCGCCCGAATCGGACAAGTAACGCCGTTCGCGGCCAACCGGTATGTCCAGGCCATAGTTGATCACCAAATTATGAGTGATATTCTGTTCGCTGATTGATCGCTCCGCGCGCAGATTGTAGTGGTCCTGGACGACGCCGATGCCTCCCTGTCCGTCCTGGAAGGCGCTAGTGCTCTCCGTATTACTCAGAAGCTTTCCCCACGTATACGCCGCCTGCACGATGCCGTCGTGTTCGAAACGATGGACGTAAGTCGCCTGCAACGCGTTGTACGACGATGCCCCGATGCGAGGAACAGCCTGGGAAAGCCCATCGGGATACTGAGGGTGCGGCAAAAGTAGGTAGCCCTGCGCCACAGTCGGGGTCCCCATGGCGGTGCCGGCGGGCAGAACACCATAGAACGGATTCGGAACCTGCGTGAGTAAGCCAGGGCCGAGCGAGTCGTATTGATCAGGAAGCTGGTTGAGGTCGAAGGCCGTGCCCGTATAGGTGAGAGAAAGCACCAGGTGCGTGCCCTTCGCTCCTGCATAGGCAGCAGAAAGCGTCGACCTTTGCCCCAACGACCTCTCGACCCCGAAGTTCCACTGTTGTGCGTAGCCGTAGGCCTGGTCGGGAACACGGCCGATGATGCCTTGGCCCAATGCCGCATCGAGACCGGCCTGCGTGCGGCCGGTGGGCAGATGGATGCCGTTCGGCAAGGGGTTCGCAACTGTGGTGAGCAGAGGATTGCCGGGTCCTGGGTTGGTGATTCCGGTGAACGCCGAATTGATCGGGCTCAGATCGGGCGAATCCGCCGTGATCTCCGCCGGATAATAGGAGATCCCGTATCCGGATCGCAATACCGTCCTGGGAATGAATCGGTAGGCAAATCCGACGCGCGGAGAGAACAGATTCCAGTGCAACGTCTCTTCTCTTCGCGAACGGTACTGCGGGCTGGCGACGAAGGCCAGGTCGCCCGTGAGAGGCACAGCCTCACCGGAAACGGGATTGCGAATCGACCTCAGGCTGCCGATCGTTACAGGTGCGTGCGGCCGAAGAATCGTGTCCAGGTTGTTTTCTTCCGAATAGGATCCGGGTTGTTCCCAATGCAGTCCCGCCGTGATGGTCAGGTTTGAGGCGGCCTGAAAGGTGTCGTTCGCGAACAATCCGTAGTCGTGCAGAAAGGCCCGCCAGGTGCCATTCGACTGAATACCAGAACTGGAGAGAATGCCAAGCATAAATGACGCTAGCGCATTCCCGTGAACCTTATCGATCGCGCTAGAGGATGTGTAAAAGGGCGTGGCGTTGAGCCCAATACCCTGGCTGTTGCCGTAACTCTCCCAAAGCAGTTGCCGCCAGTTGCCTCCAAACTTCAGGGAATGCCGGCCAAGTATTCGAGTCGTACTGCCGTTGATCGACCACGCGTTGTTGTTCCACGCCAGGTGCGATTGTAATGCTCCTATGTCGTAGCTCTGTATCGAGAGTCCCGGAAGAAGCCCTTCTTTGTTCTGACTCTCGGATTGAATCAGCCCGTAAGCGGGACCGATGGTCGACATGTCGAACCCATCGCTCAGCGGGTATTGGAAATTGTAGTTCTCAAGGTACGAAAGGCGCACGTCCGCGATCGTGCGCGGGTTGAAGATGTGGGTGCTTCCCAGCACCCCTTCTTGCGTATAGTTGCCGGTTGGTCCGGACCCGGTTCGAGTGCCGTAGGGGTCGGTTGGCTCGTTGTGGGGGTTCCAAAAGGTGTATCGCGCGAACACCTTGTCTGATTCGTTGAGGTCAACGTCCGTCCGGGCATTGAACTGATCCTGGTATCCCTTGATCCGGGCCGGCGCGAAGAAGTTCGTTGTGAACGGCTTTTGAACCACGCGCGACTGCGCTGGAGTTTCCAACTCCAGGATGCGCAGCGCTGTCGGATCGATCCTGTTTTCGGGAATACGGTTTCCTGGAAATGGCTGGCCGCTGGCGGGATCAAAAATGATTTGCGGGTCACCAGAGAAATCGCCGCTCAGTTCCGCGGCGGTGGGCACCACCGCAGCGGTAGGGCTCTCCGAAATCAGCGACTCGTGCTCCCACGAAAAGAAGAAAAACGCTCTCTTTTTAACGATGGGACCGCCAACATTCAACCCATATTGATTCTGGTGCAGGACCGATCGTCCCAGTGCCTCGTGGTTACTGAACCAGTCGTTGGCATCCAATGCCGTGTTGCGGAAATACTCGTAGACGTTTCCGCGAAGAGCGTTACCCCCGGTTCGCGAAGAGATCTGGACCACTCCGCCGCCGTAGCCGCCAAATTCTGCGCTGACATTGTTCGTGGAGACCCGAAATTCCTGCACCGCATCCTGGGTCAATACCAGCGTGTTGACGTTGTTTTCAGCAATGTTCGACTCCACGCCGTCGATGAAGAAGAGGCTTTGTCCTCCGAAAGAACCACCTATCTGGTAATTGCCGTACGCGATAGGCTGCGTTTGCCCTCCGGCTTTGAAGTTACCGCTACCGCCGTTGGCCGTCGTGCTTCCCTGGGTGCCGCCTCCGGGAACCACACCCGGTACGAAGTCCAGAAGATTGTTCACATTTCGGCCATTCAGGGGTGCTTCTAACACCTGTTGCCCTTCGATGACACCGTCCAGGGTTGCGCTGTCGGTATGCAAATCCGGTGCCCCACTCGTGACTGTAAAGGTCTGCTTGACATCGCCGATACGGAGCACCACATCCACTCGGGTGAATCCCCCGATCTGCACGTCCACATGGCTTCGCGCCACCGACTCGAAGCCTGGTTCGGAGAGGGCGATAGTGTAATAGCCGGGATTCAGATTTACCAGGCTGTACGCTCCAGTCTCGCCCGTGGCCGCTCCCTGGCCCCTGCCCGTCCCCTCATTGGTCAGAATGATGCTGGCCCCCGCCACAGCAGCTCCCGATTCGTCTGTAACAGTGCCCAGAATTGTTCCGTAACTGGTCTGAGCCGCAATCCCCAATGGAGCAATCAAACCGAGCAGAAACAGCAGCGGAGTGGCGGAACGGTTCAAACTGCAAACCGGCCGTTGGCCAGGGTGACCTATAGCTCGAGATGTTGGAGCCACCCACTTCATCATGTCGTTATTTGGAGGTTGGTTTCACTTCCCCAGAGCATCATAAGCCAATCGTCAGCGGTAGGGCTTAATTACGCCGCAATACCGGGACTGGCTATAATTGCGCTGTGCATTATGTTCAGCATGGCTTCGCGCGTGCACGCAGCCTGCCTCGTCGGCTTTTGCCTATCGCTTGGCGCAAGCTCGGTTGTGAGGTCTCAGGACACACCGAATACGTTTGCAAGGCGATTCTGGTCGCCTGCTTCCTGGTTACCCGCCTCTCGGGTCAAGCTGCGACTTATTCAGAAGCCGAAACCCTGGTCAAGGCTCAACGCTGGGATGAAGGACTGACGCTTGTCCTCACGCTCCTTAAGAATGATCCGAACAATATCAGGGAACTAAACCTTGCTGGCCTGGCGCTTACTGGAAAAGGCGACCTGGAAAAGGCCAACGAGTACTTTAGACGATGCCTGCGGGTTGATCCCCATTTCGTACCCGCACTCAAGAACATGGGCATCAATGAGTACAACCAGTCGGATATGAGTGCTGCGGAAAAGCATTTACTGAATGCCTCGCAACAGACGCCCGATGATCCTGTCGTCAATCTCTACCTGGGCGAAATGGCATATCGGCAAAATCGATTCAAGCAGGCCGCCACGTATCTAAGCCGGTCGCCTCAGTTCGTATCCCGCAGCAACACCGTCGCAGCACATTTCGCGATCAGCTATTTGCGGACAGGCGAAAAAGAGAAGGGCCTGGAGATTCTCCGCCGGCTCCCTCCGGAACAGATCGAAGACCAAGAGGAGTTCTCGGTCGGTATCGCTCTTGCCCAACTTGACCTGCCGGCTGACTCTGCTCCCTTTCTTGCGGCGTTGCAGAATCGGCATCCTGATTCCTACGACATCGCATTTGATCTGACTCTTGTCTACATGATGGCCAAGGACTATTCGTCTGCAATACACAGCGCTACAGAATTGATTAAACGCGGTCATGAAACTGCGGAACTGGACAGTCTGCTCGCCGAATCGTTCGAGGCCAACAATCAGACACAAAGAGCCGTCGACAGCCTGCGGCGGGCCATCGAGCTCGACCCGCAGGATGAGAACAATTATCTCGATTTCGCCACCTTGTGCATGAACCATCGGGCCTTTGACGATGCGACAAAGGTGCTTCAGGTGGGATTGCGGCTACATCCGCGATCGGAGAGCCTCACGTTCATGCGCGGTGTCCTCTATGGCATGCAGGACGAATACGAACTCGCCGAAAAGGACTTTCAGAAAGCGGCCGAACTAGCCCCGGAGAGAAATCTTGGTGCTGTCGGCCTGGGCGTGACCTATCTCGAAAAAGGAAATGCAGCACACGCCATTACCGTTCTGCATGACACACTACATCAAAATCCGAACGACGCCAGCCTCCTCTACCTGCTAGCTGAAGCTCTCCTCCGCAATGGAGCCGTCGCAGGCTCGCCTGAGTATGCGGAGGCGCAAGCATCCCTCGAAAAATCGGTTCGGTTGAATTCCAACCTGTGCCTGCCGCACGTATCCCTGGGCAGCATCTACATAGACGAGAGCCGCTTCGCCGAGGCGGTTGCCGAACTGGAACAGGCCCGAAAGATAGACCCGACGGAACGAGCGGCGTATTCTCATCTTGCAGTCGCCTACCGTCGCATGGGCCAGTTCGAGAAATCCCGCGAGGTGCTGAACGCCTTGAAAGACATGATCGAGAAGGAGCGCCGCACGACAAGGGAAAAGATTAAGGCGGAATCAGAAACGAAAACCACTCCTGACTCTTCCACAAAAACGATCCAACAATAAGAACGGCTAGTAGATCCAATGCAAGCGCTCCGAACCGAGTAGCTCCGGGTGTGTAGAGATTGACGCGTAATCGTCAACCCACTCTTCCAAGGCGAAAGATAAGTCCCCAAATGTCGGCTCTCCTTAAGGAATCCGGCTGGATCACCGGGCACACATTTGGTTCGCGATGCAGCCAACGACGCATAGACCTCCGCTCGCCCTAATTGCGTCATCCGGCAAATGAGCCTTCGCTCATTTGTTTAAACTGATTAGCTCATCGCGAGTCCGTTGGAGAATCTCTCGTGAAAGACTCGGATCTGACACTGCACGAGAGAGGTTGATCGCTCCTAGCATTGCACTAATTGTGAGAATCGCGCGGGCGCGCCGATCAGAGTTGCCATTTGGGGGAACAAGGCCCGTCGAATATGCCAAAGTGCGCTTGAGTCGAGCTGTATATACGGCCTTCGCCGATCGGCTCGCCCGAGACATGTCCCCCACCAACGCGCCTAACGCGCAGCCTGTTCCCGGACCATCCCGGTGCTCTTCGGACAAATAGTTCTTTAAAGCCTTCGTTAGAGTATCTGTATGTTCCTCCCAGCGGTCCAGGTCCTGGAATGCTGCGGCCAGTGCCTCAACGACCAGTTCATCGCGTGAATCGAAATGTTTGTAAAACCCGCCAACCGTGACACCGGCCTCCTTCATCACATCGGCGACGCCGATGCCTTCGAGACCGAGTTCGCGAAACCTCTTGGCAGCAACGCTCACGATCCGCTTGTGCGTCTCTGCCTTGTCACTCTTCGAATAACCCATCTGCCATCACCTTCTCTTCCTGAGGCCGCATATCGCTCCAGGCAGAGAGCCCCCTGGATTATTATCGTACTCTTCCTTGATTCGATGCAGAGCTTCTCAGTTTGGTGCGAGGGACGCTCTTTGCGCATCAACCTTCGAACGTGCAAATGACCAAAGACGAAGCGGCTCGAAAAGGCTCCCATCATAAAATAATTTGCAACGTCTGGATTATGCTCATACTCTACTGTAGTGAAAGGCGGGGATTGACCTGTCAAATCACAGGAGAGGCAAATGAGCAACTCGTCCCTAGAGCGGAATAAGGCAATCGTGCTCGAAGCATTCGAGACACTGTTCAACAAGCGTGACTATGCGGCGGCGGAACGCTTCTGGTCACCGAAATACATCCAGCACAGTGCAAACATAGCACCAGGCCGCGAAGGCCTGTTTGATCTCGTCAAGGCAGCGCCCGCCGAGTTTCGCTACGAAAATGGGCTGGCCGTGGCCGCAGGGGATTATGTCGTACTTCATGGTCGCTTTTCAGGATTCGGCGCCCCGGTAAACTGGATCGTGGCCGACATAGTTCGCATGGAAAACGGCCAGCTCGCCGAACATTGGGACGTGATCCAGGACGAGGCCACGCGCGACGGATCGAAGAGCGGGCTCCCGATGTTCGGCGACAGCTTTCCGAACTGATCGTACAGCGTTCGCTTCCGGGGATAGATTTTTCGGTGGTTTACATGAGCCATACGTGTGTTTGTTCAGGAAAAGGAGAGTTTAAGTCAATGATCCACAGGATTCTGGTTATCTTTACGGTGCTCGCACTGGCCGGTCTGGCGAGCGCCAAATCCTACTCCATAACGCTGTTTGAGCCGTCCGTAATTGGCGGTACGGAACTGAAGCCGGGCAATTACGCATCGAGCTGAAAGACGAGAAAGTGGTGATCAAGAAGGGCAAACAGATGGGCGAAGCCGCGGTAAAGGTCGAGACCGCCGACAGCAAGTACTCCACGACGTCTGTGCGGTACAGCAACGGCGACGGCAAATATCACATTCAGGAGATCCATCTCGGGGGCACAAATATGAAGCTGGTCGTAACCGCGAACTAGCGATTCTTGCCTTCTTACATCGGGGGCCGCTGCTAAACTGAAAAAGAAATGCAGCGGCTTCTGTTTTACTGCCTGGGCCTCGTCCTGTTTGGGGAGGCGATGGCTCGGGCGGACACCGTCCTGGTCCTGCCGTTTTTCAACGAATCCACAACGCAAAACATCGACTGGATCGGCGAGAGCATTGCGGAAACCATTCGCGAGTCGCTCAGCGCGCAGGGTGTGCTGGTGCTCTCGCGCGAGGACCGGCTGGAAGCATATCGCCGCCTGTCCATTCGTGCGAACGCGGTACTCACGCACGCTTCGGTAATCAAACTGGGTGAAGCGCTCGATGCTTCGCAGGTCATCTACGGACATTTTGAGATTTCTACAGCGTCACAGCCGGGCGCGGAGACTTCCGGCCTCTCCGAATGGTTCTGGCCCCACGGTCTCGCCGCGCGACACTCTGCACGTATCCGCCCGAGTGCTGGACCTCAAGCGCACGCGGCAGGGACCGGAGTTCGAAGAGATCGGCGCGCTCGAAGATCTGGCGTCGCTCGAAACTAACCTGGCCTGGCGCTGCCTGAAATTCCTCGCGCCCCGGACGGCCATCACCGAACAGGACTTTCGCCGGGACCGCCCTCCGCTGCGGTTGGATGCCGTGGAAAACTATATTCGCGGACTCATGGCTTCGGGACCCGACCAGAAGCACCGTCTGTTTACGCAAGCCGCCCGGCTGGACCCTCGTTTCTCGGCGCCCAACTTCCAGTTGGGCAAGATGGAGTGGGACAAAAAGAATTACGATATCGCCGTGGGTTGGCTGGAAAAAGTGAATCGCGCGGATTCTCACTACTTCGAAGCGCTGTTTCTACTGGGATTGTGCCGCTATTACAAAGCCGATTTCGCGGGCGCCGAAAAGAGCTTCGAGACCGTGGTGGCGACGGTACCGCTGAGCGAAGTGATTAACGATCTGGGCGCGGCCCAGTCCCGGGCGCTTAAACCTGGCGCTCTGGATAACTTTCGGCGCGCCCTCGGAGGCGATTCCGCTGATCCCGACTATTATTTCAACGTGGGGTACGCTCTTTGGAAACGAGGAGACTTCGCACAGGGCGCGGAGACTTTTCGAGCGCTGCTGGATCGTGCTCCCGAAGATGCCGAGGCCGTCCTCTTTCTGGGGCGCTGCCTGAAGAAAGACGGCCCGCGCGCCGGGGACCCCCGGAGCGAAGGCCGGGAGCGGCTGAAGCTCAATTTCGAAGAGACGGCCTACCGCCAGCTCAAAGCGGAGCTGGAATCCAAACACTAAACTACCGGACCAGGAACTGGGACGCGAGCAGCGACGTTTGGCCCTGTTGGCTGGTCTTCACCTGCACGTCGTACTGGCCGGGTTCAAGCGTCGCCGTGGGAAGGCTCTCCAAGAAGGGGTACGAGCCGTCCGGATTTGGCTCGGGAAGATCGAGGCGAACCGCCGCGATTGTTTTTCCGTCTTTCGAAACGATCATCTCGCTGACCGGTTTGCCGGAAGCGCCGGGAGCAGGATACACGACGAAGTAAAAATGCGCCACATCGGATTTTGCGAAAGCGGGATCGAATGCCGGGGTGATATTTCCCGCCGCCGTATCCAGCGGATTGAACAGGTCGCGATCCGCCGAGGGCTGCACGCGGCGCACCCAGACGAAATCGCTCGCCTGAGAGCCGGCCGTCGCGTCGGGCACCACCAGGACGGAACGGCGCACGCTCGCCCGGTCCGCCACGCGATCGATCACCGCGGTTTCCAGGTGATAAACCCCCGCGGGAAGGTCGAGCGGCAGGATTAAGTTGGTGTCGCCGCTTTGAAACTCGGCGCGCTTGTCGGCCGGCGCCTCGAACGAAAGATCCTTGGAGACTTTCCGGATTACCTGGCCCCGTTCATCCTTAATCAAGCCCAGCGCGGAGATGTGAATCGCCACGCTCTTCTTGGCTGGTTCTTCCTCAAAGCGCAACGCGGAGCTGGGAATCGAGACCACAAACCGATATATATGGCCGCCTGCGGCAGCGCCGAAGCGCAGAGCCGCCGCGTGGAATGGAAACGCATGCGGCTCGGGCTGCGTGGTCAAAACCTTGAGCGCGGCCATCTCAAACGGCGCCAGGGCTTCGCCAGCGATCATGGGCAGCGCGTAATATCCGGCGCGGCTCTGCACTGTCACGCCTGGACGCGTGAGGCGCACGGCCAGCTTGCGAAAATGGCCATCGAAGTTGGTGGAGACGGGAGCGTACGTGACTTCATAGTGGGAGCGCACATCTTCCATCACGCGGCGGAGCGGCGAGCGCAGATCGTTACTGTTGTCCATGGCGAAACCGCCGGTGCCGGCGGCGAGGTGCCGTGCGTTCGATTGCAGATCCGTGCTCATGACACTTGGTCCGACGTCCGAAATTTGTTCCATGGACGATTGCAAAGCGTCCTGGGTCAGCGCCGAGAGCCTGGAGTTCGAGACCGTGCTCAGGCCGCGCACATCGAGAGCGTAGAAAGTGAGGTTGGAGCGATTGGCTTCGCTTATCACCGATTCCAGGAGCTCTGGCTGTTCCGGAGGGATGACTAGGCCTTCGGAAAATAACAAAACCGTTTTGCGGCCCGGGATTTGCGCCTGTTGCCGAATGAGAGAACGCAGAGCGTCGATAGTTCGAGTGCCCTCCTGCCGGAACAGCAGACGCAGGGTCACTTTTTGTATGGCGGCCTCCATGGGACCGAACACGGCGTCTGGCGTCGGCCCACGCTCCTCCGCCGAGCCGGGCTGCAACGGCTGGAATTGCCGCGGATAAGCTTCCAGGGAATTGGTGCGCTGCATGAGTGCGAGATTCTCTTTCGCAAACTGCTGGTACTGGCCGGTCGATGCGCCGTCGACAGCCTGGTTCAAGAGCTGAAGATCTGCTGTGTAGGGTTGAACGGCGGCCAGCTTGTATTTCAAGGTGAAGACGCCGATCCAGGTGTTCGGCCCCGGCTCAGTCCGCAAAAAGTCGTGCGCCATGGCGGCCGCCTGTTGCCGGCTTTGCGGGCTCATGCCGGCGAAGACCATCGTCACGAGGTTGATCTCACGCAATGGATCGAGCTTGACTGCCTGGGCAGTATCCTTGCTAACGCCTGGAGTGACCGGCTGTGCTTCTTTGCCGCTCCGGTACTGAAAGCTTTTTAGTGTTTGGCGGGCGCCGTCCTCATAGATCTCCACTTCTTCGAGACGGATATCTTTGACTTCCCTCTGGTGCTTGTCGCGCACCACGAAATCGAGCAGGACTTCCCGCGTACCGCCGCGCAAGACGACTTCGGAAGGCTGGGCGGGAATCGTGTGTTGCGCAGTGGCAGGGCTGGGGAAACCCCTTACGATCAGCCAAATAAAGCCGACCGTGAGACCGTGGCTGGCCATCTACCGCACCCCAGGCTCATTGTTCCACGGCCAGGTGCCTAAGCGGAAGCCCTGCTCCTGCCGATATAAGATCAGACGGCTCGGTAGAGCCGCGTGTAGGAGCTCGCCTTGAAGGCGCTGGTCGCGGATGACAATTCGGGATTTCGGATGGTCCTCGAGCGGATGCTGCGCAAGTGGGGATATGATGTGGTCGCGGTATCAGACGGCATCGAGGCTCTGGCAGCCCTCCAAGCTACTGATCCTCCGAGGCTTGCGATTCTCGACTGGATGATGCCCGGACTTGATGGCGTCGAGGTTTGCCGCCGCGTGCGGGAGAAAATCAAGAGCCGTACATCTACATTCTGCTGCTCACGGCTAAAGACAGTGCCGAAGAGCTGGTCGAGGGCATGGAGGCAGGCGCCGACGATTACCTCCGCAAACCCGTGGACAGCCACGAGTTGCGCGTTCGAGTTCGCGCCGGGCGAAGGATTCTGGACCTGCAGGAAGAAGTCGTGCAAGGCCGGGAAGCGTTGCGCCAGCTAGCCACGCATGATCCGCTCACCTCACTTTGGAACCGTAACGCGATGCTCGACATTCTCGGCCGCGAATTGAAGCGAGCTGAGAGGGAGTCCAGTTCGATCTCGCTCCTCATGGCGGATTTGGACAGCTTCAAACAGATCAACGATACGCTAGGCCACGCAGCCGGCGATGCCGTGTTGCAGGAAGCGGCTCGAAGAATTACATGCTGTGTCCGTTCCTATGACTCGGTGTGCCGCTACGGCGGTGAGGAGTTTCTGATCGTGCTGCCTGGCTGCGATTTGGCAGACGCAACCCTGCGGGCCGAACAGATCCGCGCCACCATGGCGGCGTCCCCATTCCAAATCGCGGAGAGCAACATCAATCTGACCTGCAGCCTGGGTGTCGCGGCTTCGTCCGGACCGGCTGGGTTCGATGCCACTTTGCTGACCCATGAGGCCGATGACGCCTTGTATACCGCGAAACGCAGCGGCCGCAACCGCGTCGAATGCCTGACTCCTCAGGCCGTCATGATGCATTGATCTGCGTATCGCTCGGAACCTCGTGCTAGCCTTACAAGTTGCTGAGACTCGTGGCGCCAACAGGCAGGGCGGGCCGGGCAAAGGTATGGCAGGGCATCTTCTGTTTCATGCTCCTGGCTGCGCTCTTTTGGTCGAGTTGCGGGTACGTCGGAGAGCCGTTGCCGCCAGCCCTCCATATTCCCCAGCGTGTCGCCGATCTATCGGCCAGCGAGCGCGGGTCTCAAATCTTCGTGCAGTTTACGCTGCCCACTCATACTACAGAGAGCCTTGAAATTAACAAACCGGTTCGCATTGAACTGCGGGTAGGGTCGGCCGGCCGGCCATTTGATTTGGAGGCCTGGGAAGCCAACGCCAAAACCTTTGCGGATATCCCGGCCGATCAGGGAACCATAAAATACCATCTGCCCGCGGCCGAATGGTTCGGGAAGGATGTCGGCATCGGAGCCCGGATCTTCGGCGCAAACCGCCGAACCGCGGGATGGTCGAACCTGTTCACACTATCGGTTGTCCCACCGCTTGCCACGCCTACGAATCTAAAAGCCGCGGACGTGCGGGAAGGCGTCCGGCTGACATGGGAAGGGGAGTCTCCGCATTACCGGATTTTCAGGCGAGTCGCCGAGGAGTCCAACGCTCCGGCGATTGCCGAAACCGAACGGCCCGAATATGTCGACAGGGCGACCGATTATGGCATCCCTTATCACTATTCCGTGGAGGGGTTTCGCGCCGGAGGCGATATCCACGTTTTCAGCGATCTTCCCGCCGAGGTGACGATCATCACTCGCGACACATATGCCCCGCCACCACCGGGGGGTGTGGTGGTGGTACCTTCGATCGGCAGCATCGAACTGATGTGGGAGCGCAGTACGGCCTCCGACCTTGCGGGCTATCGCGTGTACCGGGCGCAAGGTGAAGGGCCATTCGAGAAGCTTGCAGATACGCGGGAAACGCCGAGTTACAGTGATCGCGCCGTGCAAGCAGGCAAGACCTACAGGTATACAGTCACCGCAGTCGACAAGCTTGCAAATGAGAGCGAAAAGTCGGCGCCCGTGACGGTCACCGCTCAGTAGGCCCAGCGCCAAAGGCTCGCGCCCACCGTATAGCCCGCGCCCACGGCGGCGAACAGCACCAGATCGCCCTTCTTCAACCGGCCCGCTTTCGATCGCGTCGCGCGTGGCCAGCGGGATCGTGCCCGCTGTGGTGTTGCCGTAGCGGTCGATATTGATGACCACCTTGTCGCAAGCCAGGCCCAGGCGCTCCGCCGTAGCGGTGATGATGCGCCGATTGGCCTGGTGCGGAATCAGGACATCCACGTCTTTCGCGGACAGGCCGTTGCGCTCCAGCAGTCCGCTTGCAGACTTCGTACATCTTGCGCACCGCGTACTTGAACACCTGCTGGCCGTCCTGATGCACGTAATGCAGCCGCTGTTGCAACGGTCTCGCTCGATGCGGGCAGGCGGCTGCCGCCCGCCGGCATCTTGAGATAATCGCCGCCGGAACCGTCGATCTCACCCAGAAAATCGATGAAGCCAAGCCGCGGATCGTCATCGGCAGCCAGCGGCTCGATCAGCATGGCGCCCGCGCCGTCGCCGAACAGGACGCAGGTGCCGCGGTCGGTGTAATCAATGATGCGGCTCATGGTGTCGGAGCCGATCACCAGCACCTTTTCATGCGTTCCCGCCGCCGACCAGGTGCGCGGCCGTGGTCAAGCCGTAGAGGAAGCCCGAGCAGGCCGCGATCAGGTCGAATCCCCAGGCGCGCGTGGCGCCCAGCCGGTCCTGCACCAGGCACGCCGTCGACGGAAAAAGCATATCCGGCGTCACCGTACACACCAGAATGGCATCTAACTCCGCGGCGTCGATGACCGCGCTGGTCGAGCGCCTGGCGCGCTGCCTCCACTGCCAGATCCGACGTAGCGACGCCGGCGTCGGCGATGTGGCGCTCGGAAATCCCGGTGCGCTTCAGAATCCACTCATTCGTCGTTTCGACCATCTTCTCCAGGTCGTCATTGGTGAGCACGCGCTCGGGCACATAACAGCCGAGCGCGCTGATTTTGACTTTACGCACGGATCCTCGCTGGAAAGAAGAAGGTGCAAATGACCTTGATATGTTAAATTCGAGAGAAATGCAAGCGCGCCAGGAGAGCCTTGCGGCGACTCCCGTTCTTTCCGGTCTGCAAACCACGCTTTTCTTTGAAACGCCCGGCCGAGATCTATGCCCGCGTGTTCCGCGAACTGAAGCCGCGCACCAGCCTGCCCGCGATTCGCGTGGAATTTTGCCCGTTCGCCAACGCCGACAGTTTCATCCGCATGACGGATGCCGGCGCTGCACGTGCGCATCGCGGATGTCCTTGAGGGCGCTCCCGCTCCGGTCATGGAAGCGCTGGCGCACATCCTGCTTGGGTAAGCTCTTTCGGCGCCCGATCGCGCGCGCCTACGCGCATCGCTACCGGCTTTACCTCAACCGGCGGGATGTGCGGCAGCGGATGCACGTCATCCGGCAGATTCGCGGGCGCAAATTCGTTTCCGGACCCGCGGGTGCTCATCATCACCTGGAGCAGATCTTCGAGGATCTGAACGCGCGTTTTTTCGACGGCTTGATGGGGCGGCCGCTGCTCGGCTGGAGCCGCCGGCGCTTCACGCTCCATGCTGGGGCATTTCGATCCGTCCCACAACGCCATCATCATCAGCCGGATTTTCGATACACCAATCGCTTCCGGTGCTGGCTTTGGAATATGTTTTATTTCACGAGATGCTGCATTTGCGGTATCCGGTGGATCACCGTGGCGCACGCAGAAGGGTGCACACGCGGGAATTTCGCGACGCGGAGAAGCGATTTCCCCAGTTTCGCGAGGCCAAAGAGATGCTGAAGACGGCTCTAGGGGTGGAAAAACAAAGGGGCAGGCGAGCGCCTGTCCCCGAGAGAGAGAAGGAAATGCTCTTAGGCGCACGCTGAGGCTGCGCGCTCACCAGGCCAAAGCTCGCAGCTGCGCGCGCATCGCATCCAGTGCTCCACCAGATCGCGGACATCGACAGTCGGAGCGCTCAAGCCGAAGCTGTGGAACGTCAGTTTCACTTCGAGCGACATCATCGCGTAGCTGAACGTCAGCCGCTGCTTAAGCAGCAGGCCCGCCAATGCCGAGCGGTCCACTGAAGCGTGAACCATCAACGCTTCAGCGCGCTGGACACGCGGGAAAAGTCCTTTCCCAGGCAACGCGCGTAACCGCGGAAGACTGCAATACGATTCGCACGGAACCGCCGGCCCATGCGCCGGCTATACGACGGCTGCGAAGCCAGAAACTCATGATCCACCGGATCGAGAAGCCGCTCCATCGGTTTGTAGCGGGAAGGCGCAAAGATGTTCTCCAAATCTCCCTGGTAATGCCGCTTCGTTCCGAGTGCCGGACATCAACGTCCGGAACAGGAACGGCAAACGCAAGCCCGAGAAGAACCCCAATACCGGCAGCAGATATCAGTATGACGTTCATACCCTGAACGTGCTCCCACACGTCGAGTCGAGAATACCTGAGTTTCGAGGAAATGCAATCGAATTTTGCGCTGTAAACGCAGTAATATAAGCCGCCCACTACCTAGAGAGGTGCTTAGCGCGCGATTTCCGCCTTGCCGGAGAACGTCCGGATCGCAATTAATGCCGTGCTCGAACAGCTTAACCAGATGTACGCTCTACTGACGAACGGGCACGGCCAGCACTCCGGCAAAGGATCGTGGGCGCGGCTTTGCTCGAAGCGGCGAAAAACGAAATCGCAAGCACGGTAATGTACAGAATCTTCTTTATCATGAGGTACTTTCTCTCCTTGGTGAACGGTCGTTTGCTGCCTGGTAACGTTATCCTAGGGATATGGAAGAATAGTGCCGTTCCCGGATTTTTTACGACAACGGAACAGGCTTGCTGGTTCTTGTTCCGTAGTGCCCGCGCAGTACGGAATCCGCGGAGGTTCCATACAGTTTGTTGTACAATCAAGAAAACTTGGAACTTCGGAGCGAGACCAAGCCGAAATGAAATTCGATCGCAGCGCCGCTGCGGATCTCTGGCGCAATACGTTGTCTCAGATCCCCACCACTTTCGGACGCCTGATCTACCTGGCCTCCCTTCGCGATCAAAACACAGGGGCTTATCATCATCATGGTTTGGAGCAGTTATTTGGTTCGGACGAAACCGACCATACCCTGCGGCAAAGCCATGGCCAGACGTTTTCCGAGTGGCTTTGCTTCAATTTGGAGCAGCAGAAGAACGATTTGGAAGGTTATTTAGACGAGTTAAACGAGGATAAGAAGACGATCCTGGCTACCTGGATCCGGCTTTCGCCCTACCGGAATTTCGTTCCCGCCAACGCGCGCGAAGTGGAGCGCAACCTGTTCATGACGGATCTGGAGACCGTGCTGGAGCTGCTCAGGTACGATTACGCCGTCGCTTCCCCTGATCCAGACGCATAGCCACACCCACCACCTGGCCCAGAACGTCGATATCCGTCGGATAGTTGAACATCTCCGGATAGCACATGGAGGCGGGATGCGGCTGCAGCACCAATTGATTCTCCTGCAGCGTACACCAGGCGCACGCGAAGTCCTTTGCGATGCTCGAAGAAATAAATAGGCCGTTCGTATTCGTTGGCCCAGCCGGTGTTCACGATCTTGCGATGGGTATCGTCGATCAGCACGAGCGAGCCGGGCTGGATGAGCGGATACATGGTCCAGTCCTCCGACCCGATGAACGCGTAGCGATAAGTTCTTGACGTCCAGAGTGTTGAGCAGCGCCAGCGGAAGTTTGCCCCAGCGTTGAATCATGCGGCTCAGGAAAGTGGTCCGCCGCAAATCGATTCCAGGATCGAGCGCACAGCGGCATCTGGGTGTCACCAAAGCCATTGGCGCTAAACCGATCAGGTGCGTGCGCTGCATTTGGATGGCCGCAGCGTCGGCCGCGAGAGTCGGATACGTTGACGCCATACCAGTCCAGCACTTCATTGATGTCGAGACGGTAAATGGTGCAAAGGGAATACAGCCGGTAAATCGTGGGAACGGTACCTTTGTTCTCGATGTCGGAAAGACGGCTCAACGCGATGACGAACTCGTCGTTGTTGTGGCGCGCCGCGATCTGGTTGCTGGCGTCTTCAACATCGCGGTATCGCAGATTCAGACGTTCGCGGGCCCGCTTCAGCTTCTGTCCAGCTTCTTCCATGCTATGATTCCGTCTCTGGACGCCGGCGGGCGATGCTCCTCATCGATCACTGATCCATTGGGGAATTATATCGACGGTAAACCCCAAGCGGCAAGCTTTCGGAGGATTTCTGTTCTGAATTCAGAACAAGATTTCGGCAGAGGAGGCGAATTTGAAAATAGTAGTCGGCATCTCCGGCGCGAGCGGGGCCATTTACGGCGTCCGGCTGCTCGAAAAGCTCCGGCTGCAGGCCGGGTCGAAATTCATTTGATTCTCACCCGCTCCGGCGAGAAGACCTTATTCCTCGAAACCGGGAAAAAGGCCGCCGAATTGAAGATCCCTGGCCCATTTTAGCTATCCGCTCGAGGACATCTCCGGCCGGCTGGCCAGCGGTTCGTTCCGCACCGACGGCATGGTGGTCGCGCCCTGCTCGATCCACACTATGTCGGCGATCGCCGCCGGGATCACTTCGAACCTGCTGATCCGCGCGGCGGACGTCGACGTCTCAAGGAACGGCGGCCGCTGATCCTCATGGTGCGCGAAAGCCCCCTGCATCTTGGGCCATCTGCGGACCATGGTGGCGCTGGCGGAAATGGGCGCGATCATCGCCCCGCCGATTCCGGGTTTCTATCACCATCCGGAAACGATTCTGGACCTGGTGGACCACAGCGTGGACCGCGTGCTCGATCTGCTCGGCCTTCCGAGCCAGAGGCGCGCCGCTGGGACGGCGCGGAGGAGCGGAGTGAAGCGCAAACCGCCGGCCCAGACCGTCGCCTTTCAGGGCGAACGTGGCGCGTTCAGCGAAGAGGCCGCGCCGAAACTGCTGGGAGCGCGATCGAGGTGCTGCCCTGCCAGCGCTTCGAAGACGTCTTCCGCGCGCTCGACCGAAGAAAGCGCAGACGGCGTCATTCCCATCGAAAATACGCTGCACGGGTCGGTGCACGAGAACTACGATCACCTGCTGCATTTCGACCTGCCGATTGTGGGGGAGACCAGCGTGCGCATCGTGCACAACCTGATCGCGCCCCCGGGCGTGCCGTTCGCCAAAATCCACCGGGTGTTCTCGCATCCGGTGGCGCTGAACCAGTGCCTGGACTTCTTCGCGCGCATCCACGAATGGAGCGCGTCCCGTTCTACGACACCGCAGGCAGCGTGAAGATGGTGATCGAGGAGGGGCTGAAGGACGCCGCCGGAATCGCCTCGGCGGTGGCCGCCGAGATCTACGGCGGTCGCATTCTGCGCCGCTCCATCGAGACGACCGCCGCAATTTCACGCGGTTCTTTCTCTGCGGCGGCCGGAAGATGCCCGGCGGCATCCGGTGCGGGCGGCCCGCGGCGCCCGTGGAAGACCTCCCTGGTCTTCAGTACGCGCAACATTCCGGGAGCGCTGTTCCGCTCGCTGAGCGCCTTTGCGCTGCGCGATTTGAACCTTACCAAGATCGAATCGCGGCCGCTGCG